>NVWG01000030.1 GCA_002746185.1 Candidatus Hydrogenedentota bacterium
ATCCTGCGCTGGACCTTGCGAAAACAATTTATTGTGGATGACGGAGTCGAAGCGACTGCGTAACGAACTTACAAAACGGTGTCATTGCGAACGAAACGAAGTGAAGTGCGGCAATCTCCTTCTCGGGTTATCCCATTGCCATAATCTCGTCCATGCGTTGCGATACGAATTCCGTCAGGTAGTCCTGGTTTCCGCCGGAGACCTCCGCAGCGAATACCCCTTCATAGCCAATTTCATCAAAGGCGCGCATCACTTCTGGCCAGTCCACCGATCCATCCAGCAGCTTTACGAATCTCTTGTTCTCCGATTTGAAATCCTTGATATCCACACGGGCAATAAGTGGTCCCAACGTACGAATCCAGTCCTGAGGATACCCGAACAGAACCATGTTGCCCACGTCGCACCAGAAACGAACGCGCTTGCTGTCAATTTCTTCGATGTACTGCTTCGCCTCAAGAGGACTGAGCAGAAACTTGTTCCACACGTTTTCGATACCGATGGTGATATCCAGCCGCTCGGCCTCTTCAGCCAACTGCTTTATCCGATCCACTGAGCGCGTCCAGGCATCCTGATAACTGGTTTGRGGRTTGACCACRGCRGGYACCAGYARYACCATGTCGCCTCCCAGATCCTTCGCGTTYTGCATGCTGCGCTTCATGTTGTCCATGGTGCGCTGATATACCTTGGGGTCCGCATCGGAAAGAGGGGAACCCCAATGGGCAGAGCAGACAATGGCATCAATATTGATACCGACTTTTTCTGCACCCTTAGCATACTCTGCCACTTCCTTGTCAGAATCGATAGTATCCGGTTCTACGCTGGCAAACCCCGCATCCTTGGCAACTTTCAATCGGTCTTTAATGCTTAGTTTTTTCCCATTGGCTCCATCGGCGTGAATCATACTCATTTTTAAAGATTTGGAGATGTTGCGCTTTGGGGCAGCGTTGACGACCGGCGTCAACGAAGACGCCGCCAAAACGGACATCGTACTAATTCGGAGGAATTCTCTTCGGTTTGTAATCAATGTTTTTAACCTCTAACTTGATGGTTTCATGTGGTTGTATATATGTCTGTTCCTGAGTCTTGCATGATCCTAAAATAAATAGTAATGCTTTCAGACGTCCAAACGCAATATGACAGTTTTCGCCTTTAAAAAGGTACAAAATTTTGCCTTTGAATACTCAGCTTGCGAAAGTAACTCAATTATTGTATTATTTTTAAAATAATACAAAGGGGTTATATATGGGCACTAAACATCTTTTATTTTCAATCTTTATCGTCGCAATGATTTTCTCTTCGGGGTGTGCTACGACTCCAGCTTTGTCCTTTGCATCCAATGAAAAGCCTAAACCCGAAGAGATTCAAAATAGTAGAATTGTCGACAAGTCATTTGATGATGTATGGGACAAATTGGTCGGGAATCTGGCWACACAATTCTATGTGATCAATAATATTGATAAGGAATCCCGTCTAATCAACGTTTCCTTTTCTACAGATACTCCGGAAAATTATGTGACGGGAGGGGTCACCCGTCGGGAATTAAAAGGTAAGGAAGGAACAACGGAATTTACGTATGATCCGGCTGCAAAAGCTACTTTTGTTCATACGTACAAGTGGGGCGTATACAAAAATTTGCCTGCTGAAGCCTTAGTGACTAGAACTCCATCACTAGGAGGGCGCGCCAACGTATATGTTGCTCCTCATGAGGATGGAACTATCGTAACAGTAAATGCTCGGTTTATAATTAAAGTATCGATTACTGGAACGTATACCGCAAAAAATGCGTTCGGTGGCGTTCAAGATGCGGGTAGATTGACGCCGAGTACTGCATCTGCATCATTTAACACGAATATTCCGACTACCGTCACATGGGAATCTGTGGGAGAACCGGAGACCGTAACATTTCAGTCTCTCGGTGTATTCGAAAGCGACATCCTTGCGATGGCGCATTAGAATTCGGGGCGCATCAAAACAACTCGCTGATTCACTATCCTATCCGATCACTCCAGAGGCTTGCCATATTTTTTCCGTCGTTCGTGCAATTCTTTCCACGTCGTCAAGATTATTTTTTCATCCTGAATAGCTTTCTTTACGTCCGGATCGATCATGGCAAAGTAGTCACCGTATAGCAATTCCCGGCTATTGGTGATTACGTCAATCACCTCATTAGGCTTTGTGCAATGAATGATCATCTCCGTGATGCCTGGTGGCAGATTCCTGATATCACGAATATATAAATCTTTCTTGTCCCGGGTTTTCCAGGCGTACGAGGCAGTGTGGATGTAATCCAGTACGGGCAGCCCGGCGTTCCAGATGCGCGGAATTGCGGAGCGTCGACGTTTGGTCCGATCCGATATCTTCGCTTCACGAGGCCAGTAACTCCGTGACATAATCATGGGCAGATCCATTTCCAGGCTCACCTTCACGAGTCGTTCGAAAAACTCATCCGAATCGAAAAGCGTTCCCATGTGAGAATCRATGTGGGTGAYRGGGAGTCCCATGGTGYGGGCWCGATCAATTTGCGCRCGGATTTCYATTTCCACCTCGTCCGCCGTCGCATGTTCCATCACCAGCRMCCCRTTGTCCCASAGACATCCCATTTCGTCCACCAATCCGGGAACCTGGCTTTTCCCGGCTACGGGAGGCCATCGGTAATTGTCCCACTCCGATGTGAGGGTCAAGTGCAGCCCCACATCCGTGTCAGGATGCAACTTCACATATCGAGCGAACTCACTGACCCAAGGCGTGGGCATCATGACGCTCACCGARGTGACCATGCCAAATTCCAGCGCTTCGATGGTGCCTTGGTTGGAGGCATGCGACATGCCTACATCGTCGCTGTGCAAGATTAGTACCCGCGATCCCTCGGGCCAGCCCAGCCGTTCCGCGAAGGTGGGTTCAGCCGCAGAGACGAGCTGGGTCACGCAAAAGGTAATCAACAAAATCGCAATAGATAGACGAGGCCGACAAGGCATTTCAACGTGTCCTTATTAAGTAATGAAGGTCAATGTATCGAATGTACAGGAAGGAGTGCAGGGCGATCAACGCGTTTGTATCATGGGCGAATTCGGCGTATTTAAAAAGATGTACACAGCACTATGGAATAGCCTATGCTAGATGGCAGTTTTTGTACGAACAGTACGCTTGAACTTCATGCTGAACAGGGAGAACACGATTCATGATGCGTTTACACGATTTTTTGGATTACCATGCGCGGGAGAATGCAGACCAGGACTTTGCCGTATTCGGTGATACGAAACTGACCTATGCCGAAGCGAATGCATTGGCCAACCAATTCGCCAATGCCCTGGTGAGCCTGGGCTTGCAAAAGGGTGATCGCTTTGCCTATTTGTCGAAAAACTCCCTGGAGTACCCGGTGATATTTTATGGCTGCTCCAAGGCAGGAGTGGTGCCGGTTCCGTTGAATTTCCGATTGGCCCCGCCAGAGTGGGCGTATATTATCAATGACTCAGGCTCAAAGATGCTCATGGTTAGTCCGGAATATTGCGAGGGAATCGACTCCGTTCGGGATACGTTGGAAAATGTGAAAGACTATATTGTAATGGGCTCCTCATCGACGGAAGGCTGTCGRGAATTTWGYGATTGGGTTGGTGAACAACCAGCCACGCCGCCGGATCGTCACATCGAACCGGGWGACGAGTTGTACCAGATGTATACCAGCGGCACGACGGGAAATCCGAAAGGYGCCGTGYTGCTTCAGGAAGCCGCCACATCACAGATTCATCAATTTCAGTATGCCATGCCGCGAACCGTTGGGGAGCGCACCCTGATTGTCGCGCCTATGTACCATGCCGCAGCAGGGATTACCTTTATGACAGCAGTGGCTTCCGGCGGCACGTTGTACATCATGGAAGATTTTCATCCTGTGGAAACCGTGCGCGTGCTTTCGGAGGAGGGCATCGTTCATGCCACGCTGGTTCCGGCCATGATTCAGGCGTGTCTGGTGATGGTGCCGGATGTGGCGAAACGCAACTATGACAAATTGCAGAATATGGCTTACGGTGCATCGCCCATAGCCGAAGAGACGCTGCGTACCGCAATGAAAATATTCGGCTGTAATTTTTTCCAGGCCTACGGTATGACCGAAACCACCGCCGTATTGACGGTCCTGTCCGAATCAGACCATCAGCGGGCGTTGAATGGTGACACCTACCTGCTGCTCTCCGCWGGCCGYCCCATGCTGGGTACCGAACTCAAGATTGTGGATGARAATGACCAATCCGTMGCRCCGGGAGTAGTAGGAGAAATTTGCGGTCGGGGCCCCCAACTCATGAGTGGATACTGGAATCTGGATGAGGCTTCCGAGAAAGCATTGAAAGACGGATGGATGCATACCGGGGATGCAGGTCGTCTGGATGAAGAAGGGTATTTGTACGTAGAAGATCGCGTGAAGGATATGATCATCAGCGGCGGGGAAAACGTGTATCCCCGTGAAGTAGAGAATTGCCTGTTTCAACATGAGGCCGTAGCCGATTGTGCCGTCATTGGTGTACCCGATGAAAAATGGGGCGAAGCGGTCAAGGCGATTATCTGTTTGAAAGAAGGGAAGGAAGCAGCGGGGGAAGAATTTATAGCATTTTGCCGGGAGCGCATAGCCCACTATAAATGCCCTACTTCTGTGGATTACATCACCGAGCTGCCCAGGAACGCCAGCGGAAAAGTTTTAAAGAAAGATTTGCGGGAAAAATATTGGGAAGGCAAAAGCCGACGCGTTTCGTAATGGCGGTTAGTATTATTGATAGGAATAATCGCGATGAATGATGGGGAAATGGATGAGATTGGTCAACGTCTCACCGCCCTGCGCGAGGAACTGCGCAGGGAGAAAGAGGCCGCCGCAGAAGGAGTCGCACCCGTAGAACTGGATCAGGCGCGGGTCGGTCGGTTATCGCGTATGGACAGCATACAGCAGCAGGCCATGCAGCTGGAGTTGAACMGCCGTCGCGATACGCAATTGAAACGGATTGAAGGGGCTTTCCAACGGCTGGAAAAAGGCACCTATGGTACGTGTGTTTCCTGCGGCACCCCCATCGAGCCGAAACGGATAGAATTCGATCCCACGGTTTTCTTCTGCAGCCCCTGCGCCACCAAAGCAGAGCGGAAATAGGCGTTGCTTTCGTAGGGGCGGTTCGCGAACCGCCCGCACAGTTACGCCCGACCCAGCCACCTATATACCGTACGGCAGTACCCCGACCCGCAGGGGTTCCAGCTTACCCGCTCAAACCCTCTCAATCGCCAACGCCGTWCCCTCACCACCGCCGATACACAACGAMGCCATCCCYCGYTGYAGRTCATAGGTYTCCAGCGCATGCAGCAGCGTGACGATAATACGTGCGCCACTGGCTCCAATGGGATGCCCCAACGCACACGCGCCGCCGTGAACATTAAGTTTCTCACGGGGAATATTCAGTTCCTGCATCGCCGCCATGGGTACCACGGCGAACGCTTCGTTCACTTCCCATAGATCGATAGAATCTTTCCAGCCCAGAGAGTCGATCAATTTCCGCATGGCAGGGACAGGTGCTGTAGTGAACCACCCCGGCTCCTGAGCATGGCTGGCATGTCCATGAATACGTGCGCDAATGGTCAGGCCTCGGGACTGGGCATCCGACTCCCGCATCAACACCAACGCCGCAGCCCCATCCGAGATAGACGATGCGTTGGCCGCCGTAACCGTGCCGTCGGGTTTGAAGGCAGGCCTTAATTTTGGAATTTTATCAGGCTTGGCATTGCCCGGCTGCTCATCAATTTCTACTACCGTCTCGCCGCCACGTCCTGACACGGTGACATACGTAATTTCCGCATCGAAATGTCCTTCCTTCTGCGCCTTAAGAGCATTGTTCAGCGACTCGATGGCGAAAGCGTCCTGCGCCTCCCTGGTGAAATTATATTTGGATGCGCAATCCTCGGCGAACGATCCCATGAGCCGTCCTTTGTCATAAGCATCCTCCAGCCCATCCAGAAACATGTGATCCATGACTTGAGCGTGACCCATTCGCATACCGGCTCGAGCCTTCGGCAGCAGGTAAGGCGCGTTGGTCATGCTCTCCATGCCTCCTGCCACTACAACGGTTCCGTTACCCGCCCGAAGCTGATCGTAGGCCACCATCACCGTCTTCATTCCCGATCCGCACATTTTGTTCAACGTCGTGCTTGGAACGGATTGGGGCAGCCCAGCCTGGAACGCCGCCTGCCGCGCTGGAGCCTGGCCCTGTCCGGCAGGCAGCACACACCCCATCAATACTTCGTCCACATCCTCCGATGAAATCGAAGCACGTTCCAGAGCCGCGCGAATCGCTGTGCCGCCTAGTTGAGAAGCCGTAGCGTTGGTCAGGTCGCCCTGAAATCCGCCCATGGGGGTTCGCGCTGCGCCGACGATAACAATAGAATCGGACATGTATATTCTCCTGAATTTGCTGTGGTTGTGTACTATTGCGTTCAGAATATAGTTTATACCTGAATCGAATAATCATACATCCGTCGGGTCATTAAGGTAAAGTGGGCATCCACTTGCTACAGCACCAAATGATTGATAGAGTGGTCTGTACTTAGACAAACACGGGAGGTTGTATGAGCACTGAAGACTCTATTTTAGTAGAAGATCGAGGTCGTGTACGGATTTTGAAGATGAATCGACCCGACCGATTAAACGCTTTTAACAATGACCAATACGATGCCTTGGCTGCCGCGTTGAGAGATGCGGCCGGGCATCCCCAAGTCTCCGTGGTGATCATCACGGGCGAAGGCCGGGCATTTACGGCAGGCCAGGATCTGGGCGAGTTGGCGAGTCAGCCCCAATATAATGATGACGCACCCCACGGTTTCGAGCCGTTCATGGATCAGCTCCAGGCGTTCCCTAAACCGCTATTAGCGGCAGTGAACGGTTTGGSYATYGGYRTWGGKSTYACCATGCTGCTGCATTGTGACATCGTGTTCATGGCGCAAAGTGCCAAACTACGCGCACCCTTCGTTACTCTTGGGGTAACRGCGGAGGCAGGAAGTACAAAGCTTCTTCCCGAGCTTATCGGCTGGGCAGAAACGGCGCACCTGCTGTACACCGCCCCATGGGTCACCGCCGAACGCGCCGTGGAAATAGGGCTAGTGAGACATTGCGTTGCAGACGAAAACCTGATGGCCGAAACGATGGCACTGGCCGATGAGATGGCGGCCATGCCGGTAACTTCGCTCATGGCGACCAAAAAATTGCTACTGGATTGCCGTCTTGATGGAATCAATCAGGCACGGAAACGTGAGACCGTAATATTCTCTGGGTTAGTAGGCGGCCCTGCAAACAACGAAGCTATCACAGCATTTGTAGAAAAGAGGCCAGCGGATTTTTCGCATGTCCTCGGCGACACCTAAAAAAATAATGTCATTGCGAACGAAACGCAGTGAAGTGCGGCAATCTGATCACCGGGATGACGTCATACCGATGAATTCCCATTCAATCTTCCACCAGTTCTTCACCATTCCCGAAGGGAATGAATATCAATAGCCACGGGTGCAACCCGTGGTTAGTACCCAGTCCCGTTCAACCCCGCAGGGGTTGAAAAATTGCAACTATCGATCCGGGGGTTTGCACCCCCGGCTATTCATATTCGACCCCCTTGGGGTCATTACAAAATGGGCAAGCATAGATTAAAGTCGWTGTTGCAGGTTGAATTTTATTTTTAAAAAGAAATTCTTAAGATGAAAGATTGGCCGAGATCAAGCCAGCAATTCGTGAACCACTTCACCGGAAACATCGGTGAGTCGGAATTCCCGGCCCTGGAATCGATATGTCAGCCGTTCATGATCCAACCCTAACAAATGCAGAATGGTGGCCTGGATGTCGTGAACATGTACGGGGCGATCTGTTATCTGCATTCCCAACTCGTCCGTGGCTCCCAGCGTCATGCCCGGTTTCACGCCGCCCCCAGCCATCCACATGGTGAAGGCCTGGGGATGATGATCTCGGCCTCGACTGCGTCCCAGCGCCGCGCTGGATTCCACCATAGGTGTACGACCAAATTCGCCGCCCCAAATGACCAGCGTATCGTCCAGCATACCTCGTTCTTTTAGATCGGCGATCAACGCTGCTGCGGCCTGATCCGTTTCGCCGCACTTGATCCGAAGGCCGCCTTCCACATCGGAATGGTGATCCCAGCTGGCRTGRTARCAATTCACAAACCGYACGCCTCGYTCYAAYARACGACGTGCCAGCAGRCARTTGTTGGCGAAGGAACTCTCRCCGGGTTTGGCTCCATATCGTTCCAGCGTGGCAGGACTTTCTTTCGACAGATCCACGGCTTCCGGCGCGCTGGACTGCATTTTATACGCCAGCTCGTACGATTGAATACGAGACGCAATAGTCGGATCGCCTACCTGATCCATGCGATGCCGATTCAGGCCGTTGAGCAGATCCAGGGAGTCCCGTTGAAGTGAGTCGTCGTATCCCGGAGGATTGGCCAGGTTCAGGATGGGGTCGCCGGTGGAGCGAAATGGCACTCCTTGATACAACGCGGGCATAAAGCCGCAGCCCCAGTTGGACGCGCCGCCACTGGTGCCGCGACCGGAACTGAGTACCACGAATCCCGGGAGCTCCTCCGCTTCACTGCCCAAGCCGTAGGTAACCCACGACCCCATGCTGGGTCGTCCCAACTGTGGACTGCCCGTATTGAAAAAAATCTGCGCAGGGGCGTGGTTGAATTGATCGGTATGGACGGATTTGATGATAGCCAATTCATCCACTACGGCGGAAAGGTGCGGGAGCATTTCGGAGAGTTCTGCGCCGCTTTCACCGTGTTTGGAAAAGGAAAAAGGGGATGCCATAAGTGAGGCGTCGGAATTGATGAAGGCATATCGCTGATCCTTGATGATGGATTCAGGAACAGACGTGCCGTCATATTGGCGAAGTACAGGTTTGTTGTCAAAGAGATCGAGCTGGCTCGGCGCTCCCGCCATGAACAGGAATATCACCCGCTTGGCCTTGGGCGCAAAATGAGGCGGCTTGGCGGCAAGGGGATTTACGGCAGTTGCGGCAGATGCGATTCGCGGCGAGCATAACAACGAGGCGAGGGCAATCTTGCCTACTCCCACACCGCAATCCTTAAAGAACTGACGACGCGTCACATTGTGAAGCCACTGGCTCTCAATATCATTGTTCATAAAAGTTACCTTTGCGAAATCGTTTCGTCCAGATTGAGGATAACTCGGCTGATAGCTGCCCAAGTTGCCAGTGCGATGAAATCCGGCCCCTCAAATAAACCTACAGGCCCGGCTATCTGTCTTGCTTTTGCCCGGTCGTTATTAAATAGTTTCAGAGTGCGCGTATAAAATGCAGAAATTTGTGCCCGCTCTGTTTCGTCCGGATACCGACTCAAACACAGCAAATACAATGCGTCGATTCGTTCGTCCAGATCGTCCGAGGTGTGCATGACCCGTCGCGCCAGCGACTGCGCCGCCTCCAAAATCACCTTATCATTCAGCAGTGTGAGAGCCTGGAGCGGCGTGTTGGAACGTTGGCGACGCACGCAGGCCTCTTCAGCGGTGGGGCCGTCGAATACTGTGAATCCGGCATACGGCGTGGTGCGAAGCATGTACGTGTACAATCCACGCCGATATCGATCCGGTCCCGAGCTGGTAGGCCATGCCGCGTTCTGATAGCCCAGCGATGTGACTCCTGCCGGCTGCGGAGGGTATACACTGGGTCCGCCAATTTCCGGATTAAGCAGTCCCGCTACAGACAAGGRAACGTCGCGGATAACTTCGGCCTGTAATCGAAACCGAGGGCCTCGTGCCAGCAATAGATTGCTCGGGTCCTGTTCCAATTGTTCCGGTGTGATGCGAGAGTCCCGTCGAAACGCGTCGGACGATACAAGAAGCCGATGCAGCGCTTTAGTGTTCCAGTCCGATTCCGCAAACTCCACCGCAAGCCAATCCAGCAATTCGGGATGGCTCGGCCGACTTCCTTGCGCGCCGAAATCTTCGGGAGTAGCCACCAGACCCGTGCCGAACACCTGCTGCCAAAGTCGATTCACAGCCGTACGCGCTATAAGGGGATTCTCCGGATCCGTAAGCCATTGCGCCAGCGATAATCGATCCTGATCCACATCGTCTTGCAGGGAATAGAGCACCTTAGGTACACCTGGATCCAGCTTGCCTCGTGCACGCAGATAATCGCCTCGTCTATAGAACGGAGTCGCACGATGAGGTGTTCGCTCCGTCATTACCAACGTCGTAGTATATTTCGGTTGAGCGTTACGCAGGCCCTCCCGTTTCTTCCTCCACTTTTCCAGTTGAGGTTCGACTTCCAATGCGTAATACCTGGCTACGACGCGTTCATCGCTCTTGGTGATGCCATCACGTCCCGCCGCCAGAATGGTCTCTATCGCTGCAGGTACTTTCGCCGCAGTTTGAGGAGCCGCATCGGTGGTCCACGACACGCGAAATCGCCCCAACGTGTGTTGATGAATGTAATCGTGATGCAGCACCACGCGAATGTGAYGYGTATCGGCAGGAAGRGCATCTGTGAATGTAAATACCGCTCGATGCGCTTTYCCMGTGCCCCCTTTTACYGACCAGCCCGTATCGCTCTTGCCATCCAGYGTCTGYTCYGCACCTTGAYCTTTCGCGGMAAARCTRTGGGMRGCGTGTGTGATAGGTACGGGGGTTTCCTCGCCGGAATCCGATACACGAAAAACATTCAGTTCGGTAAGCAGAAAATCACCTTCCGCTAGAATCGTACCGCGACCCGGGCCGCCTCCCGGCAGCGAATCATGGAGAAGTACCTCCAGGCGCATGCCCGTTACAGCACCGGAAACACTATTGAAATCCAGCGTATAGGTATCGTCGTTAGGAATGTCTTCCGTAGCCAACACCGACGCATCATCCAACATTTTCAGCGTAGCATCTTTCTCAGAAATGGCTCCATCAGGCAGCATGGGAGTCCAATAATTGGCATCAGCAGCGGTGGATTGAATCCACGACTCTAATTCCGTTTGGATAGTCTCATTCTGTTCCGCCAGCCAGACTATCCAATCAGCCAGTCCGTCCACGCGACGTTGAACCGCCTGCCGCTCTGAATCTATTGCCGCATCAGCGAGGGGCAACATGGCCTCCTGTGCATCATTAAAGAATGCGAAAAAGCGAAAATATTCCCGTTGGGATAGCGGATCGAATTTATGATTGTGGCATTGCGCGCAGCTTACCGTCAGACCGAGAAACAACGTCCCCGTAGTGTTCGTGCGATCCAGTGTGCGCTTATACCAGTCCTCGGCGGCATCAATGCCTCCTTCTTCGTTGAGCATAGTATTGCGATGGAAGCCCGTAGCGACCCGCTGCGATTCCGTGGCATTGGGCAGCAGATCGCCTGCCAACTGTTCCGTCACAAATTGGTCATAGGGCATGTTGTCGTTATACGCTCGGATAACCCAGTCGCGCCAAGGCCAGATACTTCGAGGGCGATCCTTTTCATACCCGTTGGTATCTGAATATCGAGCCGCATCAAGCCAGCGTCGTGCCTGGCGTTCACCGTAATGAGACGACGCAAACAGACTATCCAGCAGACGGTCGTACGCGTCGGGACGGGCATCTTGTACGAAGGCTGCTACCTCATCCGGCGTAGGAGGCAGCCCCGTCAATTCCAGAGAAGCCCGGCGTATGAGCGTATACCGATCAGCCTGTGGTGCAAGATTCATACCTTCCTGCTCCAGTCGGGCGAATAAAAAATTATCAACCGGATTTCGGACTTGGCCATCAAAGGTGGTTTTCGGTACAGCTGCCTTAATCGGCGCAATAAAGGCCCAATGCGTGGACGACGGAGGCGGCAAGTGCGCTGGCCATGTGAGCCCCTCATTGATCCACGCTGCAAGCAAGTCAAYTTCTTYTGWRGWAAGGGGTGGWNCCGWNAGCAGGCATGCGYTTGTCTGGATCWGTGGACGTAATCTTCTCGAACAGAAGACTGGCAGAGGCGTTCCCCGACAATGCCGCCGGACGATTCGACTTTCCCCCTGATTCAATACTCTCCAGCGAATCCAGACGAAGACCTGCACGTTGACGATCCGGGCCATGGCACGTCCAGCATCGAGTCTGAAGAAGATTTACGGCATCATTGGGAGTGGCTGATTGGGCTGGAACGGCAATCCATGCAGAAGCAAYGAAKRCTCCTARYATGATTRTTCTRAAATACATTYGCTGAATCGATTCAAACACGTTGCCAACCYGTCCGTAACRTCTTAWYTWAAATACCACCATAGCAYGAACGGAGCTTGCGAAAAANGGGGTCAGGCCAGAATCCCCTGCACGGGATGATGCTCCTCCACGCCCGTAAGCTTCACATCAAGCCCCTGATACGGTACGGACAGMCGTTTATGATCGATKCCCAGGCAATGAAGAATRGTGGCATTCAAGTCGTTCACACCCACCGGATCTCTCACAATGTTGTAGCTGAAATCATCCGTCTCGCCGTATACGATTCCCGGCTTTATACCGCCGCCTGCTGCCCAGATGGAGAAACATCGCGGGTGATGATCCCGTCCGTATGTATCTTCCGTTACATTGCCCTGAGAATATACCGTGCGACCAAACTCACCACCCCAAACGACGATGGTGTCATCCAGCAATCCACGCTGTTTCAGATCGCGTACCAATGCCGCCGAAGGCTGATCCGTATCCAGGCATTGTTTCGTCATGTGATCCGGCAAGTTGTCGTGGTGGTCCCAGCCCATGTGATACAGCTGGATGAATCGCACGTCCCGCTCCGCCATGCGCCGAGCCAGCAGACAATTCCGCGCAAACGTGCCGGATTTATGCACATCCGGTCCGTACATATCCAGAATGTGATCCGGTTCGTCAGAGATATCCGATAAATCCGGTACCGAAGTCTGCATACGGAATGACAGTTCATATTGTTCGATGCGCGCCGTGATCTCCGGGTCTTGCGTCACCTTGAACCGTTCCATATTCAAATCGCGCACCTGATCCAGAATCTGCCGCCGCAAGTTCGTATCGCACCCTGCCGGGTTGCTGATATAAAGAACAGGCTCCTCGCCGCTGCGCATTTTCACACCCTGATAGTGCGTGGGCAAAACACCACTGCCCCAAAGGCGATCATACAAAGGCTGTCCAGCCTGGCGTCCCGTTCCGCGAGAGACCATGACCATAAACGTGGGCAGATCTCGATTACTTGTACCCAGTCCGTAAGCCACCCACGCACCCATGCTGGSYYTSCCYRSMWMKKKMRRSYSSKWSYSMATWWMRKTGMYRKYMKKSKCGTKAWKSRTGSCMKYCGYKTSSAKRRRKCGWWKKWSRCRCRRSWSRTCCRCMAKKKMYYSCGTGWSMKGAAGCAGATCGCCGAACTCCGTTCCGCTTTGACCATACGGTTTGAAACCGAACATAGATTGAACCACAGGAAACTTGTCCTGGTTAGCCGTCATACCCGTGAGACGTTGGCCCATACGGATTTCATCGGGCAGCTCGGACATGTGAATCCGGCTCAAGTCCGGTTTCGGATCAAACAGTTCGATTTGCGACGGCGCGCCGGACTGAAACAGATAAATAACCCGTTTCGCCGTAGGTTTGTGGTGRGGAATGCCGGGAACACCAACAGCGGCAGGTGTGGATGAAGCAGCGTGAGACGATGCCGTTCCCAGGAGACTCAATGCGGCGGCACCCAAACCCGTACCCGTCTGCTGTAGAAAGTGCCGACGGTTCATGTGTTGTGCGATTTCAAGATGTTCCATACTCTACTCCGTAAATTCGTTGAGAATTATTCCCGCGTAATCGTTTCGTCCAGATTCAGAATGGCGTTGGCCATAGCCATATACGCCGCCAGACGTGTAGCGTTAACCCTATCCGGCAATGGCGATTCACCGTTCTGAATAAACGCTTCCGCCGTTGCACTGTCATTTTCAAAAAGCTCCATATACGACTGGAGTCCTTTATTTAAAAGTTCGGACTCCGCCGCTGTCGGGAAACGCCCCGTYGCTAACCGGAACCCATARGCGATYTTTTTCTTGTCGCGTCGACCGCCCTCGCCAAGCATACGTTGTGCCAGATTTCGCGCCGCTTCCACATACGTCATATCGTTCAGTAGAGCCAAAGCCTGTAACGGCGTATTGGTGCGTGCCCGCTGCACCCGGCATATCTCGAAGCTCGGCGTGTCAAACGTAGAGAGCGTGGCATGAGGTATCGTTCGTTTACGATACGTGTACAAACTGCGGCGATACAAATCTTCCCCTTTGCCCCGCACATACGGACCCTGACCCGCCCCGCCAGCCAGTTCCTTCCACATGCCTTCGGGTTGATAGGGTTTCACAGGCGGACCGCCCATGGTGTCGCTCAGCAATCCGCTGATAGCTAGGGCGTTGTCCCGAATGATCTCCGCCTGGAGACGGAACCGAGGTCCCCGGGCAAGAAGAATATTCTCCGGGTCATAAGCCAGCAGTGCTTTCGAWACCGCYGAATTCTGACGATACGCCGCACTCATGAGCAGCGTCTTTTGGAAAGCCTTCAAGTCCCAATCCAGACGTACAAGCTCCGTAGCCAGCCAATCCAACAATTCCGGGTGAGAGGGAAATATGCCCTGCGTCCCGAAATTTTCCGATGTCTTTACCAGGCCCCGACCAAAATACTGCTGCCACAAACGRTTCACCGTTACCCGTGCCATAAGGGGATTCTCGTCGGATACCAGCCAYWGCGCCAACCCCAGACGATTMTGCGGAGCATCAGCCGGCAGGGWCGGYAGGAATTCAGGAATGGCCGGGGTGAGTTCCTCGGACGTATCCGGTGCATCATATAGTCCACGATTCAATAGGTAGGTAGGCCGCATTTCCATGCGCTCCTGCATAACCATCGCCGTAGGCACGTTCTTACTCACAAAGTCGTTACGCCGCCGTTGAGATTTATCCAGAGCAGCTTGTTCCGCTTCCAGTTCGCCGACTATTCGGCGGTCTTTCAGGGATGCCAGTTGAATCTGCGTATCATCGGACAACTCTTGAGTTAAGCGTTTGCTGAGGCTCAACCAAAATACACCATCAATTTGCTCCGGAGACAACGCATTTCCATAAATTTGAACATCGGTGAGGCGCCCCGTGAAAAATTCACCATCCGTACGACCGCCCAAACGCAACGGGCGATCCGTGGCTATCGATCCTTCCAGCTTATTAATCTCAGCCGTGGCTTGAGCAGGTTTGCCGTTAATATAAATCTGAATTCCCGAGAAAGAGGGTTTGCCCGTGTAGGTCAAGGCAACATGCGACCACGCCTCCTTCGGCAACTGAGTTTCCGTATTGATGCGTATGGCATTATCGTCCATCTCGTGCACCATGTTGAAACGAATCGTACCGTTATCCAGCACCCGTAAATCGATGCCGCGATTTTTCTGATCCGCATCGAAAGTGCTGAACAGCGCACCGCCCTTTTCATGGTATACCCAAACGGCCAATGTAAAAGGCTGATCGGATTCGAAGGGCAGGGGAGTACCCAAATCCACGAAAGACTCCACTGTGCCGTTGAATCTCGGTGTGTTCCCCAGCAGACCTTCGGACCATTGCAGAGCTTCAGGCGTAGACGCGGCATCATCCAGGGTCACAAGTAGAACGGGATCGCTGGATTTCGTTTCGGGTGAGTAATCCCGAATCGTGTTTTCCCAATCGACATATTGTGCCGTCAGAGTTTCTTTCTTTCCGTCACGCAGGGTCGCATTTTTGCGTAATATTCGGTCGAATTCCGCTATTTGAGCCTCCTGCTCCGGCGATGGCATCTCTACCAGCGGGCCAGTATTGCCCCGTGCTTCCTCATAAAATCCTCTGTCTTCCGTGTTATTAAAGAAGGCGAAGAAACGGTAAAACTCTTTCTGGCTGATGGGGTCATACTTGTGGTCATGACACCGTGCACACCCAACCGTCAGGCCCAAAAACATCGTACCCACTGTCTCCGTGCGATCAATGATATTTTCGATTTGCCACTCCGCCTCAATCGATCCGCCCTCGGTATTGGCTCGATTATTCCGATTAAATCCYGTAGCYAGGCGTTGCGAATTGGTGGCATTGGGAAGCAGGTCTCCGGCAATCTGTTCCACTGTAAATTGATCGTACGGCATGTTGTCGTTGAAGGCATCGATAACCCAATCCCGCCAAGGCCACATAGCACGACTGAAGTCATTTTGAAATCCGTTGGAATCGGCGTACCGCGCACCATCCAGCCACTCCACCGTCATACGTTCGCCATACCGTTTCGATGCAAACAGCCGATCCAATAACTTTCCATACGCATCCGGCGATTTGTCCTTCAGGAAAGCATCAATTTCATCCAGCGTGGGGGGGATTCCCGTAACGTCCAGCGATGCCCGCCGAATGAGCATCTCTTTGGATGCCTCCGGTGACATCGTATGTCCATCCGTTTCCAGCCGCGCCAGGRTAAACCGATCAATCTCGTTGCCGACTTGTTCCTTATGTGACACCTCCGGCAGAGCAGAACGCGTTGGCGTATTCCAGGCCCAATGCGTGTCCCAAACCGCCCCTTCCTCGATCCACCGTTTGAACAGGTCAGCTTCCTCGGGAGTGAGCGGGGGCTTGCCGGAATCTTTCGACGGCATGCGCTCATCCGGATCATCAGAATAAATGCGGGTGATGAGTTCGCTGTCCTCCGGGTCGCCGGGAGAGATAGCAAATTTTTTCGCCTCGCCCTCCAGGTCCAGACGCAAGTCCCCTTTTATTTTGCTGGTATCAGGACCGTGACAATGAAAACATCGATCCGACAAGATAGGCTTGATGTCCCGGTTGAAATCGACGGGATCGGCTACGGCCGTTCCGGAAAAAACAGTTCCAGCCAGAGCGATCAGTGCTGTACTCCAGAAGGAAACGGTGCGTAGGGGCTCAGGGAAGTTTTTCATATCTATACCCTACCAAAATTGGCGGTGCAGATCACGGCAAATCCGATCCAGARTNTYGAGCCTTAAACAGGGCATGTTGCTATATGATATATTACGAGCCAGGTAGTAAATCCCCTGTTGGGCTTGGGGAAAACAACAAAGAGGTAGTTGGAATGAGGATATTGCATCGTGGGATCTTGTCTGGGCTATGGGTCGTCGGGATTCTTTATGGGGCGCTGGCAACGGCGGCATCCTCGCCCCCGAATGTAGTGATCATCTTTCTGGACGATGCAGGCTGGTCGGATTTTCACCCTTTTGATACGCCACCYTAYCCCACGCCAAATGTTGCACGWTTGGCTGAGGAAGGTCGAACATTCACCAACTTCTATGTACCCCAAGCCGTCTGTTCCGCGTCCCGTGCCGCGTTAATGACAGGGTCTGTGCCGGGCCGTACGAAAGTGTTCGGCGCCCACGGTCCCAACGACCGAGGTCTGGAACCTAAGTTCATGATCATGAGCGAAATGCTGAAGGCCCAGGGATATGCCACCGGAATTTTCGGGAAATGGCATCTGGGCGATCAACCGGAAACGCGCCCTGCCGCTCGGGGCTTCGACGAATCTGCCGGGCTCATGTATTCCAACGACATGTGGAAATTCCATCCGGAGAATCCCGTGTACTGGGGAAAACATCCTCTGAAATACTGGGAGAATGGTCAGGTAACTATCGAGGATGTAACGCCGGAACACCAAACGCACCTGACAACCTGGTATACCGAGAAGGCGGTGGATTWTATTCAACGACACGGCGATTCTCCTTTCTTCCTCTACGTACCTCATTCCATGCCCCATGTCCCTTTATATTGCAGCGATAAATTTCGAGGCAAATCGGGTACGGGAATTTATGGCGATGTCATGATGGAAATCGATTGGTCCGTCGGTCAGATCATGGAGGCCTTGCGAGAAACAGGTACAGATAAAAATACTCTCATTATTTTCACCTCGGACAACGGCCCATGGCTTTCGTACGGAGACCATTCCGGTAAGACAAAATTTCGCGAAGGAAAAGGGACTATCTTCGACGGCGGTGTGCGCAGCGCATGTATCATGAAACTGCCGGGGCAATTGGAAGCAGGCAGCACATCGGATCGAACATTCTGCTCCATCGACATCCTGCCCACCATTGCACACCTCACGGGTGCGGCATTGCCTGCCGGTAAAATAGACGGGCAAAATCAATGGGAATTGATTTCCGGCGTGGAAGGTGCTGAAAATCCCCAAGTCTATTATCCCTTGTCAAATGGTAGACAATTCCAGGGATTGCTTACGGGGGATGGCCGTTGGAAATGGCACATTCCCCACCCCTATCGGACCATGGTCGGTGTGGAGGGGCACGGGAAAGATGGCCTGCCGGTAAAGTATAAAAGGAAGCAAGTCGGCCCAGCCCTGTTCGATATGGTGAACGATCCGATGGAGTCCACCAATGTTATGGAGCAGCATCCCGACGTGGCAGCTCGCCTTATAGACTTGGCAGCACGCCATCAAGCGCAATTTTATCCGCGTTGATGTTATTCCAAATATGGGGTATTGGACGATGCAAGATTGTCGCATCGGCCTCCGGCCTTCTCGCAAAGACACGAAAAACGAAGTCTGTATATTCTTTCATGTCATTGTCACACCGCACCAATCGCTACATCTATCCTAACCTGTCATTGCGAACGAAACGCAGTGAAGTGCGGCAATCTCTTCAGTATTTTACCTTGAATAATTTGAATCAAACTTCGTATCTGCCCACATAGAACGGAGTTCATGGCTAAATAAATGCGTCTTAGGTGTAACTCTCCTATTACTTCGTTTACTATGTTGCCATGCTCTCCATTCTGCAAAATCCCTTTAGCCGATTTCTACCATGGGTCGTCGTTGCCTCTATCATCACCGGATGCGATTCCCCTACAGAACCCCCTGCCGCAAAACCCCGTATTTCCGAGGAAACCTCCTCACCCATATATCCTCGCCAAGAGCGCGGCACAGGCGTAAATGGTGTAGCATTCGTGCCCACAGAGTCCTGCGCGGAATGCCACGAACCGCAGTTCCGCGAGTGGGTAGGATCGCATCACGACTGGGCCATGAAAGTAGCGACAGAATCTACGGTCAAAGGAAATTTCAATAACACAACCTATGCGGTACACGGCATTACCACGCGCTTTTTTCGGGACAACGAAAAGTTCATGGTGGAAACGGAAGGCCCTAGTGGCGAACCGGAAATATTCGAGATCGGGTATACATTCGGTGTGGAGCCGCTGCAGCAATACCTGATAGCCTTTCCCAAAGGTCGTCTTCAATCCTTCAACGTAGCGTGGGATACGAAGAAGGAACAATGGTTCACCCTCTACCCCGACGAAAAAGTCCCTTATGACGATCCAATCCACTGGACAGGGCGGTACCAATCCTGGAACGTCATGTGCGCAGAGTGTCACTCCACGAACTTACGCAACCAATACGACTTCCAAACGGATACCTTCAAAACCGTGTGGGATGAAATTAACGTGAGTTGCCAGGCATGCCATGGTCCCGGCGAAAACCATATCGATTGGGCACGAAATATAAACCCGGGSCARGTATATGAACAAGAAGAGTACCAGCTCACGGTTAATTTCAAGGAGAGTCCCCAGGCCCAGGTGGATCAATGTGCACGATGTCATTCTCGTCGTCATTCCATCAGTATAGAAGATGACCACAGCGGAACATTTCTGGATCACTACGTCCCCGAAACCCTGCGGAGTGATTTGTACCACGTCGATGGCCAGATTAAAGAGGAAGTGTATGTATACGGCTCGTTTGTTCAGAGCAAAATGTATCACGCCGGGGTCAGTTGTATGGATTGCCACAATCCACACACCCTGAAACCCTGGCTCCCGGACAACGCCCTGTGTACTTCCTGCCATTCGCTGGACCCGCCAATAAGTCGTTTCGCCTCGCTAAAGCCCAAGGAATACGACACACCAGATCATCATCATCACCAAGTTGCTACCGAAGCGGCAAGCTGTGTGAATTGCCACATGCCCGAGCGCATGTACATGGAAGTTGATGGCCGACGCGATCACAGCTTGCGTATTCCACGTCCGGAATTGACTGTAGATATTGGTACTCCTAACGCCTGCAATCAATGTCACGAAGAGGAAACGCCGGAGTGGGCGCTTGCCGCTGTAGAGACGTGGTATGGCCCTCGCACCCCTACAAGTCAAACCCAGTATGCCCGTGCCATTGCCGCAGCGGATAAGGGAGAGCTGGGAAGCCAGCAAACACTGCTGGCGTTGGCTCAAGACTTGGATTTGCCTTCCATCTACCGTGCTACAGCGGTGGAGCGTATCGAGCCGAACAATGAGGCCGCTTTAGCTGCTGTGCGGAACTTAACCCGCGATGCCGATCCGCTCGTGAGACTCCATGCCGTGCGGGTCTCCTCCAACCTCATGGAGCCGGAAACGATAGAGAGTTTCGTTGCGCTGTTGACCGATCCGAAACGGTCCGTTCGTTTTGAAGCCGCCAGATCGCTGGCTGATTATCCTGTAGAAATGATTCCAGATTCAGCTGCAAGCTCATTTGAATCCATAGTGCAAGAGTACGCTGCCTCATTGGAAGCTCATGGAGATATGCCGGGAAACCGCTTCAATCTGGGCATACTGCGCATGAGTCAAGGGCGTGGCGAAGAAGCTATCGAGGCGTATAGGACGGCACTGACCATGGATCCCTTTTTACTCCCTGTGCGGTTTAATCTGGCCGGGATTCTCAACATGCTGGGCAGAAATGCCGAAGCGGAGAAAGTATTACGTGAGGGAATCCGCCGCCATCCCGAAGAAGGGGAATTGTATTATTCACTCGGCCTGTTGATGGCAGAAAGTCAGCGTTGGGCCGATGCCGCTCAATTCTTGGGCCAGGCAGCTCAGCGCGTGGAGGGGCGTCCTCGGATCTGGTACAACTACGCCTTGGCACTACAGCAGGCTGGTGACTTGCCGGGTGCGGAGAAAGCATATCAGGAAGGGTTGCGGGCCATTCCGGACGATACCGATTTGTTGTATGCCGTCACGGTTTTTTATTTACAGCAGGGTCGCGTAGAAGAAGCGCGAATTTATGCCGAACCCCTGGTGAAGCAACATCCGGACAATCCCGAGTATCAGATTATGCTCGAAAGAATTCGGCGGCAGTTATCCCCGCAGTGACGGTTAAATAGCTTTTCATAAATCGGAGACAAACCTTTTTCTCTCCGTCTCTTGTTGAAAAGGATTTCACACACCGGGTTTCATCGACGCGAGGTGCTGCACACCTTGATTCGTAGTCGCGGGGGTGATTAGATTGCCGCGTCCGGCTTCGTCGTACTCGGAAAGACACAAGCCAATGTCATTGCGAACGAAGCGTAGCGAAGTGCGGCAATCTCCTTACCCTAAGACTGTCCTCTCTGTCTCAGGTTTATGAAAACTATTTAGGCCATAGCGGGTTCATCAACGGTGTTTCGAGTGGTGCCGTGTCAGTCATAAATCGACATCAAAAAAAAGCCCCTGCAGCAGAGCTACAGGGGCTGAAAAAAACTACTCTTTTTAAAAATTTATTGAATCAATCCGCACTGCGCTGACAACTGTAGATTTCCCCAGGCCATCGTTAACGCCGCCGCATCGGTGTCGCCTTCTTGCACCAACGTAATCAGGAATTTTTGCTGCGGATCACCTGAAGTCGTGTTGACCGTTAACGGAATCTCCGCTACATCATGTTCCGCCAAACGACGTGAACCCCAAATGTCAGATTGGTCATTGAAGATAAGATTCCAACCGTCGCCAACCTTTCTCAACCACAGGCTGTACACGCCGGGATAATCAGGCGCCATATTTTCTTTCTTAATGACGGTATCCCCGAATTTCAGATCCATATCGGTGTAGATTTTGGTGGCGCGACTCGTCGTAAATTTGAATACATCGCCATCTTCCACATTTTGGAATGCATCCCAATCCGTCTCGCCCATCTCCAAATCAGCAAAGGCGATACGCACGCGTTTGCCGTTTACTATCATTCGTGCTTCAGTAGGTGCTGGACGTTGTCCCTGAACAGAGTCCAGTTCATCCGCAGACATACGTTCCCCGGTTATTTCCGCATCCAGCAGTCCGCCACTAGCCCTGATGCGCCCAGTGAGCCCTTCGCCGTCCCGTTGAACGCGCAGATTGATGTCAATGGAAAACGTGCCGCGAAAATTCAGCACCGAATTCATGTTCAATCCGCCTTCGTTTTCCTCATCCGCCAGAATCGACATAATGGCCAGCGGTTCAGGCTGATCTGCAGTATCCAGCGTGGCGCCGATCTTACCCTCCACATCGGCTACGTTCAGAAACAATTCCATCTCCATCCCGCCCAAAGCTTCAACGGTGACAAAAAGTTTCCACAGTCCGATATAACTTTCCGCTTCGGAAGTGTCCAGAAGTGTGGCTACGGGATCTTCCGCATGGGCTGGCGTGAGACCAGGTATTAAAGCCAATGCAGTAATCAATGCGGCAGTACATGTTGACAGTACGGATTTCGACATTACATCTTCCTCGTTTTGGGTTTAAGGTAAAGAGGGGGAACTCGGTCGCTTCCGAATTCCCCCTCGTATTACACGTTTTTTCATTACAATAATGCAGACGATTAGTCCGTCGCGTCGGCCTTGACTGCCGGGGCGTAGGTATACCATCCCAAGTCCATTTCATCCGTGGTAGGGCCGCCAAAGCGCACGGCGCGACTCGAATCAAAGCCAGAGCGTTCTGCGTTTTCGGGAGAGTTGTCATATACCAACTCAACTTCCATACGGGTACCTGCTGGCATCAGCTTGGGTTCTTTGTAATAGTAATATTCCTGCCAATTGAAGTCGTAGGCAGGCGTTTCCAGCAGCACTTCAGTGGTGCCGTCAGGATAGATCGCCGTATAGGTACTGGCTTTACCGCGCAGGTGCGTGTGAGGGAATAAATTAACCAACAGCACATCTTCTTCAAACGTATGTGCCCCGCTTACCACCCAATTGGGATGGCCCGGCGGAATTTCAAACGCGCCGTGGGCAATGTTGGTGATGCCTAAAATGTGCTCAGGCTCTTTATCGGAAAACTTCAACGCCATGGTGGAATTATCGAATACACCTGTGCCCGGTCCGCTTTCCTTGTGATAGTGCATCGCGAACGTGATTTCCGATCCCTTCTTCAAAGGGAAAGCAAAGCCCTCGGGGTAGTATCCCGGATCGGTACCCGGAGCAAGACCGCCCAGCATGACTCGACCGCGTAACTGTTCTTCGCTGGCGCCTTCCAGATCTTCGTTCTCTTTGATGGAGCCGACTATTTCAGGATCTGATGCATACGCAATGATATGATGAACCACTTCGCTGCCTGGAATGAATTCTACACCCGATACCCAAGCATCTTCGGAGAGTTGTTCATCCGTTAATTTTACCGTGACGTTATAATACAAATCTTCTACTTCGTCCTTGATAAAGTAGTCTTTCGGAAACGTAAGAACCAGATCCGGCTCGCCCATGATCCAGCCTTCCTTAAATTCAACCGGGGCCGGCGCATCACTGGGGCTGCCACGCTTCGCGCCTTGCTTCACCCAGTCCGCAATAGTCTGGATCTCTTTCTCGGTAAGAGTACGTTCATTCAGAAAATGCCCGTTCTGATTTGCCGAAGCATGCCAAGGGGGCATTTGTCTGGATTCCACAGCTTTGACTATAGACTTGGCCCAAGGGCGCACTTCCCTATAGTCCATGAGCGACATAGGCGCAATCATGCCGGACATGTTCTGTCCGCTGGGGCGATGACAATTCTGGCAGTTTTCCTGCAGGATAGGCATCACATCTTTTGTGAATGTTATCGGTGCCGCCGTCGCAGGCGACATGCTGACCACAAGACCTGCCATCAGCACCCACATCATTGATTTAGTAAGACCCTTCATTCCGCACTCTCCCAATTATAATTTTATACTTCCCTAAACACTCCACCCACTTAATCATTATCAAATCGGCAACGAATTACCGAACATGAGCAACTTATCAGGTTTTAGTATGGCACATTCAACTTGAAATTAAAACCACAATTTTCACAGAAGTTCCAACTCGGGACAAAAAATAATTTAAATGTTTTTAGCCTAACAATTTGGAGTCAAGCAAAGTGAATTRGTAGATTCATTAACCAAGAGTTGTGTACAACAATCTCTATCCCTATAGTAATGGGCTCATATTAAGTTACTTCGAAAGATAAGAAAAAAATAATTTCGATGTAGAAAAGGAGAAATACTCGCAATGAACGGTGATTACAGAAATTTGATGTCAGCAGCCCTGATAGTTTTTTTCATACTGACCCAAAATGTAAATGCCCTGGAGCCAGAACCCGGAGAGTGGATCTATCATGGCGGTGACTTCAAAAATACGAAATACGCCCCGTTGGATCAGATTAACAAAGACAACTTTCAGGATGTGCAGGTAGCGTGGGAATGGGAATCCATCGAAACAAAAATTGCTGAGGAAAACCGAGGCGTTTCACCCAGCCAGTTCAAGCCTACTCCTCTCATCGTAGGGGGGCTCATGTACCTGCCCACGTCTGTGGGCCAAGTGGTCGCTCTGGATCCCGGCACTGGTGAACTCGTCTGGGAATTCGATCCAGAAAGCTGGAAAGCAGGCCGCCCAGCCAATGTAGGTTTCCAGCATCGAGGCGTTTCCTACTGGACCGATGGCGAAGGCGATGATCGCATTCTTATCGCCGCTCAGGATCGCAAGCTATGGGCCTTGAATGCCAAAACAGGAAAGCCCATCACCACCTTCGGCGACAACGGTCGTGTSGATTTGGAAGGCAGCCTGGGGCGYAAGRTTAAYCCCAGAGGWATAACCCACACCTCMCCCGTGGGTATCTGCCGCGATACCATTGTTGTAGGGTCCATCATTTTCGACGGTCCCAATACCATGGAAATGCCTCCCGGCCATGTCCGCGGATTCGACGTGCGTACTGGCGAGATGAAATGGATCTTCCATACCATACCCCAGGCCGGAGAGTTCGGCGTGGAAACCTGGGAAAACGATTCCTGGAAATATTCCGGTAACACCAACGTATGGTCCATGTTCGCTATGGACGAAGAATTGGGCTACGTCTACATGCCCGTCTCCACCCCCACCAATGACATGTACGGAGGCCATCGYTTGGGCGATAACTTGTTCGCCGAAAGTCTGGTATGCGTTGATGCAGATACTGGCGAGCGTATCTGGCATTTTCAAGCTGTTCACCACGGCGTTTGGGATTATGATTTCCCTACCGCGCCGAACCTGGTGGATATCACCGTGGACGGCAAGAAAATCAAAGCCATAGCCCAGGTAAGCAAGCAGGCCTATTGCTACGTTTTCAACCGTGTTACCGGGGAACCGATTTGGCCTATAGAAGAACTGCCCGTGCCTCAGAGCAGCGTTCCCGGCGAACGCACCTCACCCACCCAGCCTCATCCAACCCGGCCCGCCGCCTATGATCGNCAAGGCATGTCCGAATCCGATCTCATTGATTTTACCCCGGAGCTGCGCGCAAAGGCACTGAAAATCGTGGAGGGGTACCAGATGGGGCCGTTGTTTACGCCGCCCAACGAGAAAAAAGGAACGCTCGGATTCCCCAGCGCAGGGGGAGGATCCAACTGGCAAGGTGCCGCCCTGGACCCGGAATCCGGAATTATATATATCCCCTCAAATACTTCGCTGGGATACTGGATGGCGGTACAGCCCGATGCCAGCCGATCCAATTTGCGATACATAAGCAGTTTTATGGGTGGCAATGCGCCCAGCGTAGCTCCCCTCGAAGGGTTGCCGCTCATGAAACCGCCCTACTCGCGCATCACCGCTATCGACCTTAATACTGGTGAGCATCTGTGGATGACCCCTCACGGTGACGGCCATATCAATCACCCCCTGATTAAGGATCAGAACCTGCCGCCCATGGGCGCGATCACCTTCGGTGGAAACGGCCCCGTAGTAACCAAGTCACTCCTGTTTGTGACGCAAATCGGATCGCCCGTAGGCACGGACCGCGACAAGCAGCCCAAGATAAATGTATTCGATAAAACCACTGGCGAGCTGCTGGGGTTAATCCCGCTRCCCGGCGATCCCTTCGGCAATCCCAGCATGTATATGCACGATGGGAAACAATACATCGTAGTGGCTACAGGGGGTGGCGGATTCATGGGTGGACGAGGAAAGTATCCAGCGAAACTGGTAGCACTCCGACTGCCTTGAAATAACTCCGACTACCTGGAGTTTACAACAGCTTCCGGTGAAGTAGACATGAGCGCGATGAATTCCAGGAACATAGCCATATCCAGTTCGCCCGGCATTTCCAGTCGCATGATTTCCAAAGAACTGTATGAATCAGCGGCATTCTTGTAAGAACGCTTAGTGGTTAAAGCATCGAAGATATCGCAAATTGTTACGACCCGTACATAATCCGGAATTTTATCGGCGGAAAGCTGGTGAGGATAACCCGCGCCATTCAGCTTCTCATGGTGGTGCATCGTGATATCCAAAACCATCTCGTCTGTGAAGCCCTGATCTTCCAAAATGTCACAGCCCCATTCGGGATGCATCTTGATTTCATTCCACTGCTTATTATTCAGCCGACCAGGGTGATTCAATGTTCTGTTGGAGACTTTACTCTTCCCGATATCATGCAGCAGCGTACCTATACCCAGCTTGCGCATGAATTCTTTGTCCCCTAAGTTCAAATGCTGGGCAAGAAACTGGCTGTACATCATCACGTTCACACTATGCGTATACGTCTTATAATCGAAGGAACCTGTTTTTAGAAAGGAACTGAAAATCGTCTCGTCCTGTCCAATAAACTGAATCATATTATCTACCAGACGTTCACTGCGCGGTGCCAGCAAATCGGAATTCGGATTTTCAAAAAAACTCTTCACCATGTCCGTCGCCGTGCTATACAGCATTTCCGTCTTTGCATGGGTATTGATATCAGTATCGGCAAGAAATATTTCCAGGCTATCTTCCAGATACTCTTGATATGCCGCTTCCTGGGATATCGGGACGAACACATTCGTGATATCCTTGTCACGGAGCTGATTTTGAACCGTGCCGTCCATCACCAAGTTCCGCTCACGGTATAAAACAGGTTCGCGGTTATCCGATGTTTGAATATAAATATCGAAATCGGGAGATGTATTGGCTCGAAGGTAATCCACCTCGACAAGACGAAACAACCGCCCAGTATCGGATTTATTATTTTTCATAGTAACGGTCATATTCCCCCCAGAATCATCACTTAGTAATTGTACTATAATTAGGGGTATTGTCAACTATATAATATAGATCGTGTACAGTATGGCATGTATAAAATCAATTAAATCGATTAAAATTAGCAATTTAATACTAAATTTAGCTTTCCCCAGGTCTTGAGGACATAAAAAAGCAGCGACGAATACAGATTCCGTCGCTGCTTTGCTACTTTCTATATTTACTCAGGAAAACCAAACGCCATCAGTTCCGAAGGTTCTTTTACCCCGCCGCCAGCGATGAGGATGTACTGTTTTCCCTCATGCATATACGTCATAGGCGGCCCGTGAAGTGTGCGGTCTACTTTGAGGCTATGCAGCAGTTCCCCAGTGGCCTTGTCGAATGCCAGAAGAAATGATCCCCGTGCTTCCCGGCTTCCCAGTTCGTCTACATCGGCAATGTGTGTAATGAGCAGCGTCTTGGTGACCAGGTTGCCGCTTTCCGCCAGCACACCTTCAGGAAACCAGGAACCAAGCGGCCCCAGATCCAAATGCTTGATTGCCGGATGCTGTGTGGGACCTTCACCCAATGGAACCTGCCAAGCGAACTCGCCTTTGTTCAGATCGATAGCCGTGATGCGACGATACGGCGGCTTGATCAACGGCAGACCCTGAGGACCCATCACATCCGCCGTACCCATGGAAATCATATAGTTCAAATTAGAGCGGCTCGCGTCCGGCTTAATCARGCCCATGGCATACGGCTCCGACTTCGAYGTCACATACAGAATGCCCGTTTCCGGATCAACTGCCGCCCCTGGCCAGTTTGCACCGCCAGCAGGTCCCGGCATCGTTAACGTGCCTTGGGTCCCGTCCGGATCAATTACTGTCAACGGCGTGAACAGCGGCCCTAATACAAAGTTRCTCGCAATTTYTATCGCTTCYTCYCGMAGCTCCGGAGTGAAATCAATCAGGTCGTTTATCGTCACGCCCTGCTGCTCAAAAGGTGGAGGCTTGGTGGGGAAAGGCTGGGTGGGACTGAGCTTTTCGCCGGGTACGTTCGATGCCGGARCAGGCCGTTCTTCGATAGGCCACACCGGTTCACCCGTCACCCGATCAAATACATACGTAAATCCTTGTTTGGACACCTGAGCCACAGCCTTGATTTTCTTCCCATCCACCACGATATCCACCAAGTTCGGCGCGGCTGGGAAATCATAATCCCAGATACCGTGATGCACACCCTGGAAATGCCATACCCGTTCCCCGGTTTCCGCGTCCAGACAGACCAGACTTTCCGCAAACAGATTATCGCCGTGACGATGGCCGCCATAGTAATCGCTGGTAGGCGTTCCGAAGGGTAAGTATAGATACCCCAATTCTTCGTCTGCGCTCATCATGGACCACACGTTCGTGTTACCCGAATATTTCCAGGAATCATTTTCCCACGTCTCGTTACCCACCTCGCCTTCTTGAGGAATACTATTGAAACGCCATTTCAGTTTTCCCGTACGCACATCATAGCCCCGTACATGACCTGGAGGATTCTTCATCAACGACGGAAAGTCCATAATGATGGAACCTACCGCAATCACATCGCGGCATACGGTCACCGGCGCGTTGTGGGCGATATTCCGAATATTCACGTTGCGGCCCAGGTCTTGTGTCAGATCCACGAAACCATTATCACCAAAATTCGGGTCCGGTTTCCCTGTCTTGATATCGATGGATACCAGCTGCCGACCGCCTGTAGCAATAATTACCCGTTCTTCCGTGCCATCGGTCCAATATTCCAGACCGCGATGATGGAACATGCCGTGGGTGATCATTCCTTGGTCGTAACTCTTAGGATCGAAGCTCCAAATCAATTTTCCTGTGCCCGCATCCATAGCCGCTACCTGGCTCAGACCCGTAGGAAGATAAACCACACCATTCACCATAAGTGGTGTGCCGCGCAGCAAGAAGGGACGGAACCGGGTTACTTCTTCCAGATTTTTATCAATGGACTCCCAACGCCACAGCACTTCCAGCTTGTCGAAATTATCCCGATCAATCTGCGTCAGCGCGGAGTAAGTCGTCGACCCTTGATCCCCGCCATAGTGATGCCACTGACCTTCGGTGGCGCCATACTGAGCGGTAGCTGAGATAGCGAACAGCATTACACCCAAACTTCCAATTAAATTTTTATTCATGAATATACCTTTACGTTAACTAGCAACTTTGACTCGTAAAAGACAATTTAAAATATCATTCTTACGTTGCGCCCGTAGCCAATTCGCTGAACGCCACTTTCTTATCCACCCGAATATCCGGCGGCAGACCCAGCACGCGTTCCGCAATAATATTCCGCAGTATTTCGTCCGTACCCCCGGCAATACGGAAGCCCGGCGCATAGAGATACGCATTCTGGAATAGTGCCGCATGAGGCGCATCCATCAGGACACCTGCCGCTCCTTCCACATCCATACCGAACGATCCGATATCCTGCAATTTGCTGGCACTCACCAATTTTTCGATGGAAGCCTCCGGGCCCGGTGTTTGTCCTCGGGACAACGCCGTCATCGTCCGGGCCTTCGTGTATTTCAGCCCGGTCATCTGTACATACCAATCCGCAAGCTGGTGACGCACTGCCGGATTATCCAGCGCACCCATTTCTTTAGCCAGCGATAACAACTCATCCGCGTCCGGCGGCGGAGCGGAACCCACTGCCAGCCGCTCATTCATGAGTGTAGTAAGTGCGACACCCCAGCCGTCGCCGATGCCGCCCMGRCSKYSRYYGNTSMSSWRTMCNGTNACAWCGSWRRRANNNTRSWSKTCGCMAAAMKTNGNACCGCCKKRSMYSTGWTKAATCCGGCGAATTTCGATGCCCGGCGATTTCATGTCCACGAAAAAATACGTCATGCCCATGTGCTTGGGCACCGTGGGATCGTGTCGAGTGACCAAAATGCCCCAGTCCGAAAAATGCGCCCCAGAAGTCCAGACTTTCTGTCCGTTCACAATCCAGTCGTCCCCATCCTGTATGGCCCGCATCCGCAGCCCTGCCAGATCCGATCCGGCTGACGGTTCGGAGAACAGCTGGCACCAGATATCATCACCGCGCAGCATGGGTTTCAGGTACTGCTGCTTTTGGTCTTCCGTTGCGTAGGACATCATGGTCGGTCCTGCCATGCCCTGGCCGATTTCAAAAAAGCCGCGCGGCACCGCATATTTCGCTTCTTCTTCCCGATAGATGACCATTTCCAGCGGCGTGCCGCCCCGACCGCCATAGGCTTCCGGCCACATGATGCAAGCATATCCCGCATCGGCTTTCTTAGCCTGCCACGCCTTGGCCTTCTTTAAATCTTCTTCGATATTTTCCTTGGATCGAGTACTGAGAACATCTGCCAACCCATATTCGGAGGCATTCTCCTTCAGCCAAGTCTGCACCTGGACCCGATATTTCGCTTCCTCTGGGGTGTCGTTGAAATCCATGATAATGCTCCTATGCGTCAGGCCGAGGCCCGGGCTTCTAATTGRYCGATGAGTTTATCTTTCCATTCCATCGGGCCGCCCAGCGTGAGRGCCAGCAGYTTGGATCGGCGATAATAAAACTGMGCGTCGTATTCCCATGTGAACCCRATGCCGCCGTGAATYTGAATATTTTCTTTGGACGCAWAGTGATACGCYTCCGTAGCACTCACCCGTGCCCCTGCCGCTGCTACRGGTAATTCCGCTGCATTAGTGGACAATGCCCAAGCCCCGTAATACGCATTGGACCTAGCCAATTCGGTCTTAACGTACATGTCCGCCATGCGGTGTTTCATTGCCTGAAACGATCCGATAGCCCGTCCAAATGCGTACCGTTCCAACGCATAACTTTTTGACATGCCCAGGCAAACATCCGCGCCGCCCACCTGCTCAAACGCTATCAACACCGCAGCCCGATCCAGAATACGCGCAAGTAGTGCCTGGCCCTGTCCCGCATCGCCCAAAACGTCGCCGGGCGCATTTGTAAATGTGATGTTCCCATGAGATCGCGTGGGGTCGATGGTTTCCACCGTTTCCCGCTGTACCCCTTCGCCAGTCAAGTCCACCAGTGCCAACGTATCGCCGCATACCACGATAGCGAAATCCGCTATGTCACCGTCCGGCACCGCAATTTTCGATCCCGATACGTTTCCATTATCAAAACGGGTTGACGACGTGCCACCCTGGAAAGATTCCGCCAAGGCCAGTGTACCAATGGACTTGCCCGAAGCAATTTTCGGAAGGTATGCGCTCTTCTGCTCATCCGTTCCAGCGAGAAGCAGCGCCTCCGCCGCCAGATACACCGAAGAAGCAAACGGTACCGGAGCAACAGCCCGACCCATTTCCTCCGCTACCACACACAACTCCAAATACCCGAATCCCACCCCGCCATATTCCTCCGGGATAGCCGTTCCCTGAAACCCCATCTCCGCGATGTCCTGCCACAAATCCTTCGCGTACGGTTCGTCGGACTCCAAAATACCGCGTGGCACCGTAGGCCCGCATTTATCCGTCAGAAACCGTCGCGCCTGGCTTTTCAGTTCCTTCTGGTCATCAGAAAAATCGAAATTCATGTCGGCCCCGGCATCCGGCGCGCCAATCCAGCTCCCGTTCAAGGTGACGGCAAGCGGGCCGTGCAGCTTGCCCCCGTCCCAGCCCGCCAGCGCATCCGGCGTGACGGCGACCGGGGAAAACGCGGTCGCGGGCTTTGACTGGTAAAATCCGAACCCCTTGCCAAGCTCCTCCGGGATCAGATTGCGCAG
>NVWG01000031.1 GCA_002746185.1 Candidatus Hydrogenedentota bacterium
TTTTGTTTGAATCACCAAAATATTTTTCCACGCGTTGTTTCACGTCTTGCGCGTCCACGTCTCCTGCCACGGCGAGTACAGCATTGGCAGCACCGTAGTAGGTCTTGAACCAAGTCTGTACGTCTTCCAGGCTGGCGGCGTTCAGATCATCCAAGGAGCCGATAGTGGTCCATGAATACGGATGGCCTTTGGGGTAGGTGTTTTCGGTTATGAGCTGGCGGGTAATGCCGTAGGGCTGGTTTTCGCCCTGACGTTTTTCGTTCTGTACGACGCCGCGCTGCTCATCGAGTTTCGCTAAATCTATTGCGCCCAGCAGATGGCCCATGCGGTCGGATTCCATCCACAAGGCCAAATCCAGCGCGGAAGTAGGTACATTCTGGAAGTAATTGGYGCGATCTCCGTTGGTGGTGCCGTTCATGTCGGTGGCACCTACTTTTTCCAAGGGGATAAAGTAGTCATCATTGAAATTTTCACTGCCGTTGAACATGAGATGTTCGAAAAGGTGAGCAAACCCAGTTTTGCCCAGCTCCTCGTTCTTGGAACCTACGTGATACCACACATTCACGGCGGCGATGGGTGCTTTACGGTCTTCGTGAACGATGAGGGTGAGGCCGTTATCGAGGACAAATTTTTCGTAGGCGATTTCTACTGGCGTATCCAGGATATTATTTCCGAAAGCGGATACGGTCGTAATGAACAGACAACTGATGCCCAGCGTTATGGGTAGAAACTTTCTCATGGTGTATTTCCTTTCTGAGGATCGGTATTAAGAAGAGACTGCGTGAGGTCTACATTTTAGTAAGCATATTTCACAGGTGGTATCCAGCGGAAGAGGTTGAATGGTTTAGGAACTGGAGTCATGGGAATCGCCATAGGCACGGATGTCGCGATTAAGTCGGGCCGCCTTCAAGAGCTTTTCCTCGAGATGATCATAATATTCGGTAGTGGTTAGGTCGTTCTTTTTTTCTTTCACCTCCCGCACCGTATCCAGGGCTTCCAGATATTCCTGTATCAACTCGGCGGGCGCATTTTCGGGAAACGAATATTCCTTCAGAAAAAAAGTGGCGGCAAGTTGTCCGTCCATCAACGCCGGATTTACGGCAAAGGTATCGTCCATCATGTCACGGGAAAGCCGGGAACCCTGGCCATCGCCGTTATCGTCCAGTAGGGCATGCTCTGACGCGAGCAGCCCTTCGCTGATATACCACGCGGCAGTCAATTCGGCGGCCTGTTGGCAGACTTCCAGAATGGAGATGCGTTCGTCTTTGTTCATATCGGCGCTGTCGTCTTCCATGGATTGAAGGAAGAATTCCATGAAATCGGTGGCGTTCACTTCGGTGGCACTTTTGGTTGCGGTGCAAATTACGCGGCCCGGTTTACTCAGGGCGTTGATGAAAGGGGCGCTGCTGGACGCGGCATTGATGATAACGATTCGGGCCGCAGGGAGCGCATTCAAATGATCATTCAGGATATCGACGGAGAGATCGGGGCCGGGGATATGAAGTTTGGGTACGCTCTTGAAATAGGAGCCGTGACCGATGAGATACACATACACATCGTCGCCGGGTTGCGTTTTTTCGGCAAGGGTGGCGAATACGGTTTCTATATTTTCCARATCCGTACTCGAATCGCTTGGTTCAGAACCGGGTACTGGCTCCATGAGCAGATAGATATGATCACTTTTGTTACCTTCGAAGCGGGAAAGGACATTCAGAAGTCGAGTCCCCCACTCTTGAAATTTCTCGTAATATTCCGCATCCCCGCCGCTTCCACAAAGTATGACATGATAAGATTCGGCTTGTGCGGTTATGGGCATGAGTAGAACCATCGCCGTGCAGAGTATTCGTACGATTTTTTTCATCATGCCTGCCCTTTCTTTCGGCGGAAATACCATTCGGGGATCATCAGGAGAACCAGTATTATGTAGAAGCCAGGCCAGTGCCAGAGATGCAACAGTAATTCTTCGGCATCCTGATGAGCGGGCATGGGTATTGCATCGGCCAACGCACCCAAATCATCCAGTGCAAACATAGCACCTCCAGTGGCCTGTGCCATGGCGGTAAGGAATTCGCCGTTGAACTGAGCGTTCTGAAATTCACGACGATCCGACTCCACCAGAAACGCCTCGTCCAGGCGATCAACGACCTGGTCATTTTCATCCAAGGCGAGATGGGACAGACGATACAGGCCGGACTCGGCGGGCGTGTAATCGGCGATGTACACGCCAAATTCGTGTATGGACTCATCTACAGGAAGGACTTCGGTTTCGCCGGAAGGGGTGGTTACTTCCACAGTGCTTTGCAGACCTTCGCGTTTATCGTAGGCGGCATCGCGGATGACGAATTCGAAGGCGGCTTCGGTGTCCAGRGTGTAGGTATCYTGTTTATTGCGAATGTACCCTTGCTCCARCGTYTGGTACACCAGGTTRCGGACAATYTGCCGCCARAACCGTTCGTGGCGGTCGTCTTCATGMTCSAGRCGCAGCTGCCATTGCCAGGTGTCGCCAGTAGCGAATATGGCGGCTATTCCTTCTCCGTATCGCTGGAGGGCGAACACGGGCGCGTTCTGTTCGTTGGACGGCATGAACTCGGTACGCACTTCCGCCATGACGGTTGCACCAGCGCGCACTACGGGGAAACGGTTCAAGCCATATAGGGGCGGCATTTCATCCCAGAGCAACATGTCCTCGTTTTCATCGCTGTCAAACTGCCATGCTCCGGCCAGACCGCCTTCCAGGGTTGGTACCACGGCAAACTCGCTGTCCACATAGAATTCAGACTTAGAGTCGTAGTCCTGATACATGACTACGGGCAACATGGATTCGATAGGTGTCCCAGCGAAGCGTCCTTCGGTGAAGGCGTTGTGTCCGCCCAGGAACAAGACGGCGCCGCCGCGTTTCTCCACGAAATCACGGGTCAGTTCCAGCTGCTTGTTGGTGAAGAACTCCCGCTCGATATTTCCGAAAATGACCAGATCGTATTTGAATAAATCGTTGGGGGTAGTGGGATACCCTGATGCGAGCTCATCTTTTTCTGCGCCGATGCGAATGAATACGGCTTCGTCGTACCGGGGGCGATCCTCTTCCTGTTCGAAGCCTTCGAACAGCGGATTGGCCATGGTGGATTTCTTGCCGCGGAATACGAATTTCGGTTCCGCATTGGATATGCATAGCAGGCTGGTAAGCCTGAGCTGCTTGTCTTCTTTCATTGCCCGGGCAAAGAATTTATTTTCCCAGTTGGGACGGGCAGACACATATAGAATCCGATACGTTTTGTCACGGTTATCGATGGCAAACCGTCGAATATTGTTTTCTTTGATGCGGTCGTCTGACCCGGTGTTGGCTAACGTCGCGTCTTCGTCATCCAACCGAACCCGCGCCTCRTAYTGGAGCCAGTCTTTTCGGTCGGGAATGAATTCCAGTTTGACCTCATGGTCTTGGCCATTTTCGGAANTAGTAATGGTCTTACGCTGCACGGTGCGGCTTCCCAGTACCACTTCCACATGAGCCTGGCGTCCCGCGAGATTTTGCGAATGAACACCTACAGTGAGGTTGACGGGACTCTTATCGAATTCAGTACGCTTAACTGACAGGTAGGTGAGTTCGATGTCGCGCCATTGGGATGCCACATCCACGCCGACGGTATAGATAGGAATATCCTTGGTCAATTCCTGAAGATCCGTGTTCTGGTCGGCGCTTTGCTGGACTCCGTCGGAAAACAAAACCACGCCGGATATGGCTGCACCTTCGAGATCGCGGATGGCCTGATTGACCCCKCCGATGAGATCGCTTTCGCGCTGGGTGAAGGTCAGTTTTTCTATGGACGAAATAGGCTCGATATTTTCGCCGACTCGATACCGGACAAGCTGATTTTTCCGGGCCAGCGCATTCTCGAAGGTCTCTTGTGCGGCCTCATACGTTTGAATGAGATTTTCACCTCGTGTATTTCCCGAATCGTCGCCTATGTTCATGCTTTGCGAATCATCGAAGAGCAGGACGACTAATTGTTCGCCGGGCTTGATGAGTTTGGCGACGATGGACGGGTCCATAAGCAGAAAGAGGGCGAGGATAACGACGATGGTACGGCTTATGACGAGGCCTATGCGCATGGGTCGGGTCAGTGCTTTCAGATTGGTCCAGTAAAGCCATGCGAACCCGGCACCTACAACGAGGAGCAGCACAATCGCCAACCCTGTGGCAAAGGGCACGTTGAAGCCGAAGTGGCTGGGCACCAAGTCGTCGGTTCTATCACCCGCCAAATATTTAGTAATCCATTCCAACATCATCTACTGTAATTGCTCCGCTTCGGATAGTCCCTTGAAATATTCAGCCACGCGCTCTTTATACCGTTCCGGCACTTCGCCTTCATCGGTGAGCACGAATTCTTTTTCGTCCATCTTCTTTTCTATTTCCCGTTGGAGTCGATCCGCAGCCTCCACCAGCGGCTGTCCKGCCACTTTAAGAAAGAGATCAAATCGCGGGGCGAGTGCGCGGGCCTTCCAATCGCGGCGAATAGCCTCCACCTCTTCGCGCACATCGCGGATCTGTTCGCGGACCGGGCTGTTTTCCGGCAGGAGTGCTTCGGCATCGCGCAGTTCCTGCAGCCATTGGCGATATCCGCCGGATGCAAACTGGCGCATCATGTCGCCCCGATCCAGATTATTGGGGTTGCCTGATCCGCCGTTTGAACTGTTGCTCTGGCTGGGCGATCCGGTTGGGTTGGGCTGACCACCGGACTGTTGACCTTGTTGCTGCCCGGATTCTTCGCCTTGTTGCTGACCTGGTTCTTGCCCCGGCTGTTGACCAGATCCGGACTGCCCGGATTCTTCGCCTTGCAGTTCGGAAGGCTGTTGGCCTTGCTCACCGGCCTGACCGCCAGACTGCTGTTGGGCCATTCGTTGAAGCTCGCCGTTTTCATCGGGACTCAATCCCTGCTGTTCGCCATTTGGATCGGGCTGCCCACCCTGCTGTTCACCATCCCCTTGCTCACCGGACTGTTGCCCCTCTTCATTTTCGCTCCCGCCCATGGCTTGTGCCAGTTCACGCATTTCGTCGGAATCCATGAGCGTATCCAGATGCCCCAGAGCCTTTTGCATACCGGACAATTCATCTTCCACGAGGGAATCCTGAACGGCGGCGAGTTTTTGCAGGGCCTCGTCCATTTTCTCGGTGATGCCCATTTCCTGCAGGGCAGCGGTTTCCCAAATATCGTATTTTATCAGGGGAAGCGACTCCTGCATGTCCTCCAGAATGCCTTCCCTACTTGTTTCACGGAGCCAGTCGCCGAGATTCCGCGCCATCAGCTCTTGTGAATCCTTACCGCGTTCCGCCAATTCACTGGCTTCGTTCATCAACTCAACAAACTCCTCTTCCAGCGATTCTTTTTGCGCGAGGATATCCTGCTTGATGGTTTCGGCGCTGTCTGGATCGTCCAACGTAGGCGCCTGGTGTTTCTCCAGTGACTCTTCCGTCTTATCCATGATGTCATGCTGTTTTTTTGCCAAGTCGTCCATGCGATCCACCAACTCTTTCATACGCTGGGCGGCGGCTCCACGAGAAAACTGGCGGAGCTGTTCCTGAATATCTTCCAGGGCATCCACGGCACGGGCACTGACGGATCGCGCTTTCTGGAGTTCGTTCCGCTCCATCAGTTCGAGGGTTCGATTCATCTGGTGGCGGGCATCATCCAAAGACTCACGGGTGTCCCGCGATTGTTCCCTATCCATATTTTCGGAAGACAGTTTACGTCGCGCATCATCCAGCCTTTCCAAATTTTTCTTGATTTCCTCTTCCAACCGCTCCAGCTTTCGTTGGATGCGTTCTTTTTCTTCTTCCGTTTTGGCGTTTTTCAATTCAGAAATAAGTTTAGCCAACTCTTCGTTTACGCTCTGCTGCCGCTGAGCCAATTCCTTGATGCGGTTCATGGCTTCGTCCACGGCTTCCTGCTGGGCCTGTGTTACATTTTCTTCTTCATAGAAATTTCGATTCCGTGCCATTTCCAGATCGCCGATGTCGGGGCGCTCTCCAGCACCGCCGCCACCGCCGCCTTGCGATTGCTGCACTTGGGTATCGAGAGGTTTCAGTCGAGCTATGAGTCTATTAGCCACTTGCTGGTGCGCCGTGGCTTCGGACAATTCCGTTTTCGGATCGGGTAGTGCTGAACGGGTAAGAGCGTCAACCGAACGCTGCATGGCTTCTTTCAGCTTGGGGATTTCCGGGGGCACGTCGCCGCCTGTCATGCCGCCAGCGTCATTGACCTGTTTCAGGAGTTTTTCCTGGGTATCTACGACAATATCTCGTTTTTCTTCGAATTCATCGTTGTCCATATAACGTGATTCACGACGCAGATTCCAGGTGGCGATAAGAATTTCTTTTTGCGTCTGGGCCAAGTCGTCTTCTTGCTCGTCGCCTTGTCCGCCTGCACCGGAAATAGCTTCGCTGAAGCGTTTCTTGAAAGGACGGATTTCCAGAAAATAGGGATCGCCCAGGACTTCGTATTCGTCCCGGTCGGGCTTGTTGTCTCTGGCCCAGATAGTCCACGTAATGAAATCCCCTACCTCAAGTCCCAGATCTTCCAACGGGAAATCATGATGTCCTTCGGCGGCGGACACGATGCCGGATTCCGAATTKANGRKSGWKRCGNTRMTGRCKSKYGRCMGNGCKWYCTCGNNYYGWACGCCGNNNTYAKCNSMARCNSGWWATCGTCGGTAACCCGGAAATCGAATTCCACTTCTTCCAGCGACGTAACTTCACTGTCGCCCCGGGGAAAGTCGATYTTRATTTCCGGGGRRCGATCCCGGTTGGCGGTAATAGAATATTCTGGATTGTATTCGCCGGATTCCCCGTCGTGATCATAGAGCATGACACGRTAGGCRTCGTTTCGTGCCACRGTGAAGGGYACACTCCATAACGTRTCGTCYACTTGTTTSAGGGGKATGGTYTCRCCGCTGYCCAAAACCATTTCCGCTTTGGCGATCTTCTTGTTCACCCATACGGACAGATCGATTTGCGTCCCTTCCAGGGCAATCACATTGCCGCTATTCGGATCTTCCCGATCCGGCAACCCGGTGTACTTGGGATAGGTGTAATTTACTGTGATACTTTCCACTTCCGGGGGCATCCACGGGGTAACCAAAAATATCTCGGATTGCCGTCGTCCCAGTTGTGCCTGATATTGGATGGGTTTCTGGATGTTATCGAATTGGTGGTAGGACACATTCTCCGCACTGCTGCGGTTGGTCTCCATGGTATTCCACACGCCATTGCCGATACGGTAGCGAAGGGTGACAGCACGATCCGGCTCGTCGGAACGGATAAGAATCATCTGGTTGTCACCCAGGCGAACACGCACATTTCCCGGCTCCACTGAAAACGGCAGCGCAGCCACTTGCAGGGTTTGGGATGGCAGAATAAAACTCAGGCTGGGCAGCCATAGTCCGCGGAACAGTCCGATGACAGCCAGCGACATGATCATAAGTCCGGCGAAAGAGCCTATGAGACGTAGAGAGCCCGCCACGTCGAACAGATCGCTAAGCGAAGTGTTTCGCATAATNGGGAATGGTCTCTTCGAGAAACTGTTCGATCATCCATGGCGAGACTTCTTCGCCTTTACCGGACAGGTCGATGGCGCTGACGATACGGTTTTCCAATTCGGGATGATTTTCGTCGATGTAGAGTGCCACTTGTCGCAGGGTGATGGGAACACGGAGAGGTCGGATGACCAGCAATGCCAGTGCGGCGAATTCTCCGAGCAGAAATCCGCCAAACAGAATGGCGCCGGCTGGTCCGTCTACGCTAAAGAGGGCGAGTATGAATGTTGCGAGGCAGGTGAGTGCCAACGTGATCAGGCCGAATCGCACCCAGCAACGCATGGCGCGCATGTGGCGGCATTGATCGGCCACAAATTCAATATTCATCCTCACTTCCGGATGCATTGATGAAGTCTCTTTATTCACGATTACCTCCTTGGCCAGCAGTTGAAATATTGCGCGGGTTACGGCGGGAGAGCAGCGTCATATATACGCTTTCCACCAACACCAGGATAAAAATAATGAGCAGCAAATTTCGTCCATATTCCCGTTCGATGATATTCCCAAAGGAGTCTATATTTAATCCAACAACGCCTGCCTCTTTGGTATTCGCTTCCAACATGGGTGCGGCGGCCATTTTCAGTTCAAACTCCGTGGCGGAGACGATGGTGTCGTCGCCTTCCGATGCGTCTACATTGACGGCTTCGGTGATAGTCCAGTTGCTGCCGCTTTGGGAACGGGACCGAAAAAATCCGGCTACGTCCAGACGCAATCGCTGGATACTCGTGGGGTCATTGAGGGTAACCGTAGCGTTGGCGGTCTGGCCGGGGAGACGAACAGTGCTATTTCCTGATTCATCCACGGCAATCATGTCTCGAATGACGCGTTGTCCCACTTCCCGTTGGGTATTGCCGTCGCTGAAACCGGACAACGCATAGAGCGTTTCATGGAGCAACGGTACGAAACGCGCCGTTTTAGGTAGATTGGTCCAGTCCAATTGGACGGCAAAGGGCCAAAGCATGAGTTTACCCTGGTCAATAGCAATTTCGATAAGGGCAGGGTTGTCGTTATCAAAACGGGCGAGCACGGTGGCACCGCTGTTTTCTTCGTCGGCGACATTTAGTTTCAGATGGTTGTAGAAACGCAGGGATGAAAAATCGTTGTACTTGGTACCGTTGAAGACCAGAAACATAGGATGATCCAGGTTTATCCACGACATGACATCGAACTGGGTATCTCGGCGTTGCGGATAAGCCCAGTCTTGTGCCTCTACGCCAGTATCGGCCAACAGTAATCTATTCAAATCAGCGGGTGGTACCGATTCGTTTACGGTAAACAGTACATGTCCGCCTGCTTCCATGTATTCACGGAGGGAGCGGGCGGCTTTTGTGGTTAAACCATCCAGGTGACTTACGATAATAATTTTGGGGTGGCGCGCTGGATGCAGAATGATGTCATCCAACTCATCCACCTGAATCGTCTCGGTGGTCCAGGGCATGTCGTTGCTGTTGGGGAGGGCTTGTTCAAAAAATCGGTGCGAAGGCCACCGATTCGTACCCACGTCATCCGTTACGATGGCTACCCGGCTTTTTCGTGGCGGATTCCAAGTGAAGTAGCGGGTATTGTCTACGAGGAGATCGTCTTCCTCCAGCGACAAGATACCGTCTATGGGACCGTCGTTCTCAGGAATATATCGGAAGGACGTTTGCGTGGCACTGCCCGCTTTGACGGATACTTCATTTTCGCCGATCTCCTGGCCGTTCACCTGTAATGTCACGGTTAGATCGTCAACGTCCTGATCGGACCAATTGCGTACTTTGGCGACGATGCGCAAATCGCCGTTAGGGAATTTACGAATACCCGAATCGGCCACAGCGAAGTTTTCCCATGGATCATCGGATACTACTATGGTGTTCAATTCTACATTGGCAGGCAGTTTCCAGCCTGAGCCGCGATGAGGCATCCCGCTTTTTCGATAATCAGATATCAGATGCACCACCGTGCGATTGTTCTCCAGTCCTGCGAATTCCCGTGCCGCGGTGAAGTGCCGCTGGGCGGCTTCCAGCGCGGGCAGGTAAATCGTGCGCTCTTGGGTCAGGGATGCGCGGTTTATGGCTTCGCGTGCAGAATCGATTGTTCCGCCGTTGGGATCGGCTACGGTAGCCAAGGGTGCCGCGAGGGTTTGACTGCCGCCGAAGGTCATCACGGCGACCTGCTCTCCCAGAGCCACATCACTGATAATTTTGAGGGCATCGGATTTGGCACGGTCGAAGGTGCGCCCCACTCCCATACTGTAGGAGGTATCCAGCATAACCAAGTGCATGATGGGGCCGTCGGCTCCGGAAAAAGATGCCTGCGCCTTCCAGTAGGGTCGGGCAAACGCGAAGACCAGCAGCAGCAGCAGAGCCATACGCATGAGCATGAGCAGTATATGCTGTACCCGGCGACGTTCAATGACCTCTTTGGGTACGTCGGGTATGAACAGGAGACTGCTGAATTTCATGGGTTCTCGTTCGGGACGTCGGATTTGGTGGATGAGAAACGGTGCAGCAAGCAGTCCGAGTCCGGCGAAAAATAAGGGAGCTAGAAATGATAGACCCATCAGCGATTCCCTCCCGCAATACTACGGCTGTGGTAGGACGTGCTGAGGCGGGTCCGAAGTCGATTATCCAGGAAAAAATGGAGCGCTCGATCCAGAGGCTCGTTGGTGGTGAATTCCGCAATGTCTATTTCCGCGGAGAGGCACTCTTTACGAATGCGATCAAAGTGATTCTTTCTGTTTTCCAAATACTGATCACGAACGGTGTCCGGCACGGCGTACTGTTCCCGACCGCTTTCCGCATCGATGAAGGTATAGGACTCGTCAAAGGGGAAGGTTTGTTCCGCCGGATCGCTGATCTGTATGACGAGCACATCCTGCTTACGCGCGCGGAGGGACTTGAGATGATCGATCATCTCATCCAGCGGATGGAGCAAATCGGAAATGAGAATGACCATGCCACGAGGCTTGAGTACGTCGCCCAGGTAATGCAGGGCACCGGGCGTATCGGTTTTACCTTCTGGTGCAATATTGTCCAACTCGACAAAGATGCGCCGCAGGTGACGTTCGCTGGATAGAGGCGGCACGTAGGTCAGCAATTCATGGTGATAGGCTATGAGTCCCACGGCATCGCGCTGTTTTTGCAGGAGCAGAGACAAGGCGGCGGCGAGCATGCGGGCATAGTGAAATTTCTGAACGCCGTTGCTGGAATAATCCATAGAGCCACTGCAATCCAGGAGAACGGTACATCGCAGCGTAGTTTCTTCTTCGTACTGCTTTATATGCAATCGGTCGGAACGCCCGAAGAGCCGCCAGTCGACCTTACGCAGGTCGTCGCCCTGGGTATAGGGGCGGTATTGCGCGAACTCGATGGAGGATCCGGAATGAGGGCTGCGATGAATCCCGGACATAAACCCATCCACCACCATACGCGCCAATAACTGGAGATCCTCAACCGAGGAAAGCTCCTTGGGGTCAATAAATTTTATGGATTGATCTTGTTTCATAATAATCGCTAGATGTTACAGTCCGGATTCTTCGGGTTTTACCGTTTCCAACAGTTTGGCAATGATATCTTCTATAGAAACATGGTCGGCTTCCGCACGGAAATTGGTGAGGATACGGTGGCGCAGTACGGGCGGCGCAACGGCCTGAATATCGTTATTGGATACATGGTATCGGCCTTGCAAAATGGCTCGGGCTTTGGCACCTAGAATTAGATTCTGTGTGGCACGGGTACCAGCACCCCAGCTCACCCAGTTGGTGATGAAATCGGGGGCATTGTCGGAATCGGGACGACTGGCCTGACTGAGACGGACGGCGTAGCGAGCCACGGCATCGGCAACAGGCACCATACGAACCAGCCGGGTAAAGTCGAGCATGTCTTCCCCGGTAAAGGCCTGTTCGGGCTCGGCGGAGGCGGTACTGGTGGTACGCATGGCCACTTCCAGTTCTTCTTCTTCGCTTAGATAGTCAATGAGAATATTGAACATGAACCTGTCCAACTGGGCTTCCGGAAGGGGATATGTACCTTCCAACTCGATGGGATTCTGTGTTGCCAGTACATAAAACGGTTTGGCGAGAGGCCGCATTTCTCCGGCTACGGTCACCTGTCGTTCTTCCATGGCTTCCAACAGTGCGGATTGCGTCTTGGGCGGGGTGCGGTTGATTTCATCGGCCAGGAGGATGTTGGTGAAAACGGGGCCGGGGATGAAACGAAGTTTGCGGTGACCGCTAGGATCTTCGTCGATGATCTCGGTTCCGGTGATATCGGAGGGCATCAGATCGGGTGTGAACTGTATGCGCTTGAAGTCCAGATCCAGAATTTGGGCCAGAGTGCGAATGAGAAGGGTTTTGGCTAACCCCGGCGCGCCGGTAATGAGGGCATGGTTGCCGGAGAACAGCACGATGAGCAGTTCTTCCACCACCTTGTCCTGCCCCACGATGACACGACCGATCTCGGCAGTTAACTTGTCGCGGCCCGCTTTAAGTTTTTCCAGTGCTTCCTGTTCAAAGGATGCGCCCGTACCCTCGGCAGGAATCGCCGGGGGTATACTTTCCGATTTGATGTTGGCTTCCAAAGCATTTCACTTTCTTTGTTGTGCGCGGCCTCACTCAGTGCCGCGCTGTTTCGTTCTCATTGCTCCTTAGTGCGTCATGGCATACACCACAATATTGATTCCCATGGGGTATGCTTTTTTTACTGAAAATTCTTCAAAGTATTCCTGATTCAGGCCTTCTCGCTCCCAACCATCGCCCAGATCGGTATTGTGGCACATCACCACCATGAGCCGACCGTTCTTGTCATAGATMCCCCGATAGTTGGCTTGCTTGGCATCGAGCCGCTCCCAGGTACGCCCGTAGTTGAGCCAGTGATGCGGCGCAGGGACCTGGGGTTTCTCTTTAATTTCAAATACGCAATTGAAGATAGGGTGATCCAGTTCCAGTTCGATGATGGGGTACTCCACCGGATCGAGTACGCGGGCTATCTGAAGAGCCCAATTCGTCCATTCATCCTCGCCCCAGAAATCGTCCACCATAAGAAAACCACCGCGCAGCAGGTATTCCCGSAGRCGTTTCACTTCTTCTTTGTCRAAAATCAGGTATCCCACTTCCACCATATARATGAAGGGRTAATCGAAAAGTTCTTCGTCCGTTAATTTCACTACGACGTGTTCATATTCGCCGCGATCATTTTTTGGTACATCCAGCGTWGTCAATTCGGATAATCGCCAAGARAAGTGCTGATCGGATTCRGGGTAGTCGATGGCCCATCGTCCGCGATARTTGAACATGGGCGCTTCTTGATAGCTGGTGTATTGGATGCGGCAGAAGGTGAAGCTATTGGTGGGAARAATGTTTCTCGCCTGAGTTTCGCGCACTTCCTTGATAGGATCGATTCGGCGCTGCGCATCGGCATCGGGCAGATGCCACGCCACCGCAGACACAACGAGGCCAGCGGCAAGAATAATCAGCATCTGTGATTTAGTAAATTTCATTTTATTGCAAGTCTATTCGCCTAAAGGCTCTTCTGCGGAAGTTGATTCAACTTCCTTTTCAGTTATAGAGGCATCCGCTATTTCCAGAAGCAGTTCCTGAGCACCCCAATAATGCGGCATATCTTCCAGTAATTGAATGACCTCCATACGTGCGACAGGATACTCCTCTTGCCTTGCATAAAGTCGGGCGCGCTGTAGGCGGTAGTCCACCTCATTGGCTTCGTCCAGTGCAATGAGTACGTTCAACGGCTCCATGGCTCTGGAGAAATCGTCGCTTTCCAACAAAGCCTTTACATACACACGATAAATGGCCGGATCGTAGGGATCGATACCCAGTGCCCAGTCGGCCATTTCCATGGCTCGTTCCATATCCCCTGCTGCCTCGTATCGCTTCAACAGTGTTAGCGCGGCATCCAGTTCACGGGGAGTCCAGGCTACGATTTCACGCAATGTGTTTTCGTATTCTTCGTCGCGCCCAAGTTTTTTGTACAAGGCGGCGCGTTGGCGGAGAGGTGAATCAGCGCCGGCGTAATCAGGAAATAAATCGTGGGCTTTTTCCATGGCCTTGATGGCGGCATCCCAATTTTCTTCACTCATGGCGACCTGGATGAGCTGCATGGCGGCGGCATAGTCCGAATCCGCCTCTATCGTTTCGGTGAGCACCTCATCCACTTCTTCGTCGTTGGGCCGGAACAAATTGGTAATGGAATYCARCAGCCCSCCTTCCGGAACGACTTGTTTTCCSGCCAGGTTTTCCATWGGCTTCATACGATCTTCCAGGTGGGCCTTGAATACCGTATCCAATTCATCYGCATCCACCTGYGCYGCGMTRMGCARGGCTTCCAGGGCATCTGTTCCTTCGGCGATGGCTTCCAGAGAATCAACCAAGGCATCAAACCCATAATATTCCACATAGCCGTTGATGAATTCGCCGGCGGCGAAATAACCAAACATGAGATGCTGTCCTGATTTAGCCTGGATAAACAATAAATTTAAGTCCGCTACGGCTGGATAGCCATCTTGCTGCACAATCTTGCGATAGTCTGCATCAAGACGGTTGTAGAACGCTTCGGAATAATTCCGCTCTTCGTGTACCGAGATTCCTTCGGATAACCAACGGGGCATACGGTTGTTGGTTYTTTGCAGGGTGATGACGTGAACGAATTCATGCCACAATACAGACCGCCAGTTGGTACTTCCTTTTGGACGGACGGACGGGGTATCCATAGTAATCAGTTTGCCGAAGCATATACCCAGGTGCCCCACGTTTCCCGGCAGCCCCACAGAGCGCACCATGAAATCGTCGTGGTTGTCGAACATTTCTATGAGGATGGGCGTTTCCAGTTCCACGCGATATTTTTTCCGGTATTTTTCCATGGCGTGATCCAGCAGATCCAGTGCCGCAACAGCGATGACAGGTTCTTCGTTTACGGGAAGCTTGAGGACGAAATCCCCGTGCTCTATCACGGCAAACGTATCGAGAGTGTCCAGCAATTCCAGCATATTGTAGGAGGTGACGTTAAAGGGGTCGGCGGCAAAGGCTATTTCCAGTTCCACGCGAGCTACTTCTTCGTTGCCCAGCCGGAGGAGATCGAGACTGTATAAGGCGCGGGCTTCGTGGTCTTTCGAGTTGAGTTCCAATGCTTTTTGCTGAAAAGCGGCGCCTTCTTTGAATCGATAATGGCGTGAAGCAAAGCGACCTGCGGTACGATAAAATTCAGAGAGTACGGGATTGTAGTTAAGCACCTGATCGGTCAATGCGTCGAAATCGCTTTGCCGATCATCAATAAAGTATGCCGCTCCCAACAGGGATTGGAAACGCTGGCTGACCGGATTGATGGCCAGCATTTTTTCGATGAGCATGTAGGCCGATTCCGTATCACCCAATTCCAGGTTTTGTTCTATGAGAACGGCATGGGCGCGGGGATGGTTCGGATTGAGGGTCAGGAGGCTGTTCATGGTTTCCTGCAGACGGTTATCGTGGGATTTCCARAAACAGTCCATCAGGCCTGCYAAGGCATCYTGATATTTCGGATCCTTGGCGAGGGCTTCYTCATARTACCCGGCGGCCACGTTGTAGTTRCTGGTTCGATRGGCCATGTCGCCYGCRGCGGTGTGRACCACGGRAGTGAGGTCRTCGTACATATCCAGRTACTGTTTRTAGTGAGCGCTGAGTATGGTCTTGGGATTGTTTCCCAGGTACGCGTAGATGTGTCCGATAGCCGCCACATTTTGATCGCGTTCTGCCCGGCGCCGATACAGCCACCGCCTGTTCTGAATCATTCCTGCGGCGCGCTTCAGCCAGTAGTCGAAGGATTGCTCATGCCCTTTGTAGCGGTGCATGAGGGCGATGTCCAATCCGTGGCTGGGCATGGAGGTACGTTTTATCAGGTCTTCCAGGATCTCGATGGCTTCATCTACCCTGCCCAGCGTAAACAGCAGACGGCTATGATCGTAGGTCCAACTGTCGAGGGGCCGATTCTGTGTAGCTATATTTTCTTCCAGCTGATCCAGTGCCTGCTGGTATTCGCCGCGATCCCATAATTCGATGTAGTCGACCAGTTCTTCCAGATCCTGATCTCGATCATCGGCTTGCTGAGCCTGCACGGAAATGGCAGGTATGGCGCATAATAAAGAAGAAGCGCACAGAACTGCCCCCAGAATATGTCGTCCCGAGGTAATCCCTATACGACCCCGCAACTTTAGTAATATGCCGACTGTCACGTTAAATCCATCCTCCAGATGCATCGGGTACTGTGCATCATCTGGCCCCGCAACTCCAACCCTATACTGTCATGTACAGCATCCACAGTCAATTGCGGCTTTCAACCTTGTTGCGATTACTCTTTAGCATCTGATAATTTATATCCCTTCCAGCGAATTAGATGCGTATGTGTCGTGTAAGGTGTAACACGGACTGTTTATGTCGCCATTCCTTCCTGCCGAATAGTTTAGATGTTTACTGGGGTCTGTTGAGCTGGTTATCTCTTGGACGACTCAGTCCAACGTGTTTCAAAGTCGCTGGTTAGGTAGAAAATCCCTCAAAGATTGACATTTCGCAGTAAAATTGGGATACTACTGCGCTATTGATTCGCCTATTAACTGTCCACCAGGGAATAGCCTTAGTTGTTAGGCGTTTATTACCATTAAAACCACGAGGTAATCTCACATGAGCGACAAATTGGTCAACAGACGGGATATTGACTTTAATCTGTATGAGGTTCTGAACGTCGAAGAACTCACCAAGCATGCCTATTTTGAAGATCACTCTAAAGAAACCTTCGATATGGCTCTGGATGCGGCTTATCAATTGGCTCAGGAAAAATTCTGGCCCATGTACCAGATATTTGACCAGGAAGGGGTGAAACTGGAAAACGGCCAAGCCATCGTCCCGGAAGGCATGCATGAGATTTGGAAGGATCTGCGTGAAGGCGGCTGGTTTGCCGCGTCCAATGATTATGAACTGGGCGGTCAGCAGTTTCCTTCGGTGGTTCAGCTGGTGTGCAGCATGATGTTCAACGCAGCGAATACCACGGCCTCCATGTACCTGGGTCTWACGTATGGTGCTGCCCATCTTCTGTCAAGCTGCGCTTCGGATGAGTTGAAGAAGAAGTATATCGAAAAAATGTTTAGCGGTGAGTACGGCGGCACCATGTGTTTGACGGAACCTCAAGCGGGCACGTCGCTGTCTGATATCAGCACCAGTGCTACTCCAGTGGACGGTGAGGATTATTACATCATTCGCGGCACAAAACGTTTCATTTCTTCGGGCGATCACGATTTAGCTGATAACATCATTCATCCTGTGCTGGCACGTATTGAAGGTGCGGAAGCTGGCGTGAAAGGTATCAGCCTGTTTTTAGTTCCTAAATATGATGTGAACGACGACGGAACGATTGGCGATTCCAACGATGTCCTTACAGCGAGTCTGGAACATAAGCTGGGTCTTCGAGGCCAGGCAACGGCTGAACTTATTTTTGGTGAAAAGGGTGCTTGTAAAGGCTGGCTGGTGGGCAATGAAAATATGGGACTGAATTACATGTTCCAGATGATGAACGGTGCCCGCTTACACACGGGTGTGCAGGCTATATCCCAGGCATCCGCAGCCTATTACTGCGCATTGCAGTATACCCATGAACGGGAACAAGGACGCGCCATCACGAGTAAAGATACAACTACCCCTCAGATTCCCATCATTGAACATCCTGAAGTGCGCCGTATGTTGTTGAAACAGAAAGCATACATAGAAGGGGTGCTCGGTTTGCTGCTGTATTGCAGTAAGCAAACGGACATCATGCGCGTAAGCAAAGACACCGATGAAGATGCGTATAACAAGGCCAGCGGAATCCTGGAACTGCTTACGCCCATCTGCAAGGCGTATGGATCCGATGTGGCGTGTGAGTCTATTTCCATTGCGATCCAATGTTATGGCGGTTCGGGATATATCGAAGAATTCCCGGTAGCACAGATGTTCCGCGACAGTCGCGTGTTCCCTATTTATGAGGGTACCAATCAGATTCAGGCCATGGATCTGCTGGGTAGAAAAATCCCTATGCGCAGCGGGATGTATTTCCAGGATTTGATGGGGGAAATGGGCACGACAATTGAGGAAGCTTCGGAAATCGATGACCTGAAAGATATGGCCGGGAAAGTACAGCAGGCGTTGGAGACGGTGGCRGACTGCACGATGCACCTGGGTGCTATCGGCATGAGCGGTGAAGTGGACCGATACATCAGCCATGCGTCRCCYTATCTGCAGGCCTTCAGTCAGTTGGTTGTTGCGTGGCGCTTCTTGGGCCAAAGCATTGTTGCGAACCAGAAGCTTCAGGACGGGTCAGATGACGTTTTTTATGTAAGTAAACTGGCTACGGCGAAATATTATATTAACGCTATTCTTCCTTCTACCCATACTATCTGTCAAGGTATCAAGAACGAAGCGGATACGGCTCTGAACTTTGAAGAGGCCTGGTTTTAGTCCTTTGCAAATCAACCTTTTCGTTAACGCCGATGAGAGCTTTCTCTCATCGGCGTTTTTTGTGGATATTTTGACAGGATGAAATTTACCCTCTATATTTTCGGATTCGAGATACCGGGCACGAGCATGAGACAGTATCGGTAATGCTGTGGTAGAGTTAAGATAGGTACAATCGCGATTGATGTGAAAATCGAATCAGGATGGTCATGGCAGACACTTCCCATAATAGTTCGGCCGAATCAACTACATCACATCCTCTGGAAGAGAGCATTGATCGCCAATTTAATCACTGGCGCAAGGTGATGCTTGACCGGATACTCCTATTCGCTTCAATTCTGGGGGCGTTCCCGGTTATCTGGGGCATCCTCAATCATGACCGATTTATATATCTGTATATCGGAATTTATCTTTTTACAGTCACTCTATTCGCCGTGAAACCCCTTGGATATACCATTCGAGTTCTCGGCTTGTTACTCATCATTTACGGAATCGCGGTCTCGGAATTCATGTATGGCGGTATTACCGGCGGTGCCCGTATATATTTGCTGAGTATTATATTGTTAGCAGGAATTTTTTTGGGATTGCGTGCCGGGTTTGTTGTGCTCGGAATCAGTCTGGCTACAATCGGCTGCACGTATTATCTAATCATGAACGGCTCTATAGAGTTGATAGAACATCGCGCCRTTATATCCATGCAGACGGATCTCTGGGTCCATTATGTACTTGGATTATTATTGATGGCAGGTTGTATTTTGGCTCCTTTGGGTTCGCTACTCCGGCGACTTTCGCAATCGCTGGAGAAATCTGCAGGCTTGGTTGATCAATTACGGAATCAAATCGATGAAAAGGAACGGGCGCAGATAGACTTGATGGATAGTGAGAAGCGGTACCGAATTGTAGCTGGTAATATCATGGACATTATATGGACATCGGACCTGGATTTGAATTTTACTTTTGTGAGTCCGTCGGTCACTCGCCTGGTAGGGTATGAAACGGATGATGCGATAGGCCACAACATATTGGATACCATTTTTCAGAAGAATCGGCAATCGGTGCAGCATCTACTTGCTACGGAGTTGAAGCAGGCCGAAATCGACGGGAAACGTCCTAAACAGTCCATATCTTTTGAAATGGAATTACCGCAAAAGAATGGGGAAACAATATGGACTGAATCTCGAGCCACCTTCATTCGTAATGATTCGGGGGAGCCGGTAGAAATTTTAGGCGTGACGCGTGATATAACACTTCAGAAGGAAGCGGAAGAGGAGCGGCGGCATCTGGAAATTCAGATTCGCCAATCGGATAAGCTGAAGAGCCTTGGGGCACTGGCTGGCGGCATAGCCCATGATTTCAACAATATTCTTCAGGCAGTTTTCGGCTACGCAGATCTGGCGCTTGTTCATACGGAAGACAATGCCGTTGCACATGAAGAGATAGAACAGATTAAACAGGCGGCGAATCGGGCTCATGAGCTGGTGCTTCAAATTCTTATGTTTGGTCGTCAGGGTGAAGAAGAATTCCATTTGGTACATCTTGATACAGTGGTAAACGAAGTTTTGGATCTACTCCGTGCGTCTCTTCCCAGCACAATCCGTATTGATAAACAAGTAAAAGGGGCATGCGATCCGGTATTTGCCGATGCCTCTCAGATGCATCAAGTGGTAGTCAATTTATGTACCAATGCCTTCCATGCCATGCAGGAAACGGGTGGGGTATTATCGGTTACACTGGAGCCTATTCACATCGAAAGACGTGAAGCTAGCAGTTATTATAATTTATCCGAAGGTAAGTATATACGGCTGATGATACGCGATACGGGGCATGGTCTATCTCCTGAAACGGCTGAGCGTATCTTTGAGCCGTTCTTCACAACAAAAAATGTTGGGGAGGGAACGGGGCTGGGATTGTCGACGGTACACGGAATCGTTATGAAGCACGGAGGCGATATAACGGTKGACAGTACACAGGGAGAAAGCACCTCGTTTTGCGTGTACCTGCCGGTGGCTTCAGGCGAGGTGGATTCGAATACTGTTCCAGATGAAACCGGAGCGCAGGGCAATGAACATGTTCTATTTGTAGATGATGAGGAAAACTTGGTCGCACTTGGGGATCGGGCGTTGACCCACATGGGTTATCATGTAACAGGCGTTTCGGACAGCAGAAAGGCTCTGGAGTTGTTCAAAGCGGCTCCGGATAAATTTCAGATTGTGTTGACGGATCAGACCATGCCGAATATGACGGGCACTCAGCTTGTATCGGAGCTGCAGGCCATACGCCCTGATATTCCTGTTATTCTAATTAGCGGGTACATGGATTCCATTCCTCGTGAAAAAGCATTGGAGTTGGGTATCAATACCGTCTTGAAAAAACCAGTTCGGGCCAACGAAATAAGTGCGGCAATACGCACGTTACTGGATGATGAATAGGAAACCTACCAATCCTTGTACCCGGCCACGGTTCCTCGGTGCCCTTTTTCACCGACTATCGTTAGAGGCAAGGAGAATTCTTTGGTTACAGGGGGAAGGCATACGGATTCGTTACATGCCTGAAWTTCAAGGGTCGCATTTATGGTGTACTTTCCCGCCGCTATATTTTTGTCAGCCGTCAAGTATATGACAGGCATGGGAATGGCATCGTCGTATACAAATAACTCCATTTTTAATACTGGATCAAAAATCGCTTTGGATCGAGGATACCGTATGGGTTTTTTGAGACGTATTCCGTCTGGCAGCTCTAGTGACAGCTTGAACGACGTCATCCTGTCTTCCACACTTCCGTATACGTGATATCCAGGGGCTGGGGTAGTAATCCATGCCAACTTGAAGGTATCCCGAGGCCGCACGGCGTTGTGGGACCACATCCACTGTACACTGATGGCATCCTGCGGATCCTCCAATATCTTGGATTTCAAAGGTGCATTCAACGAAGATTCGATCATTGATTTCGATTTCAGTGCGGGGACTGGTTTTCCAGCCACTTTTGCCAGCTCATTTACGATCATGTCCAATCGAGGCCGAGCTTCTTTTGTCCCGGGTATAAAGGTACGCAGGATGCCCTGTTTATCGATGAGATAGATACCGAAAATTTCAAAATCCTTGCGCGTAATCTGGTCAGGATCGGCGACGATAGGAAAGGTGTTATGTACAAATTCGGTGATACGGGGCAACTGCGTGGGGTCACGCTCCAATTGGGCTATGGAGATAATCTGAGCATCCAACGCGTCAAACACTTCGATATTTTCTTGCAGCTCCACGAGCTGGCGAAGGCAGAAGTATCACCACCAGGTACGCATGGTGGTGAGCACAATATTTTTCTTGCCAATGTAATCCCGGATGGCAATGTTATTGCCGAAACCATCGGGCAGCACCCATGCCGGCATGGGTTGATTGAGCTCGATGGGCGCAATTTCGCCTTCATCGATTAGGGAATCTCGATGTGATTCTTCCGGAAGCATGGATTGTTCAGCTTGCTTCATGAAAAACGTGTAGTAGCCCGGCAGTCCATCCACTTCGTCAGCATTTGAAACGGCTCCTGGGAATGAAGCTATAGCAAGAAGGGTCACAATCCCTAGCATTTGCGGGGCTTTTCTTCTTCCCAACATGGTGGTTCTCCCTAACGATCAATCAGCCATTTCAAGAAGTATAACCTGATTTATTCATATATATATTCCTAAACCCCATATCATGCCAAATAATCGGTTTTTTAGATTTGAGACGTTTACGCCTATCAGCATTCATCATCCTCTAATCCGTAGATAATACTTGTTGCAAATTACGGGTACACTTGATAGCCTGAGTATCACATTATTGAAATATTGTCGGCACTTAACATCATAAAGGCACTCATTATGAGAGATTCATGCCGTATTGCATTATCTGTTGTAGTTGCATTTCTGCTTGGAATGACCTTCCAAGCTGGTGCAGCAGACGTTGATATCGCATTGGGGTCAGACACGTTCGGTACTGATGGCGTGGTTCAGATTCCGGTAAGCCTGGTTGCAGGGGGTAATACAGCCTCCACCATTTTCTTCGATGTACAGTACAATCCGATTCACCTGAAGGTGGAAGGAGTACAGATTGGTGCGGCGGCAGCGGGTGCAGCAAAGAACATCCGGTTTGGCAACGTGGGTAGCGGACGAACCAGAATTATCATTGGGGGCTTTAATCAAAATACGATTCCGACAGGCACCATTGCGCTCATTAATTTTCAGGTGCGCGGCGACTTGGGATCTACGCGGGCAGGGGGGCCTGTTCCATTTACGGGAACGTCTCCATTAACTGGTATAAATACTTCGGCGGCATCTCCAACAGCCTTACCTTTGACGGTGGATGTTGCCGCTGGGGGCGTAACGGGCACATTTCCCGGGCTGCCCAGTTTGTATTGGTGGCTGCTTCTGGTAATGGTCCTGGTTCTAACGGGCATTGGCTGGCATAAAATACGGACTCATCGCTGGCTGATGATTCTTCTATTTGGTTTGGCCATATCCGGTTCCGCTTGGGCGGCACCCGCCGCTGGTGATCTGGATAACTCGGGGACGATTACACAAACCGATCTGTATATTCTCGCCTCGGCGGCATTGGGTGCCATAATCAACGGGAATGCGGATCTGGATCTTTCAGGTGTTATTGATGCTGTAGATTATCAATTGCTGGTGTCTATTTTTAATGGCGAGGTGCTGGATACGGATGGGGACGGCCTGCTTGATCTGGCTGAGGACAATATCGGGACCGATCCTAATGTGATCGATACAGATGGGGATGGTGTGGATGATGGGGACGAAATCATTCAGGGAACGAACCCCAATGTACAGAACGTAACAAACATCATTATTAATGAATTGGTAGCGAATAACGATACGGGTATTGAAGATGAAGACGGGGATACGGTGGATTGGCTGGAGCTTTGGAACTCCACGGATGAGGCCATTGATTTGACAGGTTGGTCGCTCACAGATGACCCGCTATTTTCCAGAAAGTTTATCTTTCCTTCCGGTACGATGATTGCCGCAGACGAATACATGCTAATTTATGTGTCGGGTAAAGTCCCTGCGCCAGGCCCGAGCATTCACACAAATTTCAGAATGGAACGGGATGGCGAATATCTTGCTCTCTTTAGTGCTGCAGACGGAGTCACACCAGTTCACGAGTTCGCGCCTACCTTCCCGAAACAGAAAAAGGACACCTCGTATGGTTATCTGGGTAGCACGGCATTCCTGCGTTATTTTGATGTACCCACGCCGGGGGCGTTCAACAGTGTATTGGGCGACGTATTCCTGAGCTTCGTAGATGACCTGGTGTTCAGTATCCCTCGCGGCTTCTACGGGTCGGGCATCAACCTGGATATTATTTCTCCCACGGCAGGCACTACGATTTACTACACTACGGACGGCACGGAACCAACTACTTCAGACATTCTATATTCTGGTACAATCGCCATTAGTGCTAATGCGGCCATCAGGGCGAAAGGTTATTTTCCAAACTTTTTACCTTCACCCATCGAGACGAACACGTACTTAATCAATGTTCCTGCAGCACAAAGTTCGCTGCCCACGTTTGTCATGACCGCCGATCCGCAGGAATCTTTATTTGAACCGAATGGCATCATGTCTATTATGGGTGGAAATTATGTAGTTGGAGCATTTGGCATTGAAACGTGGGTACCGGGCCCTCCTCCGAACATCCACAACCCGAGTCAACACGGCATTGCTTTTGAACGTCCCTTATCGCTGGAATTCATTTTACCTGCCGATAATTCAGGTTTTCAGGCAGATGCCGGAGTAAGGGTAAGCGGCAGTGACTTCCACCGCCTTCGTTATCGTCGTGATCAGGGTAATATTTGGACTGGTCCTGGCCCTTTTATTACCATGGCATCGTACAACAAATTTTCTTTCCGGTATTACTTCCGCGACTCGTACGGTCCCAAGGATCTAGCCTACCCGCTTTTCTCTTTCCTGGGCAGTACAGTACAGAGTTTTGATCGACTGGTGGCACGGGGTGGACACAATGATGGTTTTAATCCGTTCATCAAGGATGAGTTGTCACGTAGACTTCACACCGATATGGGCGAATTGGCACCCAACGGCATGTTGGCTAATCTTTTTATCAATGGCGAATATAAAGCGTACTACAACATCACAGAACGCATTGATAACGATTTCCTGAGATCGCACAATATAACCGTCAACGATTTCGACGTTATTGGATTTGTTAACTCACCGGGTGCATGGGAAATCAAGGATGGCGACCCCACAGGAGCGGATTTCCAGGCATTGATGACGCTGGTGGATTCTGCGACGGATTTTTCCATCAATGCCAATTATCAGTTGATTGCTGATTTATTGGATGTGGACAGTTTCATCAATTACCTATTGCTTCAGATATACACCGGGAACGATGACTGGCCCATCAACAACTGGTCGGCAGCAAAGGAGCAAAATAATGCAGCCGCAAAGTGGAAGTTTTATGTTTGGGATTCCGAGGGTTCTTTTGGCGGCACCATTCCGGGCTTCGAAGCTATAAATTTGGCAAACACCGGTATCGACAGCTATCCCTTCTGGCAGCCTGGCGGAGGGGCGGGATTGACCGGAGAAAATACGCCCATCGCAAATATATTCCGTGCGTTATTCCAAAATGCTACCTTCCGAGCGCGATTCGATACGTTGACTCATGTGGCCTTTAATCCGGGCGGCGCTTTGAATGCCACCAATATCACTACTCGATACAATGAATTGAAGACCGATATTCTCGGAGTGGAGCCTGTCATGCAGGGACATGGATCCAATTTCAATACGTATATCGAAGTTACCTGGATCGCCAATCGTGAAGCTATCGTGTTGAGCGCATTGCAAGGCGCTGGCTTATACACACCGTAAATCCACGAAAACTTGCTTTTTACCCCCATTACCCTGCGTAATGGGGGTTCTTTTTTTACAGGAGTAATTTAATTTAATACAGATTACGGCACCTAGATGAATATGCCGGGTTATAGTAAAAATTGAAACAATTTGCAATCAGGAGATCTAAAATGAATCGCAGTTTTACGATTATCGTTACAGTGCTGATGGTTACCGTCACCTCTCTTTCCGCTCACGCCGTGGATGCGTCGAAATACGACGTGCGTATTCTTCGGGACAATTGGGGTGTGCCGCACATCTATGGGAAGACCGATGCGGATGTGGGTTTCGGATTGGCCTACGCTCACTCCGAGGATAATTTCAAAATCATGCAGGAATCTCTCATGACGTCCCGAGGCATGATGGGGCTGTACAGCGGTCAAAGCGGTGCCCTCACCGATTATATCGTCCATCTACTTGGCACGGTGGAAGCCGTGGAAGAGAAATATGAATCCGATCTGAGTCCAGAGCTGCGGGCTGTTTTAGAGGCGTATGCGGAGGGTGTGAATTTTTACGGAGAGACACATCCAGATGAAATTCTACTGGAAGGCTTGCTGCCGGTCACGGGAAAAGACATAGCTGCGGGATTCGCATTTCGGGCACCTTTCTTTTTTGGACTGGATCGGGCGGTGCGTGAACTCTACGGCGACGAACGCCGTAAAGAAGTATCCGAAAAGAAAGCTTCGCTCCCAGGCGAATTCACGGTTGCTGAGGCATTCGACGCTGCTCACCATTTCGTATCGCAAGGCATGCCTATGGGGTCCAACGGCACCAGCGTAAGTCCTAACCGGAGTTCGGACGGCAGTACATTTCTACTGGTCAATCCCCATCTATCGTGGGAAGGACAAACGGCGTGGTATGAAGTGCATGTCCACAGCGAAGAAGGGTGGAATATGACAGGGGGGCTGTTTCCCGGATCAGCCGTCATCACATTAGGCCACAACGAAAATCTGGGGTGGACACACACGGTAAATGCGCCGGATCTGGTGGACACCTATGTGTTGGAAATGAATCCGGATAATCCGGACCAGTATAAGTTTGACGGCGAGTGGCTTGATCTGGAAAAGAAGCAAATCAGCCTCAAAGTAAAAGTAACAGAAAAAATGTTTATGCCCGTACGCCGTGAGCTCCTCTATTCCATCCACGGTCCGGTAATACGTGCCGACCACGGTGTGTATGCGATTCGTTATGCAGGCCGAGGCGATATCCGATCAGCAGAACAATGGTACCGCATGAATAAGGCTACGAATTTGGAAGAATTCCAAAAAGCCGTACGAATGCAAGGTGTCCATTCCTTTAATACTATCTATGCCGATAAAGAAGGAAACATCTGGTCTCTCTATAATGCGTTGATACCTAAACGCGCAGAAGGCTATGACTGGCAGCAATACTTACCCGGAAATACTTCCGATACCCTTTGGACCGAATACCTCCCCTTCGACGATCTGCCCCAAGTCCTTAATCCCAAAAACGGATTCGTACAAAATAATAACTCTACGCCTTTTCTCATGACCTTTGGTCCGGAAGCACCGCGCGAAGAAGATTTTTCGAAGACGTTGGGTATCGAAACACGAATCACCAATCGCACCTTGCGCGCACTGGAATTATTTGAAGCCGATGAATCTATTACCTGGGATGAATTTGTGGCGTACAAATTCGACCTGTTTTATTCTAAAGATTATTTTGTCGTCAAAGCAAAAAATCTACTTTTGAATGGGCCTGAACCGGAAGAACCTATTGCAAAAGAAGCTATGGCTATTTTGAGAGCGTGGGATTTGGGTACCCAACCGGATAACACCAGTACAGCCCTGGCCGTAACCACGTTTAATTCAACAGCATCCCGAAATGCCTTAAACCTGGAAGATAAATCCGAAAGTTACACCCTATTATTGAATGCATTGATCAAGACAGCACAAACACTCAAAGATCATTACGGGCGAATCGATATTCCCTGGGAACAATTCAATCGACTCAAGCGCGGTGATGTAGAAGTGGGCCTGGGCGGAGGTCCAGATATTCTGCATTGTGTAACTCCCCGATACAACGAAGACCGTTCCAAGTCGTATGCTCGACATGGAGACGGGGTAACTTTCCTGGTAGCCTGGGATAAGGACGGAAAAGTATCTTCTCGAAGTTTCCAGCAATATGGTCAGTCTATGCACGAAGATTCCAAGCATTGGGCGGATCAAGTGGAACTCATCCGCACTCGCACCACAAAGCCTGTCCTGTTTACAGAGGCCGATATTCGTGCAAACCTGGAGCGGGAGTACCGTCCAGGGGAATAATATAACTGTCCCGTTGGCAGCCAGTGGCTATGCAACGTCTTGCTGATACCTAGAAAGATATTTCCAAACTTATGGACGAAAGGTCGACATGAATAATTCCAAGAAAATAATCGTACCACTCTTCTGCATCCTGATGCTGGGATGTACCGTGTCTCCCGCTGCATACGGCGATGCGACGACACCACCCAATATAGTATTCATTATGGCCGATGACTTGGGGTATGGCGATCTGGGCAGTTATGGGCAGACCAAAATTCGCACACCGCATTTGGACACCATGGCGGCGGAAGGCATGCAGTTCACTCAATATTATTCAGGCAGCACCGTGTGCGCTCCGGCGCGGTGTGTGCTCATGACGGGCCTGCATACGGGACATGCGCTTGTCCGGGGGAATGAACATATTCCTCTTAGGGACGAAGACTACACTGTGGCGGAGTTGTTGAAGGATGCGGGGTACGCTACGGGGTTGTGCGGGAAATGGGGAATTGGCGAGCCGGGCACTTCGGGGGTACCTAATAAACAGGGCTTCGATTTTTTCTACGGCTACCTGAACCAGCGCAATGCCCATTTCTACTATCCCCCGTTTTTGTGGCGCAATGAAGAGAAAGTGATGCTCGATGGGAACGATGCGGATAAACAAACCGGGCGTTATTCTCACGATTTGATAGCAGAGGAGGCATTGGGATTCGTTCGTGACAACGCTGACAAGCCGTTTTTTCTATACTGGGCATTGACGATTCCTCATGCGGAACTGGCGGTGCCGGAAGATTCGCTGGCAGAATACCGGGGAGAATTCCCGGAAACCCCATTCCCTAAAGCCCATTACGGTGCCCAGCCCACTCCCCATGCTGCCCACGCGGCAATGGTGTCTCGAATGGATCGGGATGTGGGCCGACTCATGGCGTTGCTGAAAGACYTGGGAATCGATGAYAACACCATCGTATTTTTTACCAGTGACAATGGTCCTCATAAGGAAGGCGGTCACGATCCTGATTTCTTTGACAGCAACGGTCCGTTACGCGGCACCAAACGGGACCTTTACGAAGGGGGTATTCGCGTACCGTTGATTGTTCGATGGCCGGAACGTATAGCTGCTGGTACTACCAATCATCATATTGGCGCGTTCTGGGATTTCCTCCCCACGGCGGCTGGATTGGCGAGTCACGATGCGCCGAAGGGTCTGGACGGCCTATCCATGGTTCCCACGCTACTGGGAGATTCGGGCCAGAAAGAGCACGACCATCTGTATTGGGAATTTTATGAGCAGGGTGGTAAACAGGCTGTCCGGCAGGGTAATTGGAAAGGCATCCGCCTAAATGCCAGGCGCAAGCCCGATGGCCCTATCGAACTCTATAATCTGGACGAGGATCTGGGAGAAACAGCCGATGTGGCAATGCAGCATCCCAGAATCGTGAAAAGGCTTACCCGATTGATGAATAAATCACATACTCCAAATGAGAATTATTCCTTCAAGTAGGATTTAAAGTGATTTCCATTGCGCCGATAAACAAGAGTGCCGATATGGTAAAATAGTACGTACGTAACGTAATGGAGATCGTGTGATGAAAAAAGTCCTGGTACTGTTTCTAATTCTAATGATTATTGCTGTTGGCGGCATCGTCTATGCGGTTATGAACGCTGGTAAAATTGTCGTTTCATACAAGCCGGATATGGAACGTATGGCCAGCGATGCGCTGGGCAGTCAGGTTACACTGGGCGAGATGTCGGTATCGGTATTCCCCTCCGCCAGCGTGGTTATCGAATCGGTGACGGTAAGCCACACAGATTTCCCCGAAGACCAAATTTCGTTGGAAGACCTGAAATTAAAAATGGAACTCTGGCCTCTCATCAAGCGKCAGGTRAATATYACRGAAYTGAGYYTGGCCAATGCYGCGATAACGCTCCTTATTAAAGAGGAAGGGATCTTCATCGCCGGACTGCCCCAAGCGCCAGATGATGGGACGGCGAACTCTGATGAGGAGACTGCTCCGGCGGATATCCCCATCAACATAGACTTGCAGACGTTTACATTATCCAATGCGTCTATTCTGGTTAAAGATATGATTGCGGACACGGAGTACACGTTAACGAGTCTGGATGTGAATGCGTCCATGAAACTGGAGAACAACCAAGCCATCCTGTCCACGCTCAAAGGCGACGCGGTGGCTATGGATAAAATTGATCTGAAATTTWMYSKSAYYRMYKCYYSRTATGATCTGGCTTCGGGTACGTTGAGCGTGGAAACATTGTCAGCCACCAGTATGGACGGCACCTTTATTCTGGCAGGCAGCTTGAACCCCAATGATACGGAGCAGGTTATGCAGCTCACATCCAAGGGCGTACAGTTGGATAAACTTGGCCCCATGTATGATGTATTTGCGCCAGATGCCCACAGTTACGGGCTGGCGGGTGACGTGAATCTGGATTTGGCACTCACATTGACACCAACGGGCTACACGGCTGACGGGACGGTWGGTCTGGCAGGCGTGACGGCAGGGATTGAAGGATTGGTCGCGCTGACGAATTTTACCGGAAACCTAACGGTGGACGCGGATGAAGCTCTCCAATCTATTTCTGCGGAGAATATGACTGCGGAGGTAAATGGCGCTCCCTTGTCTATCGATCTGGCCTCCAAGTTGACGACGGAAACAGGAAAAATCGATCCGCTTCGCATAGAAGGATTTGGCGGAACGATGGGCTTGACGACGGGACTGACATTAACGGCAGATCCTATGCCCTTTACATCAGGGTTGKCGATGCAGGGCATGCTGCTGGAACAATTGGTGCCAGCCTTCGCCCCGGATATGCCGTTTAATATCACGGGTACGTTGCAGACGGTAAAAGGCAATGTGGCGGGAACACTGGACGAAAATCWGATGCCATCGCTAAAAGGAACCGTGGAGATGGCCATAGTAGACGGACTGGTGAAAGATGTGAACCTGGGCTCGGAAGTGCTGGGCGCGGTGAATAACATTCCGTTAGTTTCCGGGGCACTCATTTCGCTGGTACCGGAAAATTTGCAGGCGTWTCTTGAAAAACAGCATACGGTGCTGGAAAGTGTATCGGCTCAATTCGTCATGGCAGATGAACAGTTACAAACAGACAACCTGCAAGTGGTCAGCGATTTCTTCACGCTGGATGCGAAGGGTACCATCGGGTTTGATACAAATCTGAATCTGGATGCCATTATTTATTTCAATGAAGCGTTCTCCGCCGGCATGGTCTCAAGTACGAAGGAACTGGATGTGCTGCTGGACGATCAGGGCCGGATGGCGTTCCCGGTAAAAATTACCGGAGTACCGCCGGAGCTGTCTGTGAAACCGGACATATCGGGTATACTTCAAAATGCTGTGCAGAAGACCGTAGAAAAAGAAGCCACGAAAGCAATAACCGATGCTCTGGGTGTGGATGAAACTGACTCTGGAGTGGGCGGTCTTATAGAAGGCACTGTGAATCGTTTTTTCAAGAAGAAAAAGAAGAATTAGACCAGGAGTAAATCATGTTCTATCGAAGTATCACGAAAATGCTGGGAGTGTTTCTGGTTTTAGTCGCGCTGACAGGCTGCCAAACGGCGTACTATGGCACTATGGAAAAATTCGGTATTCACAAGCGCGATATTCTCGTGGATCGTATCGAAGTGGCTCGGGATGAACAGGAAGAAGCCAAGGAACAGTTCAGATCGGCTCTGGAACAGTTCAGCGAAGTAGTTAATTTTGACGGCGGGGATCTGGAGAAAGAATACAATCGACTCAACGACGCGTTGTCCCGCAGCGAAGCCAAAGCGAAATCCGTCAACGACAGCATCGACAAAGTGGAAGACGTAGCCAAAGCCCTGTTCAAAGAATGGGAGCAGGAATTGACTCAGTACAACAACGCAGAATTCAAACGGGAAAGCGAACGACAATTATCCGAAACTAAAACCCGGTATACTCAGGTCATCGGGGCCATGCGTCGTGCTGAATCAAAAATCGAACCCGTATTGGTTCCGTTCCGGGATCAAGTGCTCTTCCTGAAACACAACCTGAACGCCCGGGCCATCGCATCGCTCCAGAACGAGTTGGAAAGTATCGAATCCGACGTGGCCGCACT
>NVWG01000032.1 GCA_002746185.1 Candidatus Hydrogenedentota bacterium
GGGGGAGCAGCAAGTATTCTTCGTTGGACTTGATTGATGGGGGGAATGTGGGGGGGCTGGGGATCGCGTGGGAGTGGGTGTCTATTGATGAGCGGATTCAGCGGGAGCATGATGATAATCCGTCCATAGTGAATGCGAATTATTTTCAGTGTACGCCGATTCTGGCGGACGGGGTGTTGTACGGCACGACGAATCTGGGTCAGGCTATGGCGATTGATCCGGGGACGGGCGAGACGTTGTGGGGGTATAGTTCGGAGGCGTATAAGGCGGGACGTCCACCGAATCTGGGGTATATCAGTCGGGGCGCGGCGTATAAGGAGTTGGCGCCGGACGACCAGCGAATTTATATGGCTACCAGTGATTCGCGGCTGGTGTGTCTGGACGCGAAAACAGGGCAATTGGTCAAGGAATTTGGGGATAATGGGGCGGCGGACCTGCTGCAGGGTGTGCCCCGGGTGCGTCGTGGTCGCGGGTATGGTCACCCGTCGGCTCCGGTGATTAGTGGGGATACGATTATTGTGGGGTCGGCCATCACCGACGGACCTATCCGGAAAGAGGTGGCACCGGGGCAGGTGAAGGGCTTCGATGTTAAGACGGGCGAGCTGAAGTGGTCGTTCAACATGATTGCCCAGTCCGGCGAGTACGGCGCGGATACCTGGGAGGATGGGGCGAACGCCTATACGGGCAACGCGAATGTGTGGACGAATATGTCCGTTGACGAAGAGCTGGGGTACGTGTATCTGCCGGGGAGTACGCCGACGAATGATTTTTACGGGGGGCATCGGAAGGGGGACGGTCTTTTCGCAGAGAGCCTGGTTTGTTTGAATGCGGAGACGGGGGAGCGGGTGTGGTATTTTCAGTTTGTGCATCATGGATTGTGGGATTATGATCTGCCGTGCGCGCCGAATCTGGTGGATTTGGTGGTGGATGGGAAAGCGATTAAGGCGGTGGCGCAGGCGACGAAGCAGGGATTCGTTTTCGTGTTCGACCGGGTGACGGGCGAGCCGGTGTGGCCTATTGAAGAACGGCCTGTGCCGCAGTCCACTGTGCCGGGCGAACAGACCTCGCCTACGCAGCCGTTCCCGACGAAACCGCCCCCGTTCATTCCGCAGGGCGTGACGGAGGACATGGTCATCGACTTTACGCCGGAGTTGAAGGCGAAGGCGTTGGAGGTGTTGAAGGCGTATACATTTGGGCCGCTGTTTACACCGCCCGGTTTGGACAAGCCGTTGTTGAATCTGCCGGGCTATGGGGGTGGCGCGAATTGGCCTGGTGTGGCAGTGGACCCTGAGACGGGATATATGTATATCCCCACCATGAATCATCCGTCGGTGATCCAGGTGGGGAAGCCTGATCCGGCGCGGTCGAATTTCCGATATACCCGGTCGGGGGCTCCGTTTCCAGACGTGGATGGATTACCGCTGTTGAAGCCGCCTTATGCGGAAATCGTGGCGATGGACCTGAATAAAGGGGAGATCGCCTGGCGTGTGACGAATGGGGGGGATGGTCCTCGGGATCATCCGGCCTTGAAGGGGCTGGATTTGCCGCCAATGGGGTCGAACGGGCGGGCGGCGGTGCTGGTGACCAAGACCCTGCTGTTTGCTACGGAGGGGTCGGGGCGGAGCGAGTCGGCTACAGGTGGGGGCAGGCACCTGCGGGCTTTTGACAAGCATACCGGGGAGGAATTGGCATCTATCGAGCTGCCGGGGGAGATTACGGGGGTGCCCATGACCTATCTGCATGAGGGGAAGCAGTACATTGTTGTGGCTGTTGGCACTAACCCGGCTCGATTGGTGGCACTGTCGTTGTAGGGTGGAGTGGACTGTGCAGTTCTTGAAGGGTTTCGCGGGACTATGATAGGATATTGCTCCTTGACCGGGCTTGCGTTCGGCGTGGAACTCGAATAAATCCAACGGGTTGTATATGCGGCCCGTTTTTCTTTGTGCGGAGGGGTGAGACCCCCATGCCGAAGCCTTTCGGGCGAGTGGCGGAATTGGCAGACGCGCTGGATTTAGGATCCAGTGCCCTCCGGGGCTTGCGGGTTCGATTCCCGCCTCGCCCACCAGCTTTTTTTTAAACATAAACCGAGTGATATAGAAGCGAGAAGAAAACACATGAGCGACGAGACGACTGTACAAGATGAAGCGGCAACGGACGAAGATGCCTTTACCTTTGTGGAAGACCCCACGTTTGATGTGGATTACAAAGGTGAATGTGCCTATGAGGTGAAAGTCTCCGTGCCACCAGCGAACACCTCCAAGAAGGCGGAGGAGATGATTGTGGAACTGAAGAGTGAGGCTGAACTACCGGGATTCCGTCGTGGTAAGGTTCCGCTGAATCTTATTAAAAAGAAATTTTCCAAACATGTGAAGAGCGAAGTGCGTGGAAAATTGGTGGGCGAGGCTTTCGAGAAGCTCATCAAGGACGAAGACCTGAAACCAGTGGGTTATCCGGATATTGATGGACTGGAAGAGGATAAAGAATTCAACGACGACGAAGCACTTGAGTTCACGCTGAAATTTGAAGTGGGTCCCCGGGTGGAGTTGGGTAAATACCGTGGGCTGGAAGTGGAACGTCCGGTGGTTAAGGTTGATGATGAAGATTTGGAAGAAACCATCGTAAACATGCTGAAGCAGCATGCGGTGTATGAAGTTGCCGCCGTGAAGGCTGATGAAGGCGATCAGGTGGTGATGGACTTTAACGGTACCGTGAATGGGGAAGAATTCGATGGGGGTTCCGCTGAGAACTACCCGTATGTACTGGGTTCAAATCGTTTCTTTCCCGAATTTGAGGATGCGCTCAAGGGTTCCAAGGCGGATGATGTGTTGAACTGCATTGTGGACTTTCCTGATGACTATTTTTCTGAAGATCTGCAGGGTCAAAAAGGGGATTTTACTATCAAGGTTCACGAGGTGAAGCGTCAGGAAACACCTGAATTAACAGACGATTTCGCCAAGGAAATAGGGTATGAGAGCGAATCGGACATGCGCGAAAAAGTGGCTGAAAACATGCGGGAATCTTCGGAAAGTCAGTCCAATCATATCGCCGAATCGCGGTTATTGGAACAAATTATCGAGAGCAGCACTTTCGAGATGTCTAAATCCATGATCGCTGCTGTGTCCCAGGATAATCAGCAGAAAGAGCTTCAGCAGCTTATGCAGAACCAGTTGGCGGGAGACGAACTGGAAGCCCGTATCAAGGACATCCAGGAAAATGCGGAAGAATCGGCTATCCGCAGTATCAAGACTATGGTAACATTGAATGAAATTGGTGAAGCTGAGGGTATTGAGCTTACTGATGAGGATTTTGAAAAAGAAGCCATGACCATGGCGAAGTCTATGGGTATGGAGTCTCAGGTCGAAGCTGTGGCGCAGTATATGTTCCAGGGTGAGCAGCGTAATACTCACATGGATCGTATTTACCGTACTAAAGCTTTGTCAGTGGTAATGGAAAGTGCAACAGTAACGGACAAGGAATTGACCCGCGAAGAAATGGAAGCGGAGGAGAAGGCCGAGTCCGACGCGGAAAACGGAGACGCATAGATTATGAACATGGACCCACGTATGGTAACCATTTATGAGCAGACGAGTCGCGGCGAGCGTCCGTATGATATTTATTCCAAGTTGTTGGCGGACAGGATCGTGTTTTTAGGAATGCCTATTGACGACTATGTGTCCAATTATATTATTGCCCAGTTGTTGTTTCTGGAGGCAGAGGATCCGGATAAGGATATCTATCTGTATGTTAATTCTCCGGGAGGGAGTGTAACGGCGGGTCTGGCTATTTACGACACCATGCAGTATATTTCTCCGGACATCAATACTATTTGTCTTGGTCAGGCTGCGAGCATGGGGGCGGTGCTGATGGCGGCAGGAACGCCGGGTAAGCGCTTCGGCCTTCAATATTCACGGTTTATGCTTCACCAGATAATGGGCGGAGTTCAGGGTCAGGCTACGGATATTGAAATTCAGGCCAATGAGATTGTTCGTATTGGTGAGATGATTGATGAAATTCTTGTACGGCATACKGGKCAGACWTTAGAAACYATYAAGCAAGACAGTGAYCGRGATTTYTATATGRGCGCMRWKGATGCWAAWGAGTATGGCATKATTGATGAGGTTATGGTTCGGGATAAAGTTWCCGCCTCCTARGNGRNTAATCYTAYANTTGAATATYTGAACGGCTCCAAGTTATTTTGGAGCCGTTTTTKNGTGTTTGTGGCATCTTTTGATGTGCATAAGGGATTGTATATAGTAGAAATTATGGATTTTGGTAACACATATACGAACGACCTGTTGACCTGAAGGGCAGCTAAATGGCACAATATAGATGCGTTAAGGTTTTTCTGTCTTCTGTATAATGATGGAAACTATTGACAAGCTCTGCTAAAAATGTTATACATTAAGCATAATTTTTAGCAAAGATGGAGGTATGAATGGCACCGCACCGTAATCGCAATGATGTGACCACCTGTTCGTTTTGTGGCAAGCGTCACGATGAAGTAAATAAACTTATTGCCGGACCGGATGTAAATATTTGTGATGAGTGTGTCCATTTATGCGGTGAGATTGTTTCTGAGGATCGTGCTCGTCGCGGGAGCAGCCGTTCGCAAAGTATTCCTTCCCCCATTGAGATTAAAGAATTTCTCGATCAGTATGTTATCGGTCAGGAGCAGGCAAAGAAGATTCTTGCAGTATCGGTGCATAACCATTTCAAGCGCATCGGAGCTGGTGGTGAGATTGAAGGCGTAGAGATTCAGAAATCCAATGTGCTGCTCGTCGGCCCATCCGGTTGTGGTAAAACTCTTTTGGCTCAATCGTTGGCGCGTATGCTGGATGTACCTTTTGCGGTTGTGGATGCTACAACGCTGACGGAAGCAGGGTATGTGGGCGATGACGTTGAAAATGTCATTTTGAAATTGCTGCAGGCCTCTGATTTTGATCCTGCTCGGGCTGAAACAGGCATTATATATATTGATGAGATTGACAAGGTAGCCCGTAAGAGTGATAGTCCTTCAATAACGCGTGATGTGTCTGGTGAAGGGGTACAGCAGGCGCTGCTTAAACTTCTGGAAGGTTCCGTGGCGAATGTGCCGCCCCAGGGTGGACGTAAACATCCACAGCAGGAATGTATCCAGGTAGATACCACTAATATCCTGTTTATATGCGGTGGTGCTTTCAATGGACTGGATAAGATTATAGAAAAGCGTGTTGGGTCCAACACGATGGGCTTTAATGCTGACATCAAGTCCAAAAAAGAACGAAAAATAGGAGAGCTTTTAGCTCTTGTGCAGCCGGAAGACTTGGTGAAGTTTGGGATGATCCCTGAGTTCTCTGGTCGTGTTCCGGTTACTGCTACTTTGAATGAATTGAACAAGGACGAGTTGGTGCGGGTATTGGTTGAACCTAAAAACGCGTTGACCAAGCAATATGAAAAGCTGTTTGAACTGGAAAAGGTTAAATTGCTTTTCCCGGATGAGACATTAGAAGCCGTTGCGGAAGTTGCTGTAACCAAGGCGACTGGAGCACGCGGGCTGCGAGCAATTCTGGAAGAAGCGATGATGGAGGTTATGTTTGAAATACCCTCTAAAAAGAACGTACAGGAATGTGTTATCACACCTGGTGTTATAAGGAATAACGAAATCCCACTTCTGGTGTACGATAAGGATGTGGCGAGCCAGGATCCCACTGGGGAATCTGTTTCTGCCTGAGTTCGTGAATGATGGTTTATTCGTCAATTAAGGTGAAACACTAACGATCTCTCGTATTCCTACTCGTGATTCGTCAATTTTTCTCGCTATAATTTGTATTGGAACCCCGAAATTTGTCACAATTTCGGGGTCTTTTCTTTGACTACAATCTCATTGGAGCAGTTTAAGTCCATGCCCAAATCATCTGTGAAACAAAAAGATATTTACCCCATACTGCCTTTGAAGGATGTGGTTCTTTTTCCGCGAATGGTTGTGCCGTTGCTCGTGGGGCGTCCTCCATCGTTATCTGCGGTGGAAGAGTGCCTGGCATCCGGGCGTCCTTTGTTTGCCTGTGCGCAGCGGGATCCGGAAATGGAGACTCCTGGTCAGGTGGACCTTCATCAAATGGGAATTTTGGTTAATATTCTTCAAACCTTACGTATGCCGGATGGCACGGTGAAAATAGTGGTGGAGGGTTTGGGGCGAGCTGTTTTAGATCAACTGGTGGAGGGAGAATCTTTTGATGAGGCTCAGGTCCATTTGGTGGGAGAAAAAGCGGGTACATCCGATGAGCTGGAAGCCTTAAAGCGAATAGTTCTGGATATGTTTGAGGATTATGTTCGTAAGGGGCAGCGTATCGCTCCGGAAGTGGTGTTGTCGCTTAAAGGGGTGGAAGATTCATCGGCTCTGTCAGATTTAATATGTGCTCATTTAAACCTTTTAGCTGATGAACGTCAGGAGTTATTAGAAATTGAGGACCCCAAAAAACGACTTGAGAAGCTGGCGACAATTCTGACTCGCGATCTGGATTTCCTGGATATCGAGAAACAGGTACGCGATAAAGTGCGCGATCAGATGGAGAAGGGGCAGCGTGAATTTTATTTAAATGAGCAGTTGAAACTTATTCAAGATGAATTAAGTGATACTGAATATTCTGGCGATGATGCACAAGAACTTCGAAAACTCATAACCAAATGTAAGATGCCTAAGGATGTTCTGGAGAAAGCACTGCGTGAGTTGTCCCGGTTTGAAAAAATGCAGCCGTTGAGTCCGGAGAGTTCTATTGTACAGACGTATCTGGAATGGCTGACGGAAATGCCCTGGACGAAGCGCAGTCGTGATGTGCTGGATCTGGACAAAGCGTTGAAGGTATTGGATGAGGACCACTATGGTCTGGGAAAAGTTAAAGAGCGTATTCTTGAATTTCTTGCTGTACGTAAGTTGAGTAAAGGTACCAAAGGACCGGTTTTATGTCTTGTGGGTCCTCCGGGTGTGGGGAAAACATCGCTGGGAAAATCTGTAGCGCGAGCCATGAATCGAAAATTTGCCCGTGTATCGCTGGGCGGTGTGCGGGACGAGGCGGAAATTCGCGGTCATCGTCGTACGTATATTGGAGCTATGCCGGGTAGAATCATTCAGAGTATGAAAAAGGCGGGTGTGGTGAATCCGGTATTTATGTTGGACGAGATTGATAAAATGAGCACGGATTTCCGTGGAGATCCCTCGTCGGCGTTATTGGAAGTGCTGGACCCGGAACAAAACGGTCAGTYCAGCGATCATTATCTGGAAGTGGATTATGATCTGCATGWGGTATTTTTTATTACGACGGCGAATAATGAATATGAAATCCCTGAGCCTCTTTTAGACCGKATGGAAATTGTCCGTATGCCGGGGTATACGCCATTGGAGAAGAGTCRGATTGCTACGCGTTTCCTCATACCCAAGCAAGTGAAAGAATCAGGTTTGAGTATGGATGACATCCATTTCTCACCGAAGGCGTTAGATACCATTCTGTGTCACTATACTGAAGAAGCGGGGGTCAGGGAGTTGGAGCGCAAGATCGCTGCTATCTGCCGCAAGGTAGCTCGTGAGGTCGTTCAGGGCAAGAGTAAAGGAAAAAACACGATAACTGAAAAGCGTGTAGTTGATATGCTGGGCCCGCCGGAGTATACGGATGTGGAAACATTGCTGCAGCCAGTAGTAGGTGTGAGTATTGGTCTGGCCTGGACCTCGACTGGTGGCGATACTCTTATTATAGAATCGTTGCTGATGAGCGGGAARGGTGAGTTGAAGTTAACGGGCCAATTRGGCGATGTGATGCAGGAATCGGCCCAGGCGGTCTATACTTACCTGCGTGCTAATGCCAAAGCCCTGGATATCCCGTCTGAATTCTGGAAATCGAAGGATTTACACTTGCATGTGCCGGAAGGGGGGATACCGAAGGATGGTCCTTCTGCTGGTTGTGCCATCGCGGTATCGATGCTGTCTGCATTGCGAAAACAGGTGCCTAAAGAAAGGCTGGCCATGACGGGGGAGATTACCCTCATGGGCAATGTGCTGCCTATTGGCGGGCTGAAAGAAAAAATGCTGGCTGCGCACCGGGCCAAAATGAAGACGGTGATCCTGCCGCGACGTAACGAAAAGGATTTGGTGGATATTCCGAAAGAAATCTCTCGCGATCTGGAATTTGTTTTGGTGGATACGTTGGATGATGTTCTTGCATATTGTTTGCCGAAACGTAAACGTCGTAAAGCAGCAGCAAAACGTAAAAAGTCATCTAAATGATTATTCAATCTGCAAAATATATTATTAGCGCGATGCGTCCTGATCAGTATCCCAAGATGGGGCTGCCGGAGATTGCGTTTGTAGGTCGCTCCAATGTGGGTAAATCGAGTCTGATGAACTGTATTCTGAACAGAAAAAATCTGGCCAAGACCAGTTCGCGTCCGGGAAAGACCCAGACCATCAATTTTTTTGATATCAACCAAAAGTTTTATGTTGTTGATCTGCCGGGGTACGGGTTTGCCAAGGTTCCGGTTGCGGTGAAGGAGAATTGGGGCCGGGTTATGACCTCTTATTTGTCCAATCGGGAGCCGTTGAGAATGGCTATGGTACTGGTGGATGCGCGTCATAAGCCAACGGATCTGGACATGGACATGCTGGCGTTGCTGGACGATGCGGAGGTCCCTACGCTGGTGGTGGCTACGAAGGTGGATAAGCTGAAGCGGACTGAGCGTAAACGTAATATGGATAGAATACGGCTGGCACTGGAACTTGATGAAGATGCGGAGATACTCCCGTTTTCATCGGAGACAGGTGAGGGCAAGAAGGAATTGTGGGAAATTATCAGCGATTTCCTCTAGGGCCTCTTTTTAGTTGATGTTTATGCGGTATTGTTACATTTGAGAATCTATCGTTGTAAGAATATATCAGTGGTCTTGGTTTGTTAGTGTAACAGTTAGATGTAATCGAAATATGCGCTCTTGGCGTTTGAACATTGGTTAGTACGACTAAAGGGAGATAGTAACGTGAAAATATTTCAGATTGGTTTAATGGCGATGGTTGTGCTGGGGCTGGCTATCCCGGCTTTTGCAGGAGGTGCACAAGTGCTGGACCATAAGATGAAGGATATTGACGGTAACGACGTTGACCTGAGTCAGTATAAGGGCGATGTGGTAATGATAGTCAATGTGGCGTCTAATTGCGGCCTGACCCCTCAGTACGAACAACTGGTGGAAGTGCATAAAAAATACAAGGATCAGGGATTCACCATTCTTGGTTTTCCTGCTAATAATTTCATGAAGCAGGAGCCGGGTACGGATGCGGAAATCAAAACGTATTGCTCTACGACGTACGGTGTAGATTTTCCTATGTTCTCCAAAATTTCCGTTAAAGGCAAGAATAAGGCTCCGTTGTATCAGGAATTGACGAGTGAGGATACGAACGGCGAATTCGCTGGGGACATTACTTGGAACTTTGAGAAGTTTTTGGTTGATAGGGAAGGAAATGTCGTCGCTCGGTTTGCGCCACGCACGAAACCTGACTCAGCAGATGTGATTGCCAAGATTGAAGAAACAATCGCGAAGTAATTCGGGTAAATAAGAACCGGGGCCGTTCGATTAGGAAACGGCCCCGGTTTTCTTTTTGTTCTTAAGGCGTACTAGTGCGATTATTCGTCCAGCTTCTCCAGGTCTTTCTCGGGCACTCTTGTCCAATACGTGGTGCGGCCTAGTGCGGGGATGCCCACATAGCCGCGGACATATAGTTTCGTGCCGCCTTCGACTTTGCTGTCTTTTTCAAATTTGATAACGCATTTGTACAGTTTTCCTTTATCAGGATCGTATATCGTGCCTCCGGTCCATTCTTTATCTTTTTTGTCGAATTTAAAGTTTTTGAGGATTTTGAGTCCGATGATAGGAGTTTTGCGCAGCTTCTTCTCGGGGTTTTCCCTGTCGCGTTTTATTTTACCTGCTTCTTTATCGCCCTTTTCATAGAGGGGGTCTTCCAGCCAGATAATTTTGCCTGAATAGAGTCCATTATGTTCGTAGATATGTATCTTTGAAACATTATCTTCGGAATACCACTGGCCTTGAATACCTTTTTCATCCGCTGCCATGGCATTTACGGTGATCAGGATCGCGGCTATCCCAAGGGTGCCCGACAGAATATTTTTTTGTATCATTTTCAATCCTTTCGGTTCAAACTTAGTAGTCGTTTTTGTTAGGCTAACTGTTCAATCCTAGCGGGTATTGTGTTGGGAATACAAGAAGAGGTTACAGTTGGAAGATTTGATGCCGATTCAGGGTACGAAAAAGATTGATAGTGAACTAATTTCTGTGATCTTGCCGTGTCGTGATGTTGAATATACTATCGGAGAAACATTKRACTCGCTGGCGGCTCAGTCTGACTCTCATTTTGAGGTGGTGGCGGTGAACGACGGGTCTACGGATGGGACTGGTGCATTATTGGATGAGCGAGCCGATAAAGATTCGCGATTTCAGGTGATTCATACGAAGCCTGGGGGTATTGTGGCGGCGTTATTACATAGTATCGATGCCAGTAATGGCGGACTGTTGTGCCGGATGGACGGGGACGATATTGCTTATCCTCAACGACTGGAACGGCAACGCGTTTATATGGCGGAGCACCCGGCGTGTGCCGTTTGTGGAACGGGTATAGAGCATTTCGGGGATGATGTTGGGACGGGACGGCTACGRTACGGGGAGTGGATAAATGGTGTTGTGTCTCCCGGTGATATGATAAGTAACATGTTTATTGAGTGTCCGCTACCTCATCCGACGTGGATGATGCGTCGTGAAGCCTATGAGGAAGCAGGGGGATATGGCGAGGGGGATTGGCCGGAAGATTATGAGCTGATATTGCGTATGTTTTCCCTAGGCATGACGATGGGTAAAGTGGACGAGGTATTGGTGCGATGGCGGCATACTGCGGATCGGTTATCCATGAACGATGAGCGATATAGTCAGGATAATTTTCGAGAGCTAAAGCACAGGTACTTGTTGGATACCTACTTGCGAGATGGATGTTCTTTTCTTCAATGGGGTGCAGGGCAGGTGGGGAAGCCCTGGCTGCGTTTATGGGGGGATGGCAAACCTGAGGCGGTGGTGGATTTGCATCCACGCAAGATAGGTATTTCGATACATGGGGTACCGGTTATCCACCCGGATGAACTACCTCCGCCGGGCGACAAGCTCATCGTGGTGGCTGTGGGGGCACCTGGGGCGCGGGATGAAATTAGAGCCTGGTTTTCCGAACGGGGTTATACTGAGGTGGACGATTTTTTGTTTTTGGCATGATAACTACTGTAAGTTACTCATACATAATATGTTAGGGTTTTTGGGTCCTGTGGGCGCCGTGTCAACCCTTTTGCTTCCTTACGCGTTATATACGCAACGAAACCAACCTGCATGCACGATTTAAATGATAGCGATGAGGCATTGGCAACCCGGTTTCGGGACGGCGATTCGGCTGCTTTCGATGTGCTTGTGCATCGATATCAGGCCAGAGTGGTTGCCGTGGCGTACCGACTAACGGGAAATCGCGAAGAGGCACTGGACGTGGCACAGGAAGCATTCATAAAGGCCTATCGAAAAATCAATATGTGGAAGCCGTCGGGGTCGTTTCGATCTTGGCTGTTCCGTATTACGGCGAACCAAGCTATTGATGCTCAGCGAAAACGCAGCCGACGTCGAGAAATTCATTCAGAGGCGGAGGTATTGGGCAAGTCTGTGCCCCGCGAGTCGAAAGCGGTTGAGCAAATCAGCGAAAGTGAGCGGGCGGAATCCATACGGGCTGCTCTGGAGACCTTGTCACCTAAACAGCGACAGGTCTTTGTACTGAAACATTACGAAGACTTTACCTTGGCAGAAATTGCCGAGACGCTGGATGTATCCATAGGGAGTGTGAAGGTGCATTTGTTCCGGGCAGTGCGCAAATTACGGGATGAGTTACAGGATTCACTTGGGGAACTGAAATGAGCGATTTGACGAATTGCAATCACATTGAAAGTCTTATCGTGCAGAAGGCTTATGGTGAGCCTCTCACAGAATCGGAACGCGGGAATGTGGATGCGCATGTAGGAACTTGTTCTGGCTGTAAGGAATCACAGAATGCCATTGTGCAACTTATTCAGGGTATACCGATAAATGATTTTAAGTACGAAGGTGATTTGCTGCCTGTTATACATGAATCTTTACGAGAATCGAAGCCTCTGCCGTTGCAATGGCTGTTTACGGGGGGCGCGTTCGTGCTGGTGTTGTTTATGGGCGCGGTGTTTGTAGCCCTGCCTCGAGATCAGAATGTGGGGACTGAAATTGCTCGATCACCTGCTACACCTGTGGAATTGGCTTTGGTAGAAGCACAAGCAGCCCGCAATGACGGTGAATTTGCCAAGGCTTACGTTATTTTGATGGATGCGGTGAAGGAAGATGCTGATGATGCCCATGCGGGAGCAGCTATTCTTGCGGCAGGCGATATCGCCTATGCTGAATTAGGTTGGTATTCTCAAGCGCACATGATTTACAACCGGGCACAGTCAGAATTTTACACGGATTTTTCTTCTGAGGCGGACGCGGTACGTCGCTATAACATTCTGGAAGAAGCCTATAGTATTGATGCGGCGTTTGAATCGTTGTATGCGCTGGACGCGGCTATGAATCGGGATACGACGGAAGCTCTGGTGGCATACGTGGCTCGATACCCGGCTACGTTTACTTCCTCTGATGCGTCGCGTCAAATTGCACTTCTGGCCATCGCGAAGGCGGAGAAGCTGGACGACTGGTCATTGGCACAGGGGTACGAAGCGGCCATCGCTTCCTGTACTTCGCCTTTGGCACTAGCGAGCCTTAAAATAGAGTTGGCGTACGAATATACACGGGGCGGGGCGGAAAAAGGCAAGGCACGGGTTCTGTTGCAAGAGGTGGTAGAATCCGGGCCGACGGTATTGGCTCAACGGGCTCGCACGTCGCTGGACGCGCTGGATGCGACTCCGTAGTGTGAGCTTTATGCTCCTTGATAGTGCGTGGTAACATACAGTTAATAAACAGCTTAGCATGGAAGTGTAGTTATGAAACAATTGACGGCATTGGAWCAGCACTTGGTCGATACGSATWTKATGACCGAGGARAATATTCGTYTGACTCAATCCGATTCGCTGAATCATGGAGTGGATCTCATCGAGGCCATTGTGCAGCTTGGCTATGCGGATTCCCGTGAACTTTACGCGTCTCTGGCGCAATTTTGTGAGCTGCCTTATTCCAAAGTAACGGCGGCGGATATACCGGAAGATGCTGTGGAATTGGTCCCTGCCCGTATCGCTACCCATTTCAATATCGTCCCGGTGGGTATGAACGACGACGCGGTCATCATAGCTATTTCTGACCCGTTACATTCCTCGCTGATAGACGAAATACAAATGGTGCTGCAGCAGACCATTGAGCCGATAGTAGCCACCCCCGGTGATATTGGAAAAGCCATTAAGGAATTATACGGTCTGGGTGCGGATACTGTTGAGCGGATATTGGGGGATGACGATAAATCGGGTGAAACGGTTCATATTGATTCCGCTCAAGGCGTGTCTGATTTGGGTGATGACAGTATTGATGCGTCCATCATCAAGTTTGTTAACGAATTGTTTCTCGAAGCTATCCAGACGAACGCGACTGACATACATATCGAACCTTTTGAAGATGAATTGCGTGTGCGGTATCGCATTGACGGCGTACTGCACCCGATTCCGGTACCCTCTACTATTCGTGGATTTCATCAGGCGATTGTCTCTCGTGTGAAGGTGATGGCGAATTTGAATATTGCTGAGAAGCGTCTTCCTCAGGATGGTAAAATTCAGGTAAGTTTGGGGGATGGTAAATACGATCTGCGTATATCGCTGCTGCCTACTCCTTATGGGGAGACCCTGAATATTCGTATTCTTGCTCGGTCCTCCATGTTTCTCACGTTGCGGGATCTGGGTTTTCTGGACGAGGATCTGGATCAGTTCAACACATTCATTCAGCGCCCTCACGGCATTATTCTGGTAACGGGCCCTACGGGTAGCGGGAAAACAACCACGCTTTATGCCTCATTGAACAAGCTGAAYCAGACGGATCGGAAAACGATTACTATTGAAGATCCTATTGAGTACCAAATGAAAGGTATCACCCAGATGCAGGTGATGCCGCAGATCGGTTTTGATTTCTCTACTGGTCTGCGCTCCATGCTGCGTCATGATCCCGATGTGATGATGGTTGGGGAGATACGCGATTATGAGACGGCGGAAATGTCTATACGCGCCAGCCTTACTGGTCACTTGGTATTCAGTACACTGCACACCAACGATGCGGCGGGTACGGTAACCCGATTAGTGGACATGGGAGTAGAGCCCTTTCTTATTGCATCGACCATGATTGCATCCATTGCACAGCGACTTGTTCGGAAAGTATGTGACACCTGCGGAGAATCTTTCGAGCCTGGAGAGGAAGCCATTCAGGAATTCCGTGTGTCTGCTAGCCAGTTGGTGGGAGCGAATTTTCGGAGAGGAACGGGATGCGAGGCCTGTCGAAATACGGGGTACCGTGGTCGTGTTGCCATCTGCGAAATTATGCCTTTTCTTCAGCCGATCAAAGAACTGACGGTGAACGGGGCTACATCCAGTGTCATCAAACAAAAGGCATGTGAGCTGGGTATGCGTACACTGCGGGACTCGGGGTGGCAGCGGGTATTTGGAGGTGATACAACCCTGGAAGAAGTGCTCCGTGTGACGGCGGATACGGATTTCATGGGAGAGTAATGTACCGATGCCTAAGTTTATGTATAAAGTGAAAAAGGATGCTGGGGCAGTGAGTACGGGTATGCTCGAATCCGATAGTCAGCGTTCCGCCGTAGCGCATCTCCGTGCCTTGGGTTATTTCCCCATATCGGTGGAAGAGCAGGCGGAAGAGGGTACAGAAGATGTCTTAAAATTTAGACTGAAACGAATACGCTTAAAAGATAGAAACCAATTTTTTCGTCAACTGGCGAATCTTCTCCAGTCCGGCATGCCTATAGCCAAAGCGTTGGGAACGCTGCAGGAACAAGCTCAGAATCCGAAGTTGCGCTTGGTTGTGCAGGATATGTCCACCGCTGTGCAGGAAGGAAGCAGTCTGGCTGCGGCATTAGAGCGTCACCCGACCGTATTCCCWGTCATGTATTCTAAYCTGACCCGTGCTGGAGAGTCGGGCGGTATGTTGGATGAAGTATTGTGGCGCATGGTGGAATTCGGTGAGAAGGACGAAGAGCTTCGGGGTAAGGCTATGGGGGCGTTGGTCTATCCCCTTTTTCTGATGCTGGTATGTTCGGCGACGGTTTTYRTGYTKGTATCKTTTGTWTTTCCYAARTTTGTGGTKATWTTYGATGATTTTGGYGCYWCWYTMCCYRTTATGACTCAAATTGTYATTGCGGTGAGCAGTTTCATGGGAGCCTGGTGGTGGGCTGTGGGTATTATGCTGCTGATGCTGGGGTGGGCGTTGCGCACCTATATTAAAACTGAAAATGGGGGGCGTAGTCTGGATGGGCTTTTGTTGAAATTGCCTGTCCTGGGTGACTTGGTGGAGAAATATGAAATGGCCAAGTTCTCGCGAACATTGGGGACATTATTCGATAACGGGGTTCCGGTGCTAAAGGCATTGGACATTACGACTGACACCCTGGGGAATAGGATTATTCAGGATGAAGTGGAAGTAGTACGACATCGAGTATCGGAAGGGGAGAGCATTAGTRTTGGTCTTAAAGATGCCGCTCATTTTCCGCCCATGGTGGTCAATATGTTTGCCACGGGAGAAGAAACGGGGGAGTTGGGTGCGGTAACTGGTCGCATAGCCGATGCGTATGATGTGGAAGTGGATCGGGCTGTAAAAGCATTTACATCGTTATTGGAACCYATCATCATTGTAGTGATGGGKGTGGTGGTTGGWTTTTTGGTGATAGCGATGCTGTTGCCTATGTTGACGTTGAGTACGCAGGTASGGTGAAGTACAAATTTTACGAGGAAGAATCATGATGCAGGACAGAAAACAAAACACACACAACGGCGGTTTTACTCTAATCGAAATTATGCTGGTTACCGTGATTATCGGAATCCTGGCGGGAATGGTGGTGGTGGTTTTCGCCGGACAAGCTACCGATGCGCGTATTCGAACTGCATTGGGTGATATTAAACTTTATGAGAGCGCGCTGGATATGTATGCGCTGGATAATAATGATAAGTATCCGCCGTCGCTGGATTCTCTGGTGGGGGGCGATAAACAATATGTCCGTGATTTGAACAAAGATCCGTGGGGGAATCAGTACAACTATGTGAAACCCGGAGTGAAGCACCCGCGATCATACGATTTATTTTCTTCTGGTCCGGATGGCGTGAAGGGCACGGAAGACGATGTGGCGCAGTGGCTGAAGACAGATCAGAATGATGCCGAGTAGGTGATTGGTGTGGCTGTGTATATGAACGAAATAAAAACACTCCGAAGGAGGGTAGACCAGCGAGATGGTTTCACCCTGATCGAATTGATGGTTGTTATGAGTATCTTAATCTCCATGGCGATGATGGTAACGCTTGTTTTTTCCGATTCACTCAAGAATATTCGTCAGGAGAATGCTGCGCGGGATTTGTTTTCCGCCATGAACTACGCGCATAGCCGTGCGATTACCGAATCGACTTTATATCGTTTATATTTGGACCGGGATGCGAAGACATATTGGATCGAAAAAGAAGTCGTTGATCGTGAAGGTGTGATTGGTTTCTATATGCTGGATGAGAATGAGTTTGCCCCAGGGGAGCTGGGCGACACGTTGGAGATGAAGAAGCCGGATGCACGGTATGACCGGAAAAATAAATTATACTATGTGGATTTTTTTCCTAATGGGTTGTGTGATGCAGTGGAGATTGTCGTGGCGCGTGAAGGGCGTTCTCGCGAAACATTTGTCATTACGACAGATGGCATGAAAATACGTATGAAATTGCCGGAGAGGTGATACGGTGAAGCACCGAAGTCGCGGATACATATTGATTGAAGCCACGGTAGCCATGGTCATTTTGAGCATGGGTGCTGTCACGGTTCATAGTGTTTTGCGTCAAGGTGTGTTAACCCGTGGTCAGGCTCAGGACTATACGTCTGCTCAGTTTGTGATGGATGAGCTTATTGCGAAAATTGAACTTCTACCAGCCCTTGAGACTGGAACAAAGGAGGGAGTGTTTGATGAATATGGGGGCCGTTTTTCTTATCGGTATACTATTCGCAAGGTAAATGTGCCGTTCCCCAAACCGATACCTCATCCGACGCAAAAAAATCGCATTGTGGGGATTCCTGAAAGTAAATCTTTCCTGGTTCATGTACATGCTGATGTGTTTTGGTCTCGCGGGGGTGTCCCATTTCAAGCTAGTCGGGAGACGTTGTATGGGCCAGGCCGGTATTTCCAGCCTGTGGAGGATGAATGATGAAATTGGCAGGAAACAGTAAGCGAAATCATCAAGGCGGTTTTACCTTAATCGAATTGGTTATTGCCAGTACGCTGATTATGATTGTCATGCTGGGCGCTTATTCCACTTTCCATGCTGTGATACGGAATTGGCGGGGTGCGGAAGATTCGCATGCCCAGATTTTTGGTGAAGCCAAAGCGGTGAARATGYTGATTRMMCGYGATATYCAGTCYATACCTATGACTATTTCGAATGGAATGCCTRATACKAAGCCWTATTTTTTTGGGACAYCAMATAGTTTYGAATGTATCACGATGGTGATTCCCATGAATGTACAGCTTGAATCTCGTCGTCAATTATTGAAGGTGGAGTATCGTTTGAGGAAATCTCGTGATGGGGCGGGTATGGAATTGCTCCGGTCGGAATCCCCTGTGGTTGGCCCTTTTCCAAATTGGAGTCCGCGAGAAGGAATTGATCGGCAAAAGCTGAAATTGGGTCGACGGCGAGAATTTGTTGTGGCACGCAATGTATCGTTATTTGAGCTGGAGTATATGTGGCGTCCCATATTGCAAAGAAAGGCAAAACAACTTCCCGGTAATACACGRCCRATAAAAACTGATAGAGTGGATAATGTACTTCCCAAGGGAATTGGTATTCGGTTGGAGTTTTACGATGCACAAGCAACCCAAGATCGGGAGTATACGGTTTTTCCTTTTACAGTGGTCATACCGGGCGAAGTAAATTCGATACCTCCGGAGCTGCTCTATGCTCGTGGAGAAGGGGGTACGCGGTGAGGAGCGCTACACCGAATAATGGCGGGTTTGTGCTTGTGGCTGTCCTTTGGATACTGGTCATATTGACTGTTTTAACGATGGGTTTTTCACATCGTGTTGTGCTGGAGCGTCGTGAAGCGMGWTATGTGCTSGACAAGGAACAGGCGCAATCCATGGCTCGCGGTGCGGTGTACCGRGCCATGCTGGARTTGGAGAACAAGCCGATAATAGATAATATGACTAAGGAAGTAGGCCTGACAACACGTCGTCAGCGTTGGGCGCGTCCTATAAATATTTTGAAAGAAGCGGGTTATTATAAGGAGCCGCAGAAGGGTAATATGGAATCAGATAGCTGCTGGGTTGAAATAGAGGATAGCGAAAGTCGTATCTCGCTGAATCATGCCCCTCTGGAGTTRTTGGAAGGAATCAAGGTGTTGCGCAGGACTATTAAAGATATCGAATCTCGCCGTAGACCGGAAGGTCGATTCGCGCCTTATTTTTTCGTGCATCGAGATGAAATTCTGTCAATTAAGGGTGTTTCGGAGGAGGTCTGGTATGGATCGGGGAAATCAGCACCTCTTCGGGATAGCTTTACGGTTTGGGGAGATTCCGGTGGAAGATTAAATATAAATACCGCATCGGAGGATGTGCTTGCGTTATTGCCTGGCCTGGATCGTGACGTGCTGAATAAGTTATYTGCGTTTCGAAATGGCGAAGATGAAGTATTTGATACGCCGGATGATCGTGTTGTACGGAATCTGAATACGTTGGCCGGGGTATTGGAGGTGAGTGCGGAAAAGGTGGGTCCGCTCCGGCGGTTTTGTAAGACCGATTCACGCTTTTTTATTATACGAACCACGGCTACATTGCGAGGGGGAAAAATACGTGCACATTGCAAGGTTGTGGTTGAGCTGAACAATACCAGAGCCTGGATTCAGGACTGGAGCGAGGAATTAAATGCGGCATAACTCTAAATCTCTATGTATTCTGCAATACGATGAATGTTCCATTCAATTGTTGAAAGCTATACCGTCTCATTCAGGTGTAGAGATCCAGGAATGTATTGTGGAAACGGGTAATTGGATGTATTCGGATGGTTCGATGAGTCGTGCTCTCATTCGTTTTTCAGAAGAACATGATTTGTCACGCAGCCAGGTCTATGCGGTGTTTCCCCGTCACGATGTGGCTGTGCGTATAAATGAATTGCCTTCCCAGGACGAAGCAGAAGTATCGGGTATGGTGGAACTTATGGCGGGAGAAATGCTCCCGTTACCCTTGGAAGAATTGGTGGTATCCAGTAGTATTCTTGACACGTTGGAAGGCGGACATTCTCGTGTACTAATTGCTGCAGCTCGGAAATCGACTGTAGAGGAATACCTGGAGYTATTGCGTATTGCGGGGATTGAGCCGGTGCAATTATTGCTAAGCACACGTTGTTTGCTGGCTGCGGCTGAATATCCTCATTCGCTTCCTGAGCCGGATGTACTGTTACTGGAGTGTACGGGTACCAGTGTGGAATGTATCGGGCTTCATGAGGGGCAGCTTGTTTACAGTCGGAGTGCGACTTGGCAAGATTCTTCCCCTGACATGTTGTTGGAAAAAGTCGAAAAAATCATGACTGCATTTCAACGGGAGTCTCTGGGGGTCGCCAGTGATCTGAACGTATATGTCTCTTCGCCTGGTGAACCGGTTAATGCGCTGGCTTCTCGGCTGGAAACACATCTTGGGTTGTCATGCAGAAGTGCTATTCCTGTTTTACGTGGTGTGCGCAATGGGGTGGAGGTGTTGGCAGATACGATTCCTGCTACGTTGCTGGGCGGTGTTTTGCTGGCGCAGGAGGATGTATCTCCTGCATTAAACTTACTGCCATCGAATGTGCTGGAGGCACGGCAGCGGGATTCAACACAGACTCGCGTGTTGCGTATTGGCGCAGGTATTTTATCGGTCTTGATTTTAAGTACCGTATTGTATTTTCAAGCGATTGGCTCACGGGAAGATTATCTGGAAACATTGGAAATGCAAGCGGATGAGCTTCGGCCAGCTGCCAGGGCCATTGTGATAAAGCGAAATCATTTACAGCGGCTACAACAACGCGTTGAGCAAAAAAATACGGTGTATGAGTATTTCGGAAATATTGCGGGTCAAATGCCGGATAAAGGAATCAATTTGACACGATTTTCATATCGAATTGATGATGGAATAACGTTGCAAGGACGTGCGGACCGGATTGGTCGTTTTGATTCATTCATTGATAATCTACGTTCGTTAGGGCGCAGTGTGTATCCGCAATTAGCGCAAGCTCAGGARATGTACCGCACGTTGCGTAAAGAGCGGGGTAAAGATGTTTGGGATTACTCTATTTCCATTCCCTTTCCGGAAGAGAACGAAGAAGGAGAGGAAGAATGAATTTCTGGACTACGTTGAATACACGAGAGCGAACCCTGGCAAAACTTACAGGTGGGCTGATAGGGATTGCGATTCTTGTTGGTATATTTTATCGAGGATACGATCGGTTTACGTCTCTTGATAACCGTATAGACTCCCTGGAGCAGGAGGTTTTAAACTTACATCACTATAAGGCTCAGCAGGAAGATGTTGAGACGGCATATCGTAAAGTGGTTGAAGAGCATTCTACTAAATTGACGATGGAAGAAATTCATGATGGGCTGCGTCGGGAAATTTATCGATTGGCATTGCGTAATCCGGATGTGCCGTATAATCCTCAAAAATCAATTCACCACAATGATTACATGGTCAAAATACCGACATTGCGAGAGGGTATATTGAAAGTAGAGGGTGACGGGTATCGAGAGTATCAGGTTCGGTTTACGATTCCTTCTTGTAATCCTCTTGAAATGTTGGTTATGACGCGGCGCCTTGAAACCAGCGGTATGCTGTTGCGGATTGATTCTTTTGATATGGCGCGTGAGCCGTCAGGGACCCAATTACGACTTACGTATGAAGTGACCAGAACGGTTCTGGATAATCCAGAGAGTGATGATTTTTTTACATCGGCGGATGAAACTTCTTCAGCGGAGTATGGACAGTGAAATCAATGAATGATAGAAATTATTTGGTTCTATTGATAATGGTATCGGCTGCACTGTTGGTGAGTATTGTCAATCAATATCGAAGTGATGCTATGGGGGCGCGATTGCAGGTTTTGAATGAGGGGATTTCTGCTATAGAGGCTGCCCCGGTTTCTTATGAAACAGCCCGGCAAGTGGATTACACGTATTTAAATAACGAAATTCGAGAGAAGGTTAACCTGTGGTCGGAAATTTTTGGACCTCCACCAAAGGCTAAACCGAGGCAAGCAGGGCCTAATTTACCTCAGAAACTCAAGGGGGTGGTACCCAGTCTTCGCAGGCAAATTACGAAAAAGGGGGGATTATTTATCCTCATTGTAACTCCTAAAAATGCCCGTGGTGCGTATATGGGTATAGGCGAAAAGATAAATGGCGTAACCATTGATGCAATTGGTCCTGAAGTGGTTACATTCAAGTTGAACTTTAATAAGAAAGACTATTTTCACGATATCCCCAGGAAATAAGGTCTTTTTGGAAAACGTGTCAACAATTATATCTTGACAAGCGTTATTGTTGAATGGAAACGTGTGGCCAAGAGAACAAAGGGTCTACAATGATAAATAAAGTAATAATTAGCTGGTGTGTCTTCATCGTCTTGTGTTCTGAGTTGTCTTGGGCACAGCAGTCTCCTACTCGACCGCCTGGAGGTCGTCCTGGTATCTCCTCTAATCAATCCGGCGGGAGTGGTTTTGGTGCGCAGCAGAGCAGTCGTGGACCGCGTTCTCTACGAGGTGGATCGGGCTCAGTAGGTGTGATGTCTGGCGGGTCGTTCGATGATTCCGGTGTACGGGTTATATCCGTGGGGGAATCATCTCTTTTCGAACCGATTAAACAACGTAAAGCGGAATACGGGCCGATTCCTCCGGTGGAGGATGAGATTTCCATGTCCATGATTGGTCCTATGACGGCATTGCAATTCCTGGATACGTTATCGGTAGCCACAGGATGGAATATAGTGGCTTCTCAGGCATTGNAAACGGTGCAAATGCAGTTTTGGGCCAACGATATGACACCGAGCCAAGCTGTCGCCATTCTTAAATTTAATGATATTGTATATACTTTTGATGAAGATGCGTCTCTCTTTTTTGTAATGACAAAGGGGGAGCATCTGGAGAAGGAGTACGGCCAAGTTACAAAATGGGAATTCGTTATTCGCCATGCAGCGTTGACGCATGTAGAAACGGCGTTGACCAGTCTGTTATCCGCCAAGGGAAGAGTTATATCGGATCCACGCACCGCTACGATATTGGTCATGGATACGAAGGATAATATTGAGCAGATGAAAATGGTCGTGGCGAAATTGGATCAGCATCGGGAATCGCGCACCTATGCCTTAAAGCATATTGATGGCGAGGGTGTTTTTGATACGGTAGAACTTCTGTTGAGTGAAGGGGGTAGAGTGAATTTTGATCCCCGTACGAATACGTATATTGTAGTTGATCGTCCTCAGCAGCATAATGACATTGCAAAAATTTTACAAACGCTGGACAAACCTCTGGAAACGCGGGCGTGGATTCTCAACTATGCTGATCCGGTGTTGGTGGGAGAGGAGATTGCACTCCTGATTCCGGAAGGTATGGGAACCATCACCATCAACGAGGGTATACATCAGGTTACGGTTTCTGCAACTCCTGAGCGAATCGAAACCGTAGCCAAACACATCACATTATGGGATAAGAAACGCCAGCAGGTACAGATTGAAGCGTATTTGGCTACGGTGAGTACCAATATTATACGAGATTTTGGGGTTAATTGGTCTTATTTGACAACAGGCGATGGGGGCCCGCTTTCTCTAAATTTTGGTTCAGTTAATTTTGGTGATGGCGGAGGGGGTAATCCGGATACAACGGTCAGTACCGCTGGAGCGGTAGTAAGTTATGCCACTAATTCCCAATCGCTTGGGTCGATGCTTAGTTTCTTGGAAACTAGCGGCGATGCTACCATTTTGGCTCATCCTCGAATAACGGTACAGGATGGGGAATTAGCACGGTTTGAAAATACAACACAAGTACCTTTTGCGAATTCCACTACCAATTTTCTGAACAGCAATAACAATTCTACTTCGACGGTCAGTTTTCAGTTTATTGATGTAGGAACTATACTGGAAGTTGTTCCACGTATTGCGGAAGAGGGTAATATCCTTATGGATATCAGCGCGGAAGACAGCAGCTTTGTTATTCGCACGTTGACGGTGAACGATACGGAAAATGATGTGCCGGAGAAAACGCAGAATAAAGCCATAACGCAGGTGCTCATTCGCGATCAGGAAACCATTGTCATTGGTGGGCTGCGAACGGATAATTTTTTGGATACACAAAATAAAGTACCAATCTTAGGTGATATTCCAATATTGGGCCGGGCATTTAGATCTTCTGGAAAGGATCATCAGCATAAAGAGTTGCTGATTTTTATTACCCCCACAATAATTACCGAGGTGACACAGCCCGAAACGGTTCGACTGGCAATGATGGATGAATATCTGGCGGAGACGATGCGCATTGATGATAAATCTGATTTTCAACGAGGTTTGGATAGTGCCATTGATCACGAGAATCAGTTAATGGTATCTATTGGGCAGCAGGGTGGTGTATTTGTTGATGGTGCTGTTACTACGATGCCTGCACTGCGCAATCGTATGGTTAATGATCCGGGACATGCCAGCACTGTCGTTATTCGTTCCCATCCTAGAGCTCCGGGTTTTGTCGCTGTGAATGTGGCGGAATTAGCCATGGAAGCCGGCTTGAAAGTGCAGTATGAGGATCGCTTTTTACCTTTCACCCCATTGCTGCCGAAGGAATAGGAAGTCTTTACTCTTGGTCTGATTTCGTGCCGCCAGAAAAGACCAGGCAGATCCAGCCAACGATCATGGCTGCACCGCCCAACGGTGTGATGGCACCGAGCCATCGGATTTCTGTAATTGCCAGGGTATAGAGTGACCCGGAGAAAATGAGGATACCGAGGAGAAACATACGGKCCGCCCASACTGTACTCCGYTGCGTCCAGATTGCTGTCGGGGCWAATGCCAAGGCTGTTAATGCCAGAGCATGGTAGAAGTGGTACTTTACACCTGTCTCGTAAATATCGAGCATGTCCTCTGAGAGTCTTGCTTCCAAACCGTGCGCTCCGAATGCGCCGATGATAACGGCTAGACAGCCGGTGATTCCGGCGACACGCAGGTAAAATCGTTGGGTGCTGTTCACGATGGCTCTTTCCTTTTGCAGCCTGTAAAAAAATCGACGCAACCTGATGATTGCGCCGATGGATTAGAAAATAGTAATTCTTGGTTGTTATTCGCCGCTATACAATGGAATCGAAGTACCGCACCGCTTGACGTGTTCATTGGCGTCGGAAACTTCCGGTGATACGGATGGGCCTTCGCGATCACATTGCTCGTCAAATACTTTTACCAAGGCACCTTGAATATCTACGGCKGTCATCTGTTCAATGTGACGACGTTCCAGTACGCCAATCAAGCTGCCATCTTTGAATAGGGCGATACAGGGGGAAGAGGGCTGTACATCGGGCATGAGGCCGCGTACGCGATCCACGGCTTCCGTATGCACTCCGGCAAACACGGTCCCCAAATTATTTGGTATTTTGCTGTTCTGGAGCGCCAGGCTTACACCGGGTCGGCAATTTCCTGCGGCACATCCGCATACGGAATTGATGACGACCATGGCCGTGCCAGGGGTGTCCTGAACCATGCGGTTTACATCTTCGGTGGTGGTCAATGAATCTACGCCGACATTGGTCAACTCAGCGATCATGGGTTCTACTGATTCTGGATCATACGTGGGGGGCATATTCAAAACTCCTGGTTGCGGCATTATAGCCGACGTGGGTTTAATTTTGGATTGAATAAGTTTGGTTTGACTCTACCCGGAATTAACATAACCAAGGCATGCTATATTCCAGAGTGTTTAAACTATGTCCAGTATAGCACGGGGGCAAATCTGTGAGCCAATACGTACGTTTTTGGCGAATTGAGTTAGATTGCATTCTTGGGGTCGATTCGACGATGATAAACAGATAAATCACTAACCAACTTAATCGGGGGTGTCATGCTTACTAAGAAATTTCTCTCTCTGATCGCCGTATCGGTGGTCTTTTTTTGTACGGGTGCTACGGCTGAGGAGCCCTTTATGGAGGGGGAACTCATCTTCCCGCTGGAATCGTGGCATAACCATGGATCAACCATCGTAGAGTGCCCCAATGGCGATATTTTGGTGTGTTGGTTCCATGGATCGGGAGAGCGGAAATCGGATGACGTGAAGATTCTCGGGGCGCGGTGGGTGAAAGCCACTGGAAAATGGACCAAGCCCTTTGTGATGGCGGATACTCCTGATTTTCCGGATACGAATTGCACGATGATTATTGATCAGGAAGGCAAGTTGTGGCTGCTGTGGCCCACCATTCAGTCCAATATGTGGGAGTCGGCGTTGATGAAGTATAAGACGTCCACGGATTATATGTATCCCGTGGGCTCACCCAAGTGGGACGTGATGAAAATTATGCACATAAAGCCCGGCGACGATTTTGAACAGGCTGTGCGAAAGAAGACGGAAGAATATTTTAAAGGCCAAGAAGTTCCGGATCGTGCGAAGGAGTGGGCTGAAAACAACTACAAGCAGGCCGCTGATAAATTGACACGACGGCTTGGTTGGTTCACTCGGGCGCATCCGCTGATTTTGGATGATGGTCGCATGTTGGTTGGATTGTACTCTGACGGTTTTTCCTTTTCTCTTGTAGCTATCACCGATGACTTGGGTGAAACGTGGACGTTTAGCGAACCCATCGTAGGCGGGGGTAATATTCAGCCCAGCTTTGCGCAGCGTTCCGATGGCACCATTGTTAATTACATGCGGGATAACGGTCCGCCGCCGAAAAAAGTCCTTGTGTCGGAATCCACTGATCGCGGTGAGACCTGGAGCAAGGTATATGATCATGAAATATTGAACAATCCTGGCTCTGGTCTGGAAGTGATGAATACGGAAAACGGCGACTGGTTGTGCATCTACAACGATCTGGCATCGGGTCGTCATACGTTGGCTGTGTCTCTCAGCGAGGATGAAGGGAAAACTTGGCCTTGGACTCGCTACATCGAATTACGGAAGACTGGGGAAGGGAGTTTTCACTACCCATCCATTATTGAGGGGACGGATGGCAATTTCCACGTAACCTATAGCTACTTTATTGACCGACCCCACAACGATGAGGAGAAGGGTAAGTCTATTAAATATGCCACGTTTAACCGGGAATGGATTAAGGCGGGGGATACTCCGGATTAGGAGGGGACATGCTGGATACGGGCGCGACGGTAACCTGTCCGCATTGCTGGGAGCAGTTTGTGATGCAGGTAGACCTGGGTGCGCTTCATCAGACGCTGATWTATGATTGCCTGGTATGTTGTAACCCTCTGGAAATTGAATATCGCATCACGGTGAGCGGGGTTGATGTTGTGGAGGTGACTGCCGTGCAATAGCGGCGATGCAGTCTAAGGAATTTTCGTATGGCAAAAATCAAAGTCGACCTTCATGATATCTATAACAAGAGTAAAGATATCGACCGGGAATTGAACCGGGTTATTGATGAGGCCGTGGCCAAGCGGATTACGCTGGTGGAGATTATCCCCGGTAAAGGAAGTGGACAGTTGAAGAAGAAAGTCCTGCGCTTTCTTCAACAGCCCCACATCAAGTCAAAATATCACCGTGTAGAAAAAGACTCAAAGAATTTCGGGCGGATTTTTGTACACTTCCGTTTCAAGTAAGTAATCCGTCTTAAGGCTGTACTTTATTGCAGCGGATCAACAGAGATTTCGTGATGGCTTCTTCACGCAGCGGCTGTATGGCTTGGTATCCCGGATCGGCGAGAAATTTTTGGAAGGTTTCGAAGTCGGGCCAGTGGATGAAGAACATGAGGTCCGCATCGAATTCACCGATGAGGGACTGCACTGGCACAAAAGCATCGGATGCTGTGGCACCGTACTTTTCCGCGAAGGGGTGAGCCGCTGCCTGGTATTCTTTGTATTTTTCTGCGCCGCCGTCTGGTTTGAACCACAGGGCATTGAGCATGGAAAAGGGCTGGTTGTCATCCATTGGAAATCTCTCTTTCATCGTTTGTGTTTTGAGTGTAAATTGATTGGGCTATTTCACTTGCCTTGTTACGGGCATCCAGTAGAAACGTCTTAAAGTCTCCATTTTCTTCCCTGTGGGTTATTTCCAGCAGGATGGTGCCCGTATATTGCAGCGAATTCAGCTGATGAGCAACCTGGTCAAAGGCCACTACGCCGCGTCCCGGCACCCAATGCTGATCTCGTTTTCCGTCTGTATCTGATAAATGGGTAGTGATCAGGCGTGAACCGTATCGACTTAGTAAATGCAGTGGATCGTCGCCCCACAAGTGACTGTGGGATGTATCGAAGCAGAGGCCGAGAGCGGGGGAGGGAATTTGGTCCAAGAGCCAAGCTACATGGGCATCGCTGCGGGTGTTCTCGATGGCAAGGACCACGCCTTGATTCTCCGCGTGATCGGTCAAGGCCTGAAAACTATCCAGTCCCGTTGATGTGGGTGGTGATGGTTTGATACCCATGGTCACATGCATAACCATGATGGGGATATGGTGGCGGGCCGCGTCATCAATCCAGCTTAAATGTAAATCCAGAGCGTATTTGCGTGTAACGGAATCCTCTGACCAGAGATCGTTACAGCAGTAATAGGGGACGTGGATGTTGTCGATGTACAGTCCCGTATTGCGAATCATGTCCGGCGCAAGATGGCGGAGTTCCCGTGCGCGCTCGTGACGTTCTTCCCACCACAGACTTATGGTATCGAACCCTGCATCATGGAACAGGTGGATGCGTTCCTGAAAGGGGACGTGAAACCCCAGCCCGGCGTGAATACCGATACGATGTAAAGAGGTCACGTTGGGAAAATCCGATGGTTACAGGGGGATGTCTTCCTTTTCTCCGGCGGCATTTTCTTTCCAGGATTCCGGCACTTCGATCTTATCTACTTCGCCGGGCTCAAACTTGGTATGACAGTCGTTGCAATTGTCCGTGAGCGCCAGGAAGTTATTTTTTATTATAGAATAATCCGCTTGACCCTTTACTGAGTCAGCCAAGGCGATGGACAAATCCCGGGATTTTATGCAGAATTCCACCCATTCCGTTGTGGACATGTAATCATCGTCCCGTCGGGAAAAATTCAGGTTTGATAATTCGGCTAAATTAAATGCGGCGATATACAGGGAACGCCAATGGCGACGTTTTTCAGGCGGGTTCTCTACGGCATCCTTCAACTCTTCGAACATAGGGTCCACAAGCAATTTCATCAGCTCCGCTGTTTCGACGATTTGAATCTGCTCAACCTGTATTGGTGTTCTGGCTTCAGCGGCATCAGCCGCTTCAGCTACGGGGAATAACGTGGTAGATTTCGATTGGGAATCCGACGATACGAATGCCATTGCTGCCAGCGTACCGACTATAGTAAACAGAGCCAAAGCGTATACTTTCAATTTCATGGGTAACCTCCTTTAATTTGTTGTATCATAGCGTGAAACCACTACAAATTTCCAGTATGATAGGGAAAATGTAGTGTGTTCTATAATAGTATATAACGATCACTTACTGATAGTTCCTACACATTGCCTGGAATCATTTCACGCAATAATCGAATCTCGTTTTCCAATAKAGGCATGAAATAATTTGTTACAGAAGGGATTAACTAATGAAGCGTACGATTTTTATTGTTCTATTGACTGTCATCGCGTTTGCTTTCGGATGGCGCTTTTCCGGGTCCACGGGCGATTGGGATAAACCCGTTCCTGTGGGTGYGCCTACGRATGCGCCGGAGGGTGCAGAATGGATTGATCTCCTTAGTGAGGAGCATCGGGATGCGTGGGGTAATATCAGCGACGATGATGAGATATTTGTCGTGGAAAATGACATGCTCCATGTTCTGGGTCGGTCTTTGAAGCTGAAATATGTGGGATACACCGCCGAGTACCTGGATAATTTCGAGCTGCATTTGGAAGTGAAGGTTGCTCCCGGTGCCAACAGCGGTATTTTCTTACGATCCCAGCCCAACGATCCGGTGTATCGCGGTTTTGAAGTTCAGGTGATTGATGACAACGGTACGCTGCCCAACATCAATGGTAGCGGCTCCATTTACAATGTAGTGACACCCATGTTCAATATGGCACTGCCTGCCGGGGAATGGAATTCGTATGACATCCGACTTTATAACGATGAAATAGAAGTGACCTTGAACGGGTGGCTTGTTGTAAAGACAGATTTTTCCAAAATGACTACGCCGTTGGGTAAGTTCGATGTGGCGTACAAGGACATCCCGCTGTCCGGCATGCTCATGTTTCAGGACCATGGCGGCGAGGCGTGGTATCGAAATATCCGGTTRAAGAAATTGGATCCGCCTCCGGCTGATTTGGTGGAGACCAAAATAAAACCGGAGCCTATCGAAGCGGAAACCGATACTGAATAGTCGGAACGCTTAGATTATTTTGCAGGGTAGTAATTCTTTCGTACCGTCGGCATGAACGAGAAGCACTTTCATTTTGTCTGCTGCGGTGGTGTGTACATCGTCCAGACCGAAAATGCGAATGACATCGTCGGGCTGAATGCGTGTGGTGAATGCCGGGTCGTTAAAGTGCAGGTCCAGATGACCTTCCTTGTGGTGCATGGGTTCGTAGAAATCAACGTGAATGCCGTCTTGATCGTGCTGAATCGTCTTCATCAACATACCAAATGCCCTCCGATGGTCATTTCTCCGTTTCGTACATCCTAGACTTGTTGAGGGGTTTCGTCAATACATTTTTGGGAGTTGGAAAGATACGAATCCATAAGTGCTTTTGAGCATCTGAGTTAGCGCGGTAAAAGCAGGTGATAATAGTTCTCAATTGTGAGTGGAACCAAAAAAGCGGGAGCATTTGCTCCCGCTTGGGTAGTTGGATATTTGGATGGAACTATACGCCGGCTTGTTGTTTGATGAGGTTGAGGGCGCTGCCGGCTTTGAACCATTCGATCTGGCTTTCGTTGTAGGTGTGGTTGACGGTGATTTCGTCTTTGGAACCGTCGGCGTGGTTGAACGCGATGGTGAGGGGTTTGCCTGGGGCGAAATCGGTGAGTCCCAGGATATCGATGCTGTCGTCTTCCTGGATTTTGTCGTAGTCGGACGGGGTTGCAAAAGTGAGTCCCAGCATGCCCTGTTTTTTCAGGTTGGTTTCGTGGATACGTGCGAAACTTTTTACCAGCACGGCGCGTACTCCCAAGTGGCGGGGCTGCATGGCGGCGTGTTCGCGKGAGGAGCCTTCGCCGTAGTTCTCGTCACCTACGACGATACTACCGATACCTTCGGCTTTGTATGCGCGCTGTACGGCGGGTACTTCACCGTATTCACCCGTAAGCTGATTTTTCACGGAGTTGGTTGCGTCATTGAATGCGTTAGTCGCGCCTGTGAGGGTGTTGTTGGATATGTTGTCCAGGTGACCGCGATACTTCAGCCAAACACCTGCTTGTGAAATATGGTCTGTGGTGCATTTTCCCTTGGCCTTGATGAGCAGCTTGAGTCCGGTGATGTCTGTGCCTTCCCATGGAGCGAAGGGGGTGAGGAGTTGGAGACGTTTGGAATCAGGAGCAACCTGTACTTCGATACCCGAGCCGTCTTCTGCCGGAGCCTGATAGCCAGAGTCGTCACAGCCGAAACCGTTGGGCGGCAGCTCTTCACCGGAAGGGGGATCGAGTTTGACCTGTTCGCCCTTGTCGTTGGTTAATGTATCGGTGAGTGGGTTGA
>NVWG01000033.1 GCA_002746185.1 Candidatus Hydrogenedentota bacterium
GCTCGGTGGCACCCGGTGCCAGAAGAATGGCCTTGGGGAGGTGGCACTCGCGAAGTTTATCGGATGGCGGCGGAATTTTGAACTGCTCGGCAATGAGCCCGTCCACCATGGGATTCTGCTTGGTCATGCCCTCTTTGAACAACGGATGGCCTCCGCCGTCTTCCGTGGACCCGGCAGCGAAGGAATACCCGTACGCCGAGGCGCAGGTGGATTGGGTACCGGAACCCGTGTATTTTCCGTCCACGGTGGTATTGGAGAGATCGATGTAGGTTTGCCGGTAATCAAGACCGCCTTGCAGTTCTTCCGACGCGTTTTTGAATAATTCCAGCGCAATTTCCAATTGTCTATCACCGATAATGCGCGTCGTCTCGAATTCATTTTCACCGGGCCCGGTATTATCCAGATTCAGGTTAGGGGTAACATCGCCGCAATTGGTCTGTGCGAATGCTGCGACAAAATCGCCAGCCCCCAACGTAGATGCGCCCATGATTTGTTCAAACTGCTGGGCCGCATAACCCTTGTGATCGCCGGATATAAGTTTATTGTCAAAGGTCATGGCAGTTGGGTGAACGGCAAACCAGTTCACCATTCCGATTGCGCCGTCTGCGCCTTCGAACCGGAGCAGCGTCATCTCTTTGTCTACATTACTGGAATAACGTGCCCGCTCGGACTCCGGGTTATTGTCGTACGCCGTAACGGAACGATTGGCACCGCCGCCTTCCACCACACCCGTGTTCACCAGGATACGACCCGGCGCAGCGCTCTCATCTGCAGCAACAACGGCTTCAACAATTCCCCCCACGATGACATTATAGTGGGCCTCATAGAATGCTCCGCCCAAAGGGGTGCCCACGCCGTAGTGCCAGTACCCGGCAGGACCGGAGTGGGTATGCGTAGCGCTGAGGATGAGGTTTTCAACCGTGTAGACCCCAGGGAAACGTGTTGCCAACTGTTCCAACACTTCAAGGTGCATCGCGTGGGTTATGCTGCCCACATCGGCACTGATGAAAGCCAGGCGTTTATCTGTCTTGGCATCCACAATGACAAAGGCTCGTGCACGGAGGCGCGTATGGATACCTTCCGTGTTCTGACCCTCCCGTACAAATCCCCACATGGCCAAGCCTAATGCAGGCCCGGTGATATCGGCTGACCCGCGTCCGATTTTATACGGGAAGTCAGCAGCCCAGGAGGACTGGATAAGCCCCATCGCTACCACGACTACAATCATGCACATACGACTCWGTTGGCATTTCATAAATAATAAATCCTTTTCCAGTTAATTTTTCTTGGCCGGGGCACCGCCCAGAGGAACACGAGTCAGCCGTCCCATGAATTCATAGATTGCAATGAGGGCTTCGTCCATCATTTCCTCTCCGGCACCCAACGCAACCCAGGATACTTCCGGGTCAGCACCGTATCCCCCTTGTGATGCGCCTTCAATGGTGGGGAAATACATCTGATGTCCGTTGCAGTAGCCGAAGAACAGTGTTTTTTCTGCTCCGGATCGATCTTTAAGCCGATTAGCATGGTTACAGAAGAATTCTCCTGATCCGCCTACCAGCGCCAAGGCATTGTTGATCACTACGACGGATAGACGTGTCGTGATGAGATTCTCTTTCACATCATCCAGCGACGCATTAGCCAATTCGGCAAAGAAGGCTTGCCGAAACATACCCTGCACGAAACTGCTCTGGAAATTCACGCGTGTCTCGTATTCAAATTCCTTGGTCATACCCTGTACAGAAGGATTATCGGGGCGAGTGGTTTTAACTGCTTTAGCCAGCGTGATTACTTCGTTAGCCAGCCGTGTACCATAAGAAACCATGCGTGCCTCATCGCGAATCATGGATTGCTGCAGCTTGATGGCATCCGCCTCGGTAGCTTTCTGGATTTCCATAATCATCTCTCGCTGCTCAACGGATAAGCGGCTTGGGAGAAGAGAAGGATCGTCTGCGGGCATGATGTCTACGGGCAGGGTCTTCACAGAAAGATCCCCAGCGGCACCCTGCATGAAAAAACACGGTGCGTTCAATGTCTCTTCCACCACATCCATCATCACGCCGGGAAATTCGGCGGAGAAACGCAGATCCGCGCCATTAAGGATAGTCGGATGCGCCGAATAATTCACCATGACGGCGATGGGTTTGCCATCAATACCGTCCAGTCGTATTACAGACAACTCGGTATCGCGGGGCTTGGAGGCTAATTTACTGTGTCGGTTCCGATTCATATCCAAATCTTTACTCGTCCAGCCGATTCGGGCATCCTTCGCATTCCCGGCAGCTTCCACAATGACCTGAATCAGTTTTTTCTCCAGCTCAGCGCGATAGGCAACACCTGCATCAAATTTCCCTTTACCCTTTCCTTCTTCATCTTTCAATTCCAACACGGGTCCATGATGCGTGTGTGAACCGCTCATCATCACATAATCCACGCCAGCCTGTTTCCCTACGGCATCCAGAATGCGCTGGTATTCCGGATCGCCGGGCGACCGTCCCAGATCCAATCCTACGAGGGCGACTTTCGCTCCGTCCGCTTCGATGACGAGAACCTTGGCGTAGAGAGGATCGCGTACTCCCTGAGATAATAAATCGCTGCGTGCACCGTATCCCCACATGGGCATGGGAGCCGTAGGAGTAACATCGATACTGGCGAATCCAGCCTTGAAAACTATCTGACTGTACGCMGGGAKACTTCCYARCAGAAYCAGAASAAGTGYMGCTATTCGAATAGATACTGAAGAAATCATGTAAGAACCTTTCCATTAGTTCAAAAAWTNWTTGACGTGGTCAGTATACCTGTCGGGCAGGATAATATCACTGTACAGAACGAGTTCCAATCTAATGAATGACATGGTCTGCAGGCATGACTCCCGCCTTATGGGTGCCGAATCCGATATCGGACGGTTCGTATTCACCTACCAGTTCCACATTGGCCCGGTGCGGAATTTCGTCTTCCATCCCTATACCCCAAAAAATGGCGTTGACCAGCAAGCGGCGAAACCCACGTTTTAAGGAAGAAAATCTCGTATAATTTGGCGGCATTTGGAGAGAGATTGCCGCACTTCACTTTGTTTCGTTCGCAATGACATTAACTTTTTTGGGGTGAATTGGAAGGGGTATATCTAAGCTGAACCTATACTAAAATCGAAGACTACGTGTCTCGCCGAGCTGCATGACCCAGGCATCTTCGGACGCATAGTCTTCCTTTTGAGCGGCAGCTTGGAAGCGGGAAGGCGGTTCCCAGGGATCTTCTTCGCTGAGCACAATGGTGCCCCAGTGCATCCCAAGAAGGCGTTTACAATTCATATCCCGCCCTATCTGAACGGCCTCTTCGGGGGAGGTATGTACAGGCTGCATGATGATTTGCGGTTCGTAGGCACCAATTCCAACTATTCCCAGATCGATTTTGCCCCACTGTTCCCCCATGGATTTAAAGATGGAACCGTAGCCTGTGTCTCCGGAAAAATAGACGCGGCGACTTCCCCACTCCAGCATATACCCGCACCAGTGGGAATTGTTTTCGTCCAGTAAACCGCGTTTGGACCAGTGGATGGCTGGTGTGGCGGTGATGGTCAGGTCGCCTAGAGTAAATTCATCGTGCCAAGCCAATTCGGTAACGGAACGAAAGCCCAACCGACGTACGGCACGTCCAAGATCGGAGGGTGCGGCTACTTGAATGGAGGATTGACGAGCCAATTTCTGGAGCGTCTGTACATCGAAGTGATCGTAATGATTGTGGGTCAGGAGTACAGCATCAAGCGGACCGAAATCAGGTAGACCAATTTTCGCACGGGCGTATCGCGCGGGACCAAAGGGGCCGGGTCCAGCAATTTTCGATAGATAGGGATCGATGAGCAGGGTCTTCCCACCTGCACGGATAAGAAATGCGGCGTGACCCAGCCATGTTATAGAATCCTTCGACTTATGATCACCGAGTTGCTGAATGGCTTCGTGTCGGGACAGCACATGCCCTTCCGGCACGGAAGGCAAGGAGAAAGTAGCCATGGTCTGCCGAGCAAAAAATCTTAGGTAGTCGGCGGGCTGGGCAWTGCGCACGGGACTTCCCGGCGGATTATCATACTTTTTGGGCACTGCTTCCCCCTTACAACTGATTCGGAGTAACTTGTTTTATTACCGCAGCAGTTCTTCTGCAATAATATTCCGACGCACTTCGCTGGTTCCCGCGCCGATTTCCAGCAGTTTGATGGATCGATAAAGACGATTGATTTCCGATTCCCAGATGTAACCGAAGCCGCCGTGGATTTGCAGGGCATTGTCCAGAATACGATTCACCGATTCCCCGGCAAAAAGTGCGGCTGCCGCTGTGAGTTTATGGATCTCGCCTCGACCGCCTCCCCCCACTTCCACTTCATTGGCCGCGGAGAGTGCGCGATAGACAAACGTGCGCATTACTTCCAATTCGGTATACATATCGGCGAGCTTACCTTGGATCATCTGAAATTCAGATATGGGTTTGCCGAATTGTTCCCGAACCTTGGAATATTCAATGGAAAGCTGGAGCGCCCGCTCGCCTATACCCACCGCAATGGGTGCTATCATGGCGCGTTCCAGATCGAGTCCGCCCATCATGACAGCTACCCCGGCGTTTTCACCGCCCACTACATTTTCAGCGGGGACACGGCAATCGTCGAAGACCAGTTCCCCGGTCTGACTGCCTCGGAATCCCATCTTGATCATCTTCTGAGCTACGGAATATCCGGGAGCATCTTTTTCTACAATGAAAGCCGTAATGCCGCGAGGTCCCAGATCCAGATCCGTTTTCGCATACATGAGTATCACGTCTGCAATGGGACCGTTCGTAATAAATATTTTGCGACCATTGATAATATATTCGTCACCTACCCGCTGCGCACGACTGGCCATACCGCGTACGGCATCGGATCCGGCACCGGGTTCGGTCATACCCAATGCGCCTACCCATTCACCGGAGCAGAGTTTTGGGAGATATTTTCGACGCTGCTCGTCGGTACCATTGCGATAAATATTGTTCGTGCATAAATTATCGTGAGCCAGCACGCTAAGGCCGATGGCATGACTGTATCGTGAAAAGGCTTGGAGGATTACACCAGCACTTACGAGATCGAGACCCGCGCCGCCGTATTCTTCTGCCACGGTTACTCCCAGATATCCTTGTGCCCCAATTTTCGCAAAGAGATCATCAGGCCAGGATTCGTTGGTGTCCATTTCTTCGGCAATGGGAAGAAAGGTGTCCCGAGCAAAACGGTCAGCGTGCTCCAGAAGGATGCGCTGATCGTCGTTCAACTCGTAGGAGGGCAAATTAGACTYYSYWRWKKTRKSSMYRWTSYTSMYYTYRWMMRYWYRWMKTSYWRSGRTAKWTSSWYWYYRSSSYWKMWCYKARRSYSSTRYWSTMYRCCGANWWWTCCRKRKTTTAAATTAAGTCTATTGCCGCCATGCCGGGACGTTATCAGGGGTCGACGGAAAATTACTGCGATACGGATTGATATCGATACCGCCCCGTCGAGTATACCGGGCGTAAACAGACAACTTCTCCGGTTCACAGCGATTCAGGATATCCATGAAAATTCGCTCCACGCAATGCTCGTGGAATTCATTATGGCTGCGATAGGAAATCAAGTACGTAAGCAGCKCAGCTTGATCGATTCGGTTTCCGGCGTACTGAATCGAAACAGTGGCCCAATCCGGCTGTCCGGTAATGGGACAGAGACTTCGGAAAAGGTGGGTGTACAATGTCTCTTCGATATTAACGCCTACGGTGTTTACGGACAATAGATTAGCGGACACGTCGGAAGATGAAACGGACACGTCGAGATTGTCTATACATTCTCCTTGAACGGGTACGTCAGCCGATTTCTGCGGATGCGATGGCCCCAAGATATTCACTGTCACGGTCACACCTGCCACCTTGCTCAGGTCGTTTTGAATGACAGATTCCACATCGGCCATATTTTGATACATGGTTCCATTCAGCGAATTGAGATATAGTTTCAACGACTTGGATTCGACGAGATTTGGCGACACAGCCGGAACGCGAATCTCTGCTGTAGCCACTTCTGGTTTCCCCGAAGGAGTGAGCCAGGAAATCTCATACGCGTTCCAGATGTCCTCTCCTGAAAAAGGCAGCTCACCGGATAGCCCCAAATCCTCCCGTCCCTCCTTTCGCGGAACTGGAAATARGAGRYTYGRATCATASRTATCGGTATACGAAGTTGGTTTCCCGAGGGGGATATGATCCGCCATATAGTGCTCCTATATAGTTCAAGCCGATGCTGCGCCTATACTTTGTCAAGCATAGCAAGACCTTTCGTGTGAGACAACGGCTTTAAAATGAAGCTTTATAGCAACTACCCCATGGATGGATCGTTTTGGTAGTGTAGAGGGGTACATAAAAATGGTGTATCTGAATCAACCTGGAGAAAAATAGTATGGCACAGCAAACCCGTCGCGAATTTTTTCAGTCTGCCGGAGTTATGGGTGCAGCAGCGGTAATAGGACTCAACAGCACAACCTTACCTAGTTTTGCAGCGACGCAGAATCGCATGCGCCTGGGCTTGGTCACGTATTTGTGGGGTAAGGATTTCGATTTACCCACGCTTCTGGATGTGTGTGAGAAATCCGGCGCCTTGGGTGTGGAAGTACGCACCGAGCATGCTCATGGCGTGGAGCCCTCCCTTTCCAAGAAGGAACGCTCGGAAGTGAAGAAGCGTTTTGAGGACAGTCCAGTAACGCTGGTGGGCTACGGGGCAAACGCCCAGTACCATGAGGCACGGCCGGAACTGGTATCCAAGAATATCGATCTCACCAAGGAATATATTCGGCTCATGCACGACTGTGGCGGTTCGGGTGTGAAGGTCAAACCCAACCGTGCAGTAGAGGGAAGTCGACAGCAGGAAACCATCGAACGCATCGGTAAAGCCCTTCGCGAAGTGGGTGTGTATGGTGCGGATTATGGGCAGGAAATTCGTGTTGAGGTACACGGAAAGGGGGCCAGTGAACTTCCCGTTATGAAAGCTATCATGGACGTGGCGGATCATCCCAATGTGAAAATTTGCTGGAATTCCAACGACGAGGATTTAAACGGCGAAGGACTGGAATACAATTTTAATCTGACCAAGGAATATTTTGGCGATACGGTACRTGTGCGTGAATTTAATGTGGGGGATTATCCGTATCAGCAGCTTATGGACTTGTTTGTGGGAATGGATTACTCCGGCTGGATTCTGATGGAAGCGCGAACCGATCCCGATGATAAGATCCACGCGCTCATTGAGCAGCGAGAGCTTTTTGAACAGATGATCGGGAAAGCGTGACGAAGCGCATCACCGGAGGATGGCATGGGCGTGTTGAATTTTAATACCAGTTCTTTTGCGAGCAACTACGATGATGTGCTGGTGCCCATTATGTTTGAGCCGTGGGCTATAAACTTGATCGAGCGGTATGCAGATTGGGATGGCAAGACCGTTCTGGATATTGCAGCGGGAACCGGCATTGTCACGCGATTGCTGGCGGAAAAAGTCGGTAAGAATGGATGTATTCTTGCGGCAGATATAAATCCGGCTATGCTGCAAATTGCAGAAAAACGCTGTGAAAATATAGATACGAATATTTCCTTTATCGTTTCTCCTGCCCACCCGCTGGATGTATCCGATGCGTCTGTAGACGTGRTYACCTGCCARCAAGGTTTTCAGTTTTTCCCTGACMAACCAGCAGCAGCGAGTGAAATGCACCGGGTCCTACGCAATGGCGGACGTGTCATGGCATCGATATGGCGTCCCGTAGATGAGTGCGATTTATTCAGCGTGCTATGCGAGGCATTGACTAGCGTGGATGAATCTGGGCTGGCTGGTGCTTTGCGCGCCCCCTCTGACTTATTATCCGCTTCAGACCTTTCGGCCATGTTTGAGGCAGCCGGGTTTGAATCTGTTGCTATTGAACAGCATTCGATGGATCTTGTGGTTGACGGCGGTATTGAACATGCTATCGAAGTCGTATACGCCACCCCTATCGCACCTCAGCTCCAGGAGTTCACGGATGAGAAGCGAAAAGCATTTCAGGAAGAATTAGCGACGCGCTTCACCGCACTGGGCAATGGCGGTACTACCTTGGGTAAATTGGCTTCCAGTATACTGGTAGCTGAAAAAGCGATCTGACATGAACAGAAATAAAGGCATACAGTGGCTCTACGATGAATTGGATAATCTCGTCGCTGGGGGAGTAGTCGATAACGCGACGGCAAATCGATTCCACGATTATTACGGTCCCGTAAAGGTGAAGAGCCGCTCTGACATTCTCATTACCATATTCAGCGTGGTGGGTGCTTCGTTTATTGGACTGGGGATTATTCTTGTTCTGGCCAGTAATTGGGACCAACTGGGCAGACCCATTCGAGCTATCATCTCCATAACACCTCTCGTCATCTCGCAGCTGATTTGTGCCTGGGTACTATTGAAAAACAACGAGTCRMYGGCATGGCGGGAAGGYGCCAGTACGTTCCTCATGCTCTCCGTAGCAGTAAGTATTTCTCTCATCGGACAGACGTATAACATCCCCGGTAACCTGGGAGGATTCTTGCTGACGTGGCTGCTCCTCACCTTACCGATAGTGTATCTCATGTCCGCCATCGTACCGGCTATCGGCTATATCATCATGATTACATGCTGGACCGGATATGCTCAGTCTGAAGGAGGCCAGCCAGCGTTTTTCTATCTCATGGCGGCGGGTATAGCGCCATTTGTATGGTTCAACATTCGTCGCGATCCCGAATCACCCCGGGCCCGCCTTCTCTTATGGAGCGTTGCTCTAGCCCCGTGCATTGCCACGGGTGTCGTATTGGAAAAAGCCATTCCCGGTATATGGCTGTTGGTCTACACGTCATATTTTGCGCTGCTGTATCTCTTGGACGCTATTTGGCTGCAACACGACAATACGGAGCGACGCCGTCCATTCCTCGTAGTGGGAAGAAGCGGTATCATCGTTCTAGCACTTATGTTTACGTTCTCCTGGCCTTGGCGACATATCGGATGGAACCATTATCGATACAATAATTATTACTCGGAGTGGTTCGGCGCTCTGGATGCTCTACTCTTGCTCGCTTTTCTCATCCCGGCCACGGCATTGCTCGTTCGCGCCATAAAACAAAAACGCTACGACCTTATCCCTATGGGCATAACCCCAGCAATTACAATTGTTGCTTGGGCCATTACAGCTTATACCGATGATGCCTTTTTCGCTGTTGTGCTGTTCAATATCTACGTGCTCTGTCTGGCTGTTACGTCCATTGCCTCCGGTGCTAAGACGAGTAATCTGGGCACGGTRAAYGTRGGRCTGGCGCTCATCTTTTTCCTCATCATGTTCCGRTTTTTCGATGTRGACATGAGTTTCGTTATKCGCGGWGTGGTCTTYATTCTTCTGGGYATYGGGTTCCTCACCACCAACCTCGTATTGAATCGACGGTTTAAGGAGGCAGCATGAATTCCACCATCAGATTAGCGTTGTTCGGCCTGCTGGTCATCGCCCAGCTGGGTGTGCCCATCTCCATGATTATGCAAAACGAGGAAGTTATTTCGGAAGGGGCACTCTTTAAATTTCGCACGGCCCCGGTGGATCCTTATGACGCATTTCGAGGTAAATATGTGGTCTTGCGCTTTGAAGAAAGCCAGGTGGAATTGACCAATCCGTATGTTTTTGAAAAGGACGACACGGCATACGCCCTTCTTCAGAAAGACAACGCCGGATTCGCCAACATTACTAATGTCGTACCTTCTCCCCCGCCATACGGAGATTATCTGCGTGTACGAATCAATTGGGTCCGAGGCACTTCCATCCGGCTTCAATTGCCGTTTGACCGCTACTATATGCCCGAAGAACTGGCGCCGTTAGCWGAAAAAGTCGTCCGGGATAACAGCCGTATAACGCAAAACGAGACCTACATCATGGTTTCTATCCTCAATGGCAATGCCCAAATCATAGATTTGTATATCGGAAATCAAACCATTCGGGGATTTCTGGAAACACACCACGACTAAAAGGTGTATGCCTCGCTTACGCGATTAAACGAATGTGGAACGGTCGTTGCCAGGTATTCCGAACGAAAGGACTCCCCCCGCAACGCCAGTCCATCTTCCACAATCTTCTCGTAAATGTCTGCCACGAATGCCGTATCCGGCGGGGTTATAYACGGCTCTTTCCCCACATAGGTATACACCGGAATATCTTTTCTAGGGTTAACTAAATGTCCCACATCCACTCGATTGTATCGTCGCTCTCGTTTATCAAAATCAAGCAATTGCTTCTCGTTTACGGGAAAGACGACACCGTTACACTTTGCCCCTTTCGATGCCTTAATGTTTAAGAAAACCATAGTAATTTCGCGACGGGTATCCCCTTCAATAAATACTTGATCCTCTATTGACCATGAACGCTCATAATCACGCAGGACCGTGGGCTCAACCGATGAATCTTCCAGATGTTCCTGCAATGTTTTAGCAATACTTTGAGGATTGATGAGAGAGCCATATCCAAAAATATAGCACATCGGTTCAGTCATTCTTGTCATGCCTGTGATCGCTGAACCATGTAGTGTTGCGCATTGCCTTTTGTTTTTTCTTATCCATCTTTTGAATATCTTCTATCAGGCATTCAAAATCAATGTAGAGCCCTTTTCGATTAACGTGTATTCTGTATTCAGATATAAATGCGGCAAGGTCTTCGCCATATCTTAAAATTATCTGTCCGAAAACGTCCCAAATATAGGCACGGCTTACCGTTCTATATTTATATGCTGTACCCAATTCCTGAAAGAAATTACTAAACAGTCGGAGTGCTTCAAGATCGAGTTGAGACTCATCATCAAGCGGCGGCTTCTCGGGAAAAATTTTATCCAGCGGCTGACCTCGCTCAATCCAATTATTCACGCGTGTCCGGAGTTTACGCATCTCACCGCTATTGAATCGTTCAATGTAATGTTGTGAACGGGTCAAGGAAAAATGACCTTGGGTCTGATAACCGATGTATCCGCCCGTGGCGACCAATACCACAATTTCCATCACCTGCAATAACGTCATCAACATAAAATTTCACCTCTCCCGAACGCATTAGAACGATTATGATATCAAAAAGTATGGCGGCCCGATCAATCCATAAAAAGTAATGCCTTTGACTAAGGAAAAATACGTCAATAGCCACCCATCCGCTTATTTTCCGGATACAATACATACATCAACATCCCCTCTTGAGCAACTCTCCACCAAGAAATATGTACGGGTATTTCCCTACCATCCGATCTACAGCAAGCGATACTCTATATCCTACTAATTCTAAATATTTAGCAATAAGGCCGCCGCATCTTCGCCGATGGCGGCGCATTGATTCAATCCCAGACCATTGCTGGGCTGGGCGAAGACAACGCGTCCGTCTACGTTTAACTGATCGAGGAAGGGGCCGTCGGAGTCCAGCAGCTTGTTGTATGCCGCAACATACGATTCAGTGATGCTTCTATTRCTATTTTCGTGYCCCAGMAGAWATTYGCTCGGTATATATCGYCCAATCGTRTCACGAAGTAATTGTCCAACTGCATTGCTMTCCTCTACGGCYTGCTCGYGATCTTCGAAGTGGNCTGTCCAGCATGCGGCGAAGACCCGGCACATCAGTGAAGAGTCCGTGGATCCCCATTTCCTGTACCGTCTTTGGGAGATGCGGGGTTATGGCCGTTCGTTCAGGGCCAAATCCGGCGTACCGCGCTATGGTGGTCTCGCCTGTAATGAGATGAAGGATTTCGGGCTCATGGGTTGCAGCATCATGATCAATTATATGCAGATATTCAGGTCGACTGGCAGGAATGGCACTCTGGAAAAGATCTCGATGGATGCCCGTGCAAACTATCAGTCCATCTACGCGTAACTCTTCGCGTCTATCGGGTCCATTCAATTTCAGAATACCGTCAGCATAATCCAAAACGCGTGTACGAAAGCGCGGTTCAATTAAGGGATGTTCAACGGCATATTTCGCGAGTTCTCGTACGAAAACTCGCGGCTTCACTGCCATGGTCTCTGTATCGTGAAGTGCCCAGGCCACCTGAGATCGATCCAATCCCGTAATTTCTGGAAGTTCTTCCCCTTGTAATAAGGTACAACCGGAGAAACGCCCTTCCTTGTAAGCACTATGCAACACTTCCTGCGTAACCTGATCCAGTTCGCTGCCCGAATTCCCGGTACAGCAGATCCACGGGCGCGGGTAGAGCGAAATCTTACCCGTGTCGCCCAGCCTTTTCAGGATTTCGTGGGACCGCCGTGAAAGGTTTTTTGCCGGGCTGTCCATATCAAACACATGCACCATCAGCTGGCCAGCGGCATGAGGTCCGGCAGCAGAGAGGGCATCAAAATTCTGTTCAACAGGATCGTTGGCATCAATGAGATAAATCTTCGCGTTGGCTCCTGAATGTTCGAGAGCCTCTGCAAGAGATCGTGCGGAACAACTCCCCAGTGGGCCAGCTCCGATTACAGCGTAGGTATCACTCATGATGCAGCGTCCAAGGAATCGGTCACGGTAAGGGACAACACATTGATATCCCCTTCCGACTCAACGATGGTCACGGGGTATCTCCCTTGGCGATCCGCTTATCAATTTCGGTGATTAGAGTCGGGAGTTCTGAAATACTGGGGAGTACATAATGCGCCCCCGCATCGTTCATTTCTGATATGGCCGATTCCCGAATAGTCTGCTGATCCGGTGGAGATAACGCGTCCCATTTTTCTTTGTTCATGCCTATCATGTTTCCAGTATCGGTGACACCAACGGACCATACCCCGGCGCGACGCCCTGCGATTACATCCGGGATGGTGTCCCCCACCTTCACGACGGTACTGGGCGGGCAAACATCCGTCCGTTCCATGGAACGAAATATCATCCAGGGCGCGGGACGACCGCTAAGCACATCTTCGGCACATACCTTCGCATCCAGATTCAGCCCCTGATTGGTCATGCCCTCGGCGACGATAGACATCATTTCGGAGTCGTATCCCGTTGTGCCTGCTACAGCGATTCCACTCTCTCTCAATTCGCGTACGACTTCGGCGGCTCCGGGGATGAGGATATTGAAATCGGGCAGTACACTTATTTGGAGCGGGATAAACTCGGCATACAACTTATCAAGATCATCTTCTGTCCATGGTGCGCCGTGTTTCTCTTCCCACTGCGCCGCGATGGATGGCGTATTGAGCATGGCTTCCACATGATCCCGTTTTTGCATCCCCATGGGGCCACGGGCATCCGCCTCTGTAGCGTGAACGCCATGGCGCTCGAAGAGGGTTACAAATGCGGCGGCGGGTGCACAGCTTCCRTAATCKGTCACGGTACCTGCCATATCCGTTACCACGAGGCGTATACCCTGCTCATGGACTKCTTTAATCATCGYGTYGTCTCCCGTTTRAATGATCGCACTTGAAATTTAGTCGCAGCGCAAGCACCACGCCACTGCAACATGCTGGATCTTTTCGATCCGGCATCCAGTGCTACAACATACCATTCATGGGCTCTTCGTTCCAAGACAAAGATAGAAAAGGAGGGTCGATTGCCGGGCACACCGATACTTTATTCACAAACCAAATGACACAAAGTGGCGAAATTTAGTCCTGCTTCCTAGTTGGGTTTTTCCGCGATGAAATCAATATAGAAATCGGAGGCAACATCCCTACGGGATATTACCTCCGATGCAATAAACAACATCAACCCGACTGTTATCTCGTCGTAAAAGCGATGGTCATAAGGGGCTCATCCAGTCCCGGCTCGTAGTCAGTATGATAATCATCCAGAACATTAAAAGGCCCATTGTTTCTAAAGGACGTGGCGCGAAACGCCGGAATAGCAGGGAAATTATCTCCGATTTCATCAAAGGGGATAACCCAGAAGATGGTATTACCGAAGATGATACAACTGGCATCACTGAAAAATGACTGTGGATTTCCTGCACCCTGCGCGTTCACCGTACTGAGGGACCAGCCATTTGTCGGGTCATAGTTGACGAAGTACCACAGATCCGTTCCCTGGAAGAAATCATTGGGGAATGCTTGGCTGGCTTCGAAATTATTCGACTCGATACCGTCCTCGTCAAACACGATACCGTATTGATAGTAATTGGTAGCATGAGCCAAGGGGATATCACCATCCATAACCATCGCGTAATAGAGGAATGGTCCTGGCGAAGGTTGAGCCGTTGGGAACGTGGGGCAAATCACCAATCCGTCAGTAGTGTCCAGCGTAAACGATCCACACGGGAATGGAGCCAAGGCACGATCATTATACCCGGTTACACCGACCGCATACGTTCCCGACATTAGCTGATTTTCATCTTGGGCCAGCAAAGCAGGTAATCCAGCAGGGGAAGGATAACGCATTGTGCGGGAGTAGCCTCTCAAGAATCCGTCCATGGCATCTTCCAGGGGTGTACCGCCAATTTCCCACGCTATACGCCGATAATCGTCCCGGACGGAATCGGGGCGGAAATAACTGGTTAAAGAAATTACTGCATTACCAATTATGGAGCCTTTTTCAAATAGATCTGATTCAAATACATCTATTTCAATGGGATCTATGACTATGCCGCTCATACTAGGTACTATTATGTCTGCGCCCATCAATATTTGGGCAAATTGGGCCATGGGGTCGACGGTAGTGACTTCAGCCGTTCCGTCACCGTTCTGCTGTGTTTCCACATTATTACCCGTCAACTCGTATTTGGCGTTTAACGACAAATCAAGACCGATTCGCCAACTGATATCTGTATTAAAGCCGTTGGTAATTTTCACATTACCCACCCGAAGCGGATTCTCGGGTGTGGCTGGTGTATYTTCSACRTARWRRTARSWSAASCCWCGYRYWKMMARYWYMCCCRTGGGCATCATGGGATTGATATTGAATTCAGGAATCTGACCGCGTACTTCATCGGAATTATTGGCCAATCGGAGATACAACTGCCCCTCCTCAAGATTTTCTACCTGCTCCGGAGTCAGCTCTACTTTTTCGGAGAGAAACTCGTTCAATTGTATCGGACCCCTGTTATCTCGTACCGGAACCGCCAACAAATCGGCGATAACCGGGCCGTTTACTCCTGCCAATGCCGGGCCATTTAACGTAGCAGCGGTGAGAGCTGCAAAATTATGACGTATATCTATCGTAAGAGATATACCATCTGAATCAAGCGTGACATCAAACTCGCCAGCAGATGCTGTTGTTACTGGGGGCACGACTTCACTTCCACTCATGGACCCGGAGACAGTAGTCCCATTGCTACCATTGCTACTGCTGCACCCTGTAATTGCTAATCCGGAAACAACTGCAAAAAGAAATATAATGGCGTATCGGATTTTTGACATTGTATTACCCTTTCATTTCATAAATTAGTAAACCAACACTCAAGAGTGGGTAACGTATCAAAATAATTAGTGAATGGCAATAGATTTTATTTAATTTATCAATTATCTATGTATTAGCGTGTGTTTATAATGTTATTTAAAATCAATCTACTTATTTTTATCTGCTTAGAATACACACCAAGATGCACATTATACAGACGATATAGCTCGTTTATTGATGTATGTTGTGTTTTTTGATCGGGAAAATAGTAGGACGGTGATGCAGAATTACTGTATACATTAACCAACTTTTAGTGATGGCGACATGATAAGTTTTCGTGTGGCTCTCAACAGCGCGATGTGTGCGAACAGAGCGGTAAAAACGAATACGGGAATGATATACGAATAGGGAAGCGTGTAGGGCAGCAGCAAGGGGGCGGTTTGTGAGAATTCCGTCAATCCATGGGGTAGTGATGATGCAGCAATCCGGATCACATTGGCAAGCAGCACCAGCCCTACGATACTGAAYGTAATKGCCAGGGTGATTTGAAACTTGATCTGCGATCTTCCTGCGATGGCACACGCGACTGCGACGATGATGGCATCCGCACCGGCTATCACGTCGAAATTTGAGCCCAGCCAGGTCATTTGTTTCGGCATGAGACCGTCAACATAGAGTCCATGGAGAATAAATTCTAATGGCAGGCGAAATCCCTGAATCCCAATAATCAGCCATAGGGGGTACTGGGAAAACCACTGTCCGGCCCGCCCTATCCCTCCTGCRATGGCAAGGACGGCAGAAATAATCAGAATAGGCGCCATGGTAAAGGGGAGTTCGGGGTTGAGCACGAACAACGCATAGGGTGTAATGGCAATGAGGAAGATGATATAGGTGGATAACCATCGGTTGGCCTGGGAGTGTATCAAGAGTGCGAATACCGCCGTTAAAACCATGACAGCCAAGGCGGTAATTACGAAAGAAATGGGTATACTATCGGAATAATCGGGCATTTCGGCTCTCCTGTTATGTACGTTTCACCTGAATGAAATTCATGGGGCTAGATATCCTAGTCGGTATATGCTATAACTAAACGTACGTTCTGATAAGTATATTCCGTTATCATGTTATTGTCAAGACTGTAGAGAGTAGCGAAATTCACCTATAGGGAAAAAACGTGTGACCCGTCAAAAACAATTCGATCCGGATGTGGTACTGGAACGCGCTATGAACCTGTTTTGGGTCAAGGGCTACGAAGCCACGTCGGTACAGGATTTGGTGGATACGATGGAGATCAATCGATTCAGCCTCTACGCCRCCTTTGGGGATAAGCACGAGTTGTATCTGGCGGTATGCGATAAATACAGCGAAACAATCATTTCGATGTTACTGGATGAATTGGAAAACAGTGAATTGGGCTTGGCAGCTGTCCGGAATTTCTTTGATTTTATAATTACAGTCAACGATGAAATGCCGAGGGGGTGCCTGATGGTGAACGCTGCCGTTGAATTGGCTCTGACCGAAGAGGCTGTAGTCACTCGTGTACAGAAACAATTTAAACGTAATGAGGATGCACTCACCAAGGCCCTGTGTCGTGCGAAAGACTTGGGAGAGTTGCAACCTGATGTAATACCGCGAGATCAAGCGCGTCATTTATCCGTTGTGGCTCATGGACTGCTGGTAAATTTGAAAACAGGAATGACATCTCGGCAAGCAAAAAATACCGTTCGAATTGCGCTAAGAGCGTTGTCAATCTAAAATATTTTTTAAGGTAATACTTCTTTGATTACTTGAATGCATTATCCGCGGCATTGCCTCCGGAAAGGAGGTACGCAATGAGATCCCATATCTCGTTCTTTTGCATCGTGATGAGCAAGTCGGAAGGCATGGGTGAAATATCTATGGTGTCGATGACCTTGATGCTGGATTTCTTGATGGTGACAGCATTTTTAGGGGATAGGGGATCGTCGAGAATGGTGAGTTCCTGATCATCCTGTTTGATGATTTGCCCAAAGTATTCTTTGTTATCGATTGTCTCCACTATGAAGGTCTTGTATTCCTCTTCAATGGCAAGTGCGGGATCCAGTATATGTTCCAGCAATTCCAGTGCGTTGTATTTCGTATGAATTTCGAAGAGATCCGGGCCGATATTTTCTCCCKTAYCACCCATTTTGTGGCATTKKATGCAGGAYCCGATTTGRAACATGGCTTTGCCGGATACGTAGGATCGRTTRGYCTTCACATSSTYGATGTCATCCACGAGCATATCCATTTCCCAGTACTCCACCACTTCACGGTTTACGGTTCCCGAAGGATCGTCGATGGAGATTTGACTGGCCAGGATCTGGGTTGGGTCTATGGTATCGGAGACGATCATAACGCCTCGCATGAGCTGCCAATGACCAGGGAACGTGCAGATATAATCGTAGCGACCAGGCATTGATGGTGCGACAAATTCGATAATTTGTTTTTCATCGCGAGCCAAGAGCTTGGAGGCGAAGAGAATCTGATCGCTGTCGGGCCGCCACTGTTTTTCCACGCCTTCGCCGGTGGTCTCCAGTTTGGCTGCAGCGAGAGCCACCTGGGCAGCAGCTCCCGGCTCTACCATAATCATGTTGTGATCCATGGCATCGGGATTGAAGAAAATAAGACGGACTTTCATTCCGGGCGTGACGGTGAATTCGGTTCGGTCATACCGCATCTGTTCTTTGATGGTCTGAATATATATCTCGAGCGTGTCGCCCACCATTCGAGGATCGGGTGATTTTTCCTGCTTCAGATAGTCGCGTGCTTCCTGAAGGATGGCTTCGGCATCTTCAGCGCTGCTTTTTTTTTTACGGGTACGATATTCGCATCGAATTTCCCCTCGATTTCCCAGATGTACTTTACACGCTGTGCGGCGTATTTGGCATGTGGTTCAGGAGAATTCATCAGTCCCATGAGTAATTCCATATTCAACACGTTGTGTTGTTGATGGAGCCAGAGGATTTCGAGAAGGTGATGTGCATCTTTTTTCTTCGTTACATCGAACTGCTTGGCCCATTTCTGCGCGGCAGCAATAACCTCGCCTGTATTCCGTTCACTCAGCTCAATGCGGGCACGAAGACGTACACCATCGGTGGGATGTTTAAGCACATCTAGCAGCGCTTCGATGGGTTCACCGTCGATTTTCACGGATTTCTGCAATGGACGGCCTTCTACCGTGATGCGGTAGATTCGGCCGTGTTTGTGGTCGCGACTCGGGTCGCGCACGTTGTGCTGCATGTGACCGATGATGGGATTTGCCCAGTCGGAGATATACATGGCACCGTCATCACCGAATTTAAAGTCGGTGGGTCGGAAATTGCTGTCATTGGAAATGAGCAGGTCGTCTGTTTCTGTTCCCCAGGCTGCGCCATTCTCAATTTCCAGGGTGTATTGCTTGATGCCCAGGAAGCCAATGCTGTTGAGGATTATGAAATTCCCGTTGTTCTTCTTGGGGAAGTGTGTACTGGAGATAATACCGCTGGACGGTACAGGACGAACTGTTTTATCCAGCAGCTTCCGCATTTTGAATTTACCCTTGCTGCTCGCTCGAATCTGGTACGCCTCGCCGCCGGTGGCGCTGGTAGCGTAGTGATATCCCCAATAATCGAAATCACCGCCATGGGGGTTGGGCGGGTTGTCGGCGTGGTGACTGAAGCGAAAGGTGCGCGGGTTAAACCGATACATGGCGGATCGGCCTGATAACTGCGGGGCTTCCCACGGGGTTTCCACGTTGTGCACATTGAATATACCGCGCTGGTAGTAAATGTAGCCATCGGGACCGTAGTCGAACCCGTTAGCGCTATGGTGCGTGTCGGAGGAGTCCAGTCCCGTGAGAATGACTTCGCGCACATCGGCTACGTCGTCGCCGTCGGTATCTTTCAAGAAAAGAAGGTCGGGGCATGATGCGACGATAACGCCGCCGTTCCAGAATGTGAAGCCCGTGGGATTATGCACGTAGGCGAAGGTAATGGCTTTATCGGCAACGCCATCGCGATCTTCATCAGGCAAAATAATCAGGCGATCCAGCATYTCSTGATCSGGCTGCCAYTTSGGATASGTYTSCCARRCSGCWACCCAGAKRCGGCCYTKKGTATCKACATCCATCTGMACYGGGTTSACCAGYTCSGGRAACATYTCTTCSGACGCRAACAGRTTGGCGACCATCCCGTTTTCCAGCTTGAGGGTACTGGGACCATCTTCGGGCTTCACAAATGTGTGCCCGCCGTATTCATCGCGTTTTTCATCGCTAGGCTCGAGATTGGTCTTCACCATGATGGGGTCGGGCACATTGCTGTCGTCGGCCTCTATATTTTTTCCTACGGAGGCGGCCCAGATGACGAGATCGCGATTGGCTGACATGATATCCAGCATAACCAGTTCGTGCTGCAGCACCACTTCATTGGTTTGACCGTCCACGAATGCCAAGGAAGCCCGACTGCCCCACACGTCATTGCCGTCGGTGGCGCGATACCGATTGAACCAATGCCAATTCTTGTCCAGCACGGCTTTGCGTGTGGCATCGACATTGTCGAAATCTCTGACTCTCTGCAGGTCATCCATGATGATTTTGGCTATGGCTTTGTTGCCGTCGTTGTTCAAGTGAATGCCGTTTATCGTCATGGGCGAACCGGAGCTTTCATACAGCTCTTCGGAGGGGTAGTACAAATCAACGAATGTTACTTTTTTGCGACGGGCGACGCTGGCCATAGCGTCACTGTAGGAGGAGATCCATCGGTTGTTAGCCTTTCCGTCAGGGAGATTGGGGGAATTCAGATTTTCATGAGCAATGGGAGAAAAGAGTACGATGCGCGGGGCTGATTCGTCGTTATATTTTTTGGTGCGGGTTTCATCAATAAACGTAATGAGTTCTTCTTTAAACTCTTCCGGATCTTGCGCGAACGATTCATTGAATCCGAAGAAGGCGAAAATAACATCGGCCTCGACGTGGGTGAGATACTCATCGGCGCTCAAAAAGTTTTGATTTCGTGGACGTGAGGCAACCCGATCCCCGGTGAAACCTAAATTACGAATGACCAGATTCTTGTCCGGGTTCGCGCTTTGCAGATAGGTTTCGAGCCACCCGTCATGCTGCATACGGTCGGGCAGACTGTTCCCAATAAAAGCGATATGATCATTCTTGTTAAGAATAAATTCGGCTTTTGCACTCTGTATTACAAGCGCAGATAACGCCATTGCCAAAACACATAGACTTTGCTGCCTCATTTTCATCATCACCTCGTATCCGTCTACTATGAATATTTACACCCTGTCCAATATGCCGAAAAGGGTACGTTTCTATACCAATTTAATCAGGTCTCCATACTATCAGTTAAAGGTTAGCCAAATCTCCCTTTGTTTTATTATCATTTCAATCTTATCCTAATATGAGTTTTGCCCCTCCGAGGGTAAATGCGATAATCTAGTTGAAATTTAATTCAACCAGTGGAGGTTTTGAAAGATATGTTAACAAAAGAATTTATCAACCCGTCATCTATGGGATTCAGTAATGCGGTAACGTATACGTCCAACGGGGTAAAGACGATTCTTGTTTCCGGCCAAGTGGGATATGACGGCAAGGAGACACCAGATGATATTGGTGCGCAGGCGGAAATCGCTTATGCGAACTTGGAAAAGGAATTGAAAGCCGCAGGTGCTGGATTGGGCGATGTGATTAAGCTCAACWCCTATATTGTAAATATGGATCGGGAACGCGCTACGGCGGTAGGGAAGGCAATGGCGAAATACTTTACTCAAGAAAATCTTCCTGCATCCACTTGGATTGGTGTTGCGTCGCTTATTTTTCCCACACTGCTGGTAGAAATTGAAGCTACGGCGGTAGTAGAGGCGCAGTAGGGAATCGAGCAGCCGATGAAGTTGCATCAGTAATCTTGTGCAGAAAAATCACATGCTGGAGCTGCGCATTTCCATGGGCTGCTTGAGCAGCCACAGGCTTATGATGCTGAATAAAATCATGGCCGCCAACATAGGAAATTGACTGCTTGCCGCTTTGCCGTTGGGGAACATGCGATGGGCAACGCTTCGGGCGGCCCATAAACTGTATACGTGCCCCATGACGACGAGAGATACTTGAATCATCCACAGCGTCTTTAGGCTAATGAGCGGCGGCAGCGTCCAGTCGGCGGTTTGGAAAAGATCCCATCCCCATCCGAAGGGATCGGAGGTGAGGGCRATAATTTTCTGACCTTCCATAAGCAAGTGTTCGCTGTTGTGAGCCAGATGGTAGAAAAGCGCGATGGGCAGAAGCGTATAGGCATATCGGATAAAGTAGTCCCGATAGGAATACGTGTCCGATCCGCCCAGCCGATAGGAAAAGTGAATGAGCACCGCATAAATGAGGCATGGAATGAGCATGAGAATGAACATGGCCAGGCTGAAAGTCAGCGTGTGACTCAACCCCGTTWCCTGTTGGGCATTRACCAGRAATTCCCGCCACAAYCCGGTCATGGTGAGACCGTGAAACGCAGCAAGCACGAGGAGGAGTAATGCCATGGCGGCTTCGTCTGCACGTACGCGGTGATTTTGAGCGAAATCGGCTCCCCATGGACGGGTGTTTACGGCGACGTTGTCAGATTCGCAGGATTTGACGCATTCCATGCAGTTCAGGCAGTTGGTATTCTCGCGCATAGCAGGGATGTACAGCGAAGTGGGGCATGCTTCTCCTTGGTCGTTGCCTTTATAGCATGATTGTGTCCTGCATTTTCGGCATACTTCCGGGCTGGCAGCGCGTACTTCGACAGGAGCGAACAATGAGTAGATTCCGATGATGCGTCCTACTGGGCAGGCGTATCGGCAGAAGGCTTTGCGCTCAAAGATGAAGGCGCTCATGACGGCAGCACCCAGTATCGCGAGAGCCATCCAGGCAGTGGCCCGGGGACTCATGGTAACGCCAAAGCCCAGCTCGACCCAAGTCAACGCCGTGAACAAAACGATAGCGATCCAGATATTCTGCCAGCGTTTGGGCACCTTTAAYCCCAATCCAAGACCGTTCTTTTTGAYACCCCAAACGCGCAGCCCTTCTGCCCAATCGGCAATGGCATCCCAGGGGCAAACATAGCACCATGCGGMRCCAGTATAGAGAATGAGCAGCACCAATCCGCCCCACCAGATTGTCCAGGTGAGAAGCGGCGCAATGTTGTCAGAGGAAATTTGGGTGCCGAACAGACCTGCAGCGATAATAAGAATAAAAAACATGACGAAGAAGAGGCGCAGGCCGAAGCGGGTAAGCGGGTGCTTGACGAATCGGCGGAGCCCGACGATACCAAACAAATTCACACGGGCAGGTTTCTGATCCGTCTGGTGTCCAGGGCCTATTTCAAATACACCGAAAGACAGAGCCATAATGAAAGCAATGCTGGAGTAGTAAAGCCAGTTTGGAATACCCCACATGGTGTGCAAAAAGTATCCAGCGGGATCTTCCCTGAACGCATCGCGATGCTCCACCGTGCAAAAGGTATATTGGGTGCCTTGCCAGATTGCGGTGAATTCGGATGATTCGCCTAGAGACGTGAATGTTCCTTCGGATTTACAGACCAGGCACACGGCGGTCAAGTAGCTTTTCGGATCATCTTCAAACAGGGCTTTACATCGTTCGCTGCAGAAAAAGTAGGGTYCTCCTTCCCATTCTGTCGCGATCCCGGTGCCAATGTGCATGTGGCAGACTGGATCGTCAAATGTTCCCTGGGCCGCCGTGGCAACGTGGGAACCGGAGTCTCGATTGATGGTGTATTCGCTCCAGGCGGCCAGGGCCACAATGAGAACGAACGTCACACTGGGAAACGCAATGAATATGGATTTCTTCATGAAGCGGTTTCAGGCGTGAGACGTACTTCCTGTTTGGCGCGCCGGGTTTGTTTGATACGAATGGCACGAATCACGATGAAAAACGCAGCGAAGCCCATACCGACGCCGCCGATGACACTCCAGGGCGACCCGGGTTCTCCGGCCACCATGGGGAGATCCAGAATCCACGGAGCGCCGTCAGCATAAAACTCAAGGCGAATGATATAGTTTGCCTCATCCATGAATTGAGGGGAAAACTTGAACATGGCCTCTTCCAATTCGCCTTCTATAGGGCCRTAGACRATRGGATCGTCGCCGATCATGTTATCTTTGAACACCGTCAAAGTCACGGTGCCCGAAAATGGTTTCTCCGTGCCAACGTGTTGGACATAAAAATGCAGCGAGGTGCGATCTCCAGGCTGAGGCCTTCCGGGGAAGCAGGTCATATTCACGTTGTACTCCCCCATCTCCGCTTTATACGTCAAGGTAGGTGTTTGCGGATACTCTTCATTGTAAGCATAGTGCGGTGTACCGAGGATGTGATGACTCCATGCGGATAGCGAAATGAACATGCCGAGTATGATCGCGATATAAACTGATTTTAATTTCAACGATAAATTTGCCATGGTTCTTCTCACTTTCCAACGGAAACGGTTTCGGGAATCATAGTGGTGGCAGCAGCGGTTCCCATATCGAATGCATACTTCAGCGCATCATCGTCACAGGACGAAATACACTCTCCACAGCTATCACATTCCATTCCCATCTGGTTGTTCATAGGGTTCAGCCCCATAGGACATGCCACCACGCAGTCGACACAGCGGGTGCATTTACTTTCGAGCAATTTCACGCGCATCGGGCGTTTCGCGCCGAGCAGTATATAAAGTGCGCCACCGGGGCATACATAGCGGCACCACCAGCGTCGGGAAACGAGCAGTTCGAAAACGATAATCCCCAGTAGAATAAGGCTCATCCAGGTCAGACCGACAAGGGAAAATCCGAACATTTTGGCTTCGGCACGGTCGAAGAGGGTAAACACGAGATCGTGGAGCTCACGGCTGAATATGGCAGGCGGGTAGATGTATCCCAGAATGGGTACGGATAAGATTGCACTGGATACCAGCCCCACTACCAGCAGAGAAAATTTGGTATCGCGCCTGAAACGAATATTATAGGTTTTAATTTCGAGAAACTTGAGGGCTTTGCGGAGTTTATCCGTCATTTCAAAAATGAAACCCATGGGACATATCCATGAACAGAAAATGCGCCCGAACAATACCGTGAGAATGATCGGGACGATGAGGCTGATCAACACTACCCGAGCGACATGTTTGCTGGCAATGATACTTTCTAATGCAGCCAGGGGATCGCTCATGGAGATTCCGAATAGTTCCGCAGACCACGGACCTCCTCTGAATGCGCGGGAATAACCGATGACACCTTGCCTGTTTCGTTCCGGTGTATCGAGACCGGGGCGTGTCATTTCCCCATTGGGAAACGCTCTGAAAACGGTGTCGATTCCGGCCAATGTTTCGCCTTGAATTGATCCGTCCCATGCTTCGATGTGCCCATCGATATCGTCTGCCGCCACGGAGTTGGCGTATCGTGCGATGGCGGGCACAAGGAGCAGCAGCAGGATGACGAGAATCTGCACGACGCGCCGCAGCACCTGCAATTTATGTATTTCGAATTTCATGAGGATATTTCCGGCGGAACCACGCGAATGGCTTGCGGGTACCGAACGCAGGCCCGTTCACATAATCCGCAGCCCACACAGTAATCTGGATCGATGAGCGGTTTTTCCCACATGCCTGCAGTGAGAGCCTTTCCTTCCAATGGGCAAGCGTGTACACAGATACCGCAGGAAGCTCCATTAAAGGAGTAGCACAGTGTTTTGTCTACGACAGCTTTCCCCATATTGACCTGTTCGACCAGCACATTTATTTTTTTCTCGATTTTCTGCAGTGCGCCAGTAGGGCATGCTTCGGTGCATAGCAGGTAATCACTTTCGACGGCATTGCAAAGCATACATGCCTGTGTGCGAGGGAAAATGACCGGGGTATTACGCTGGGCGGCCCCGGGATGCATAGCATGGGTTTTGGCCAATTCTTCCGTAAAGGGATGAATGCACTGATTCGGGCACGCATCACCGCAACGCCCGCATCGGATACACGTAGCGAGAAAATCTTTCTCATCCAATGCGCCAGGCGGGCGGATACAGGCATTCACCTCTCCCGTTCCACCCATCCATTTCCCGGCGGCCGTGGTACCTGCCACCGCCACGGCACTAGCCGTGAGATGTTTCAGGAAATGACGTCTTTTAATTTTTTCTGACATAGTCTGCTCCTTCTCACAGTACATTACAGGCTACGCACAAATTCGAATCGCTTATACAATTCGTTCGATACGCGCCGCACTTTTCTTATAGTCACATTGTCCTGAGACGGGATCCCATGCACGATGGCTCACCGCATTCACCAGCCATTTATTTTTTTGCGGGTCCGCACTGTCAGCCACCGACAGATTCCAGGGACTAAAGATATACCCTTCAGGTACCTGATTTCGTGCTGGGCGTACCATAGAATTCGTTCCGATGGATACGCGTGCTTCGTAGGTGGAACGTCGGGTACGGATACGTACACGTTCGCCGTCTACCAACCCAAATCGTTCCGCATCGACTTCGTGTATTTCCACATATTGTTCAGGCACCAGCTTACGTGTGGTGGCGCCGCGAATGGTCTTGGCGGTGTGGAAATGCTCATATACAATTCCCAGACCCAGCCACAAGGGATATTTGTCTTCTTTGATGGCATCCTCAAGCCCTTTAGAGGCATCGTCATAGAATTCCAGGTCGGGCAGCTCCGGCGTTAAGGCCAGATCCCGGGCCCTGATGAGTACGTCCTGATTTTCATAAAGCCACGGACCTTCACCAGGTTTTAGTCCATATTTGGAAAGCTCTTTGGTCACTTCCTTGATGTTTACGTTGTCTTTACCGTAATCCTGTTCGCACAGGTGGAAATGAGCCTTACCGTCTTTATGCCGAAAATTCTTATAGGGCTTATTGGATTCGTCCCAAATTTCCTGGTGCATGTACCGACGTTTGGTCCCCCCCGCTTTCGCCACATCGGCACTGGGTGCAGGCCATTGAATACCTCGGATCTGGCGAAGCTGTTCGTAGAGACCGATTCCTTCTTTTTCTTTCACTTCCAGCATTCCAGTGAGGTCGGCATCGGAACCTTTAGAGGCTTTGACGATATCCTCGAACACCTCTTCCGGATCGTAGAAGGTCTGACCGTATTTATTTTTAAGCGTTTTCTTGTAAGGAAGAATCTTATCCGGATCAAGGCCCAATTTTGCGGCAATGGCTTTCGATTTATCGATAGCCAGATCCAAATCAGGCAAGGCATCGGTGAGGATGTCGCCTTTTTCATTACGGGCAACGGATACCCCATCGCACACATATACACGACGCTCGGACTGAATATACGTACCGCCGGTCCATTCACCCCACGTCATGGCAGGATAGACTACATCAGCATAAAGGACATTCGGCGCGTGGCGATATATATCCTGTACCACATTGAACATACGCAGCATAGCTGGCCGAACCAGGTTAACCACATCGGGCATGTGAATATGGGTGGTGTACATCCAGAACATGGCGTGTAGGTCGTTATTGCAGGCGCGTTCCATCATACCGATTGCCATGGGGTTCTCGAATGTGGATGTTAGTTTCAGGCGGTCATGATCAATGTTCCATGCATCGGAGATCCAGTTCCGCCACTCTACRTTACTCAACGGCTGGTTAAATGGAAGACGYCCRGTGAGACCGCCCATGAGACGTTCGCTCATGGCGTTGGGTTGTCCCGTCTGCGAGTGTGTTCCGCAGCCTTCACGTCCCACGTTACCAGTCAGCAGATGCAGATTGATGATGGATACGGTGTTGTTCTGACCGTGTAGGTGCTGGTTGTAGCCTATACCCCAGTAGGTCAACACACCGCCTTTTCCAGTCTTGCGGCCTTTGATGGAAGCCTCGGCCCAATGCTTGGCCACGGCTTCGATTTCTTCCACCGTAACGCGTCCCCGGTCCAGCAAGGCGCATCGTTCAATGACCTGTTCCGGTGAGTAGCGCAGTTCAACGCCTTCCACATACTCCCGCCATCCGGTGGTATTTTTATCCAGCCAGGCTTCCGGCATGATGGCATCCGGATATTTCTTCAGAATGACATGGGCAATGGCATTGAGATAAGAAATATCTCCGTTTAAAGTGGGAAAATGATAGGAATTGCGCGGGTTGATGGTGCTCAGCCCCTGAACCGTTCCGGTTGTGCGCGGATCGGAAACGAGGGTAGGTATGTCCTTGGCTTTTTTATGGTCGGCCACACGCCAGAAGAGGACAGGGTGGGCTTCACGAGGGTTATGACCCCAGAACGTAATCATGTCGGCATTATCGATGTCTTCATAGCTGGTGGGCGGCGCATCGGAACCGTAGGATTTGAAGTAGCCCGTTACAGCAGAAGTCATACACATACGCGCGTTGGCTTCGATGGAGTTGGACTGAATAATGCCCTTCATCAGCAGGTTTTCAATCCACTGGGTTTCCATGGTGAGCTGCCCCGAACCGCTGAGGCCCACGGTATTGGGACCGAAATGCTTGATAATGTCAGCGATTCTTTCCGCTACCATCTCCTCCGCCTCTTCATAAGGCATTTCATCAAACACGTCGTCGTCGAATCGGCCTTTCGTAGCAGAGACGTGTCCGGTAATGGGATCGGACATGTCTTTCCGCACCAGGATGCGTTCAATACGATCTTTATAGATAGGTTCGTGGGCGCTCAGGCCTTTAATACACTGCACACCCATGTTAGTGGGGTGTTGGCGATCCGGAATCATGCCTACAATACGGTCGCCTTCTACATTAATCAGAGTTCCGCAGCCTACACCGCAATACGGACATGCCGATTGGAGTGTTCGGCGTGCGCCGCTGGACACGGCCCCTTCCAGGGCTTCGGCATGTACAAACTCGCCGGGCATACCAGGAAATGTAGCAGCACCAGCTGCCACCGCGCTGGACCATTTCATAAAGTCCCGGCGATCCATGATAGGTTTCGTTTCTTTTCTCATAATACTTAATCCCCTTTCGGCAGGTATTCTTCCTGCCAGCTTCGGATGAAGGACACAATGTCAAATATAGCTTCTGCATCGAGAGAGGCGATGCCCCCCGCGTTATCTCCAAAAGGTCGCATSGGYGTATTGSYYCGKCCMCGYGCGATKGTSGCCAGCAGGAAWCCGTCGGAKGCKGCYYGCARRAATTCSGGGTTGTTCAASGCYGGCGCRAARAAGTCTTCGCCGTCYYCTKTTCCGTAGCCRTTSGKRCCGTGACAGCYRGMGCAGTATTCSCCGWACATKWCTTTACCYGMRTGAATRGCRCGCTCAYTGATTTCSGCGACGGGACGATGGGCTGTCCAGCGTTCTTCCTTTTCCCAATCGCGCATGAACGCAATGATGTCCTGTACATTTTCCGGATCAAGCTGGCCCACTCCCTGAAATCCGTGAACCATGGGTAGCATAGCCGTTCCGTCACGACCCAGCGCGATGGTAGCGGTGAGAAATCCATCCGATGCGGTACGCAGGAATGTGCGATTGCGCAATTGGGGCCCGGACGCTCCTTCACCGTCATATCCATGACAACTGGCGCAATTCTGTGTATAAAGCTCTGCACCCAGAACGGCATTTCCCAGTCCGGTACGAACGAGCGGCGCATTGTCGGCTTGGCCTTCATGACGGAGGTAGGCGATGATGTCCATGATCTCGTCTTCTTCCATCTCGAGTATGCCCTGTTCTTCGTCGAGGAATCCTATCATGGCGGTACCGGTGCGACCTCGTGCGATCCAGTGATACAGCACGTCGTCCGAGGCGGTATCCAGGAAGTCCGGATTGATCAGTCTGGGACCGACACCGCCCTCGCCAAATTCGCCATGACATTCAACGCAAGCCATGGCGTAGTGAACCTTGCCTACATCGTAATTACCTAGCGGCGGTGCCTTCTCCACCACAGGAGAGGCATCGGGCTGCCAGGACCGCATGTAGGCGATAAGTCCGGCGACTTGATCCGCGTCCAGTTGCGGCCATGCCGGCATGGCCGTATCAGAACGACCACGCGTAATGGTTCTATACAAAAACTCATCGGACACTATGGGAATAATGTTGGGACTGTTCAGGCGAATCCCTATTCCGCCATTGCCTTCGTTTCCGTGGCAGGCAATACAGTTGCCAGCGAATATGGCTTGTCCGTACTCCGAGTTTTCTTCATGGGTGTAATTCTCCAGGCTTTCCTGCACCTCTTCAAAGGAAGGAGGCTCAGGCTGCCAACTGCGTATATGGGAAACCAGATCCGCCACACTTTGGGCATCCATGTCTTTCCATGATGCCATGGCCGTACCGGGTCTGCCATGTATGATGCTTTCTGCCAGGAATCGATCCGTGGCGACGCCTAGGAAGGTAGGCGAATTCAATGCAATTCCGATACCGCCTTCTCCCTGTTCACCATGACAATTGGAGCAGAGCCCTAAATAAATATCACGCCCAACTAGAGGATCGCCCAAATGTTGAGCCACATCGTCGGGATCGGCTGCTTCCGCCTCCCAGCTTCTAATATAGTCGACGATTTTGTCGATTTCGGCATAGGTAATTCCGCCGGATTCAGGCCCCCAGCCCGGCATACTGGTATTGCTGCGTCCCTCATCGATGTTGAAGCGCAGGTAGTTGTCGCTGGCAACAGCCAGCAGATCGGGATTGTTCAGGGCAGGTGTGCGAATTCCCGGCACTTCACTTTCCCGACCGTCTTTACCATGGCACGCGGAACACAGCATGTCGTACAATTCCCGCCCTGTCAGCGGTGGGGGTTCTTCCACGTCGATAGCCCGGGCAACGCTATAAGAAAAAGGAACGTCTCTGCTTTTTAGGGAAAGTACATACGCCGTCAGTGCCACGGCATCGTTATCCGTCAGTGCCATATCCGGCATGGACGTTCCGGGGGATAATTCTCCCGGGTCAACGAAGTGTTTGTGCAGCCATGCCGAGACAGAATGCTCTTCTCCTTCGAAGTGAGTGAAATCGAAATCGTGTCGAGTTTTATCGCCTACAAAGGAAATATCCGGCCCCAATGAACCGCCAAGGCCGTCAATGACGTGACAACCGATGCACCCTTTGGTATTGACAAGTATTTCTCCTTTAGCAACGAGGTTGATCTGGACGGTTTCGACCGGATCATCTTCGGCAAACATATCCGCAGCCGCGCTCTGCCATACTGTTGGATCTTCGTGGCACGTCATGCAGGACGAATACATATAGTTGCGTTCATAAATCGGGTATAACCAGTCTTCGGTATGCCCGTGGGCTTCCGTTGAATTTGTGGCGAGTCCCTGACCTTGGTGACAGATCGTGCAGCCGAATCGCTCCAGCGGATGATCGTTCAAGAAGTTTCCAGGATGGGTTTTGAACGGCTGTCTAACATCCCACATACGCGGATCGGTGGTCCCGGTGTGACAGGTAATGCATCTATCCGTCAGCCCCAGCTCGGGAAGTACATTCTGCTGAATACTGTTCACCTCGAAGAGCCCGGCGATGGCTACGAAGAGCGCGAGGGCGATGATTGTGCTTTTTCTTGGTGTGCTCATGATCGCGTTCCATCCACTGGATTAGAAGGGCCAGACATAGTTCATCAGGCGGCTGAACCAGCCCGGATTCTGAGATTCACTGACGATGC
>NVWG01000034.1 GCA_002746185.1 Candidatus Hydrogenedentota bacterium
ATTTCGAGAAGTTCGGCGAAGCGTTCAATAAGGAATCCCGCAAAGCAGGTAAAAAACAATACATCGTCCCCTACTTCATCGCCAGCCATCCCGGCAGCGATCTCCACGCCATGATTCATCTGGCTGAGATGCTCAAGCGAACGGGCTATCAACCGGACCAGGTACAGGATTTTATCCCCGCTCCATTGGACGTAGCCACGACGATGTTTTATACCGGTATGGATCCCTTCACCAAGAAACCAGTTTACATTGCAAAACACTTGCGGGACCGAAAGTTGCAACGCGCCTTGATGCAGTTCTTCAAACCCGAGAATTATTTCGAGGTCCGAAAGGCGCTCATACAAGCAAAGAGAACGGACCTGATCGGAGACGGGTGTGACTGTCTAATTCCCGGCACCGCGCCACGCGAAGCACTGGACCGACGACGCAACGACGCCAACAAACGATTCCGAGGCGAATACGTCCACACCATCCCGGGCGGCCAGAACAAAAAGGGTAAGAAGAAAATATCCAGACACAAGCCCGGCCCCGGTTATCGTCCGGACACAAAAAAGGCAAAATAGAGCAAGCCTTCATTTGAGCCTCGCCCCAAAACCCTACAAATTCATACAGGCGCAATTATCAACGGGAAGATTACAGCGCTTGCACATAGGAATATTTGGGTTCGACGGTTTGAATCCTTTTAGATTACGTAATATATATTTCAGCATATTCTGCTCATCTTCACTCAATTTCAACTTGGCGCGTTTGGCCCAAATCGCGTCCAGTTCCTCTTCGGACAGCGAATTGTAATGTTCCCGTCGTTTCTCTAAATCATTCAGGTCTGACATGGTATGAAATCCTCGTGTGGTAGCTTGATTCCATTATACACAGCCCCACTGGTAGTGCTCATGATCGTGCGGAACAGCAACCCGGCTCGTGCTGTAACCGGGGTGAAATTCGAATTAAGACACGAAAGTTTCGTTCCAGACGCAACCGTAATCAGATGGCGACCTATGGAGAAATCGATAATCCCTCAACTCCCAAATCAGGATCGTGACGCATTCGACACGGCAGAGCTGATAGATGCGTTCGCCCTCATAAATCAAACCCCAAGCACCAACATTAACAATACACAAGAAAAAGGCCAACATCTTCTTATGATAAGTTGTTGGTCTTTAGTGATTTAGATGGCGTACCCGGAGGGATTCGAACCCCCGACCTCCTGGTCCGTAGGCAGGACATAAGCATAGACGAATAGTCACGTTCTCTGTGGCTAGATTTACAAGCGAATCGAGTCTTCCAAAGACCCACCGGAGGCTGTTTTGGATGAATTTTGACATCAGAGAAGTCTACATGACGATAGCAGATACCCCAATGATATCAGTGCGGATGAATATTTTCGAGGCACAGCAATTTTACGATTTCACTTAACGAGATGGTAGATGACAACGCTCCTTTTCCTAAAGTTCCTCTACATCAGAACGAAGTTCATTAGGGAAGGTTTCGAAGTTTAAGGCTGAGTTTTTTGACTCTACGCCCACAAAGTCGAAGCCGCCGGTTTTCAAGACCGCGGTGTGTGATACATGAGGATAGCTGAGGAGACGTGAGGGTATATGATCGTTGTAATCAGTGAACTCGATTTATCCTAGTCATTCGTCAGTTATCGTGGATTGTTGTGGTCTATTGTGCCATGTTTGTGCCACAGGGGAAATCGAAATATCTCTGAAAATTTGATGTTGTGGCTTCTTTTATTAGCCCTAATTCCGTAGACTTTGAATTTGAATACACTCAGTATTTTAACGCATCATGGCGGATACGTTTATTTCGAGAAATACATTCCAACGAGGGTGCATTAGTGGTCTTGATGCCTCCCATTGACTGCACGGAAGACGTCCCGTTCATGGGTAGCCGAGAACGGGGTCGGAGATCGAGGCGTTTCACTGAACGGAGGGAAGAAATGGAAGCACGAAGTCGACATTTAAAGGACTGGTACGGATGATTCAACGGGGCGAGATAAAGTTACCACGGTTTCTTAAACATGGCCAACCACATGGCGTTTAAATTGACACTGGCTCGTCTTGAGAGCCTTCTGCTGACCGCATGCGACGACCTTCGCGGAAGTATGGACGCAAGCGAGTATAAAGAGTACATATTCGGCATGCTGTTCCTGAAGCGTGCAAGTGATTTATTCGATCAGCGTCAGGCGGAGCTTAAGGCCGAACTTGCCGCCAAAGGCATGTCAGAAGCTGATATCCAGATCGAATTGGATGATTCAGATAATTATTCTGGTAAATATTTTTATGTGCCGGAGCGTGCCCGTTGGAATCAGGGCTGGGATGAAGAAGTCACGGAAAACGGTGAAACGAAGACGATTCATCACCCCGCACTCAAACACGTAAAAGAAAATGTCGGCAGCACCCTCAACAAAGCGCTCGAAGCCATTGAGGATGCCAACATTGAGGCTTTGCAAGACGTATTGAAGGGCATCAACTTCAACCGCAAGATCGGCCAGCGCACTCTGGATGACGATACCCTAGCCGATTTCGTGCTTAATTTTGAAAAAATTCCATTGAAAGACGAAGATTTTGAATTCCCCGATCTGCTCGGTGCCGCCTATGAGTGGTTGATCAAGTATTTCGCGGATTCGGCRGGTAAAAAAGCGGGTGAGTTCTATACGCCTGCTGAAGTGGTGCGCATCTGCGTTGAGATCTGCGACCCGCAAGAAGAAATGAGCGTCTACGATCCCACCGTCGGCTCCGGCGGCATGCTGATTCAGACCCGCGACTATTTACGCGAAAGCGGTGGCAGTGCCGACAACTTATCGCTGAACGGTCAGGAGAAGATCGGCACCACCTGGTCCATCTGCAAGATGAACATGCTGCTGCACGGCATATCTCACGCGGATATTCGCCAGGAAGACACCATCAAAGAGCCACAGCATCTTGACGAATCCAACGAGCTCAAGCGTTTCGACCGGGTGCTCGCCAATCCACCATTCAGCCAGAACTACAGCAAGAAGGATCTCAAATTCTCCGGTCGTTTTCCCGTGATGATGCCGGAGAAAGGCAAGAAGGCGGATCTGATGTTCGTGCAGCACATGCTCTCCGTTCTCAAGCACGACGGTCGTTTGGCTACGGTCATGCCGCACGGTGTTTTATTTCGTGGAGGGGAAGAACGCCAAGCGCGTAAACACTTCATTGAGAACGGGTACCTGGAAGCCATAATCGGCCTGCCCAGCAATCTCTTTTACGGTACCGGCATCCCAGCCTGCATACTGGTGATGAACAAAGACGGCGCATCGACACGCGATCACGTTCTGTTCATCAACGCGGATCGCGAATACCGCGAAGGCAAAGCGCAAAATCATCTGCGCCCCGAAGATCTGGATAAAATTATTCACGCCTATCGTTCCGGTGAGGATATCCCGGCGTATGCGCGCAAGGTGCCAAAATCGGAGATCGCCGCCGAGGACTACAACTGCAATATCCGCCGCTACGTAGACAACGCMCCACCACCCGAGCCCCATGATGTCCGTGCGCATCTGCATGGCGGTGTGCCCATCGTCGAAGTGGACAGCCTGGATTACTACTGGTCCAACTACCCAGAACTCCGGGACGATTGCTTCGTCGCAAGAGGCGAAAACTATCTGGATCTCKCGCCCGCCATYGAAGAAAAACGTGCCATTGCCGATTTCGTCAGTACCCATAAGGGCGTCACCACCCGCCATGCACAAATACTTCAGCAACTGGAAGATTGGTGGCAGGTGAACCTGCCCATTGTTGAGGCGCTCGCGCCGGACCCGGAGTATCAACACGAACAATCCGGCAACGTATACATCATGCGCAGCAGCCTGTTGGACAGTATCGCCGGGGAGTTGGCGGATCAAGGACTATTGACCCCTTCGCAAGTGCGCGGTGCCTTCGCCAACTATGTGGATCTGCTCAAGGCGGACTTTAAATCTATCGCTGCCAGCGGATGGGGTCCCGAATTGATACCGGACGAGGACATTCTGCAAAGCCAGTTCCCCGAAGTAATTGAAGAGATGGACCAGGCCCAGGCGCGGCTCGGTGAGTTGCAGGCTTTATTCGCTGCCGCCAATGAAGAGGATTTTGAAGATACCGATGACAGTGGCGCAATGCCCGGCGACGAAGTAAAGTCCAAGAAAGCGGCACTCAAAATCGCCAATGCGGAGTGGAAGGCGGCACTCAAATCGTTGAAAGGGGCGGCAGGTAATCTGTTCACCGAAATAAAGGCCGCTGACCTGCTGCCCCAAGGTGCAGTGAAAGGATTCTATTGTACCGAAGGATTCGCGCAAGGAGACCCGCAATTCGATAACGGGCAACGCATCCTCGATCTAGCCAAGCAAGTGAAACACACTTCGGACTACACCGCAACGATTGCCCAGGCCATCACGGACGGCAAGCTCGCCCACGAACAAGCGCAAACTATCACCGAAAGCCTGGAACGTCACAAAGCCTTGGAAGACGAAGTCAAATCACTAAAAGCCACCATCCGAGGAACCGAAAACAAGCGGGACGAACTGGTCGAAAGCGCCCGCGCGAAAATCTCCAACGACGAAGCTCGCACCGTCATCATCGAACGCCTGCGAAAGGTGTTGCTCAGCACCTACCAAGCCTACCTGCGCGCTGACCAACGCGCCTGCATCAAAGCCATCGAAAGCCTCTGGACCAAATACGCCATAACCGCCAAACAAATCGAAGACGAACGCGACGCCGCAAGCGAACAGCTTCAGGCCTTCATGGTGGAGCTAGGGTATGAGTGATTGGTGCACTAAGGCTCTTGGGGATATTGCATCGATAAATATTGGGGGAACTCCCTCTCGGGAAATCCCTAAATATTGGGCTGTGAATTCCGAAGACGGCGAGTATTGGGTTTCCATTGCGGATTTGAAATCCAGAATAATTGACGAATCAAAGGAGCAGATTACTATACGAGGCGTTCTTAATTCGAATGTAAAACCTGTAAAAAGCGGTACGCTTATTATGAGCTTTAAACTTAGTATTGGTCGAGCGGCAATCGCTGGAAAAAACCTTTATACCAATGAAGCGATTGCAGCAATAGTACCGAAGAACGACCAAATTACTTCCAGTTACTTGTACTACATTCTTCCTCCGGTTGCAAAAAATGCAATTACCGACACGGCAGTTAAAGGGGCCACCTTAAACAAGGCATCATTAACAAAACTCTCGCTAACGTTTCCTTGCTGTCGGGCCCGTCAAAATAAAATCACAAGTATCTTGGAAACAATCGACCTCGCCATCGAAAAAACCGAGGCGCTGATTGCAAAATACCAGCAGATTAAGGCGGGTTTGATGCACGACCTGTTTACCCGTGGCATCACCGCCGACGGTAAACTCCGCCCCCCCAGAGAACAAGCCCCACACCTCTACAAACAAACCCCAATCGGCTGGATTCCCATGGAGTGGAAATTCACACAACTCAGAGAAGTTTCAAACGTTGTGCGCGGCTCTACGCCTCGCCCGGCAAAAGATCCAAGGTTTTTCGATGGCGATCACATTCCGTGGATTACTGTAGGTGAACTTAGTCGCGAAGACTGGCCATTTTTGAATGAGACCAGGACCATGCTAACGGAACAAGGTGCAGCGTATAGCCGTGTACTTGAGACCGGAACATTGGTTATTTCAAATAGCGGATATGGCTGTGGGGTCCCAAAGATACTGAATCTCACTGGCTGCGCAAACGATGGTATTGCCGCGTTCCTGGATTTGCATGACAACTGTAACCAGCTTTATATTTACTATTTTTTGTATAGCCAAATAATTACGCTGAGAACAAAGGTGGCTCGTGGAAACGATCAACCAAACCTCAACACTGATATGCTGGGTGAATTCAGGATTCCGCTTCCCGCCCCAGACGAGCAGAAAGGCATTTCAGAACGCCTTTGGAGCGTCGAGAGCATGACAAGAAAAGAGGAAAGTAACCTTGAAAAACTTCTGCTACAAAAATCTGGCCTAATGCACGATCTTCTGACCGGAAAAGTCCCTGTCAACGTCGATGAAGTGGAGACGGCCTGATGGTGAAATACTATCGAAAGCTGAATGCTGAGRACGCGACGATATGGCGGATTGTACACATCGATAATTTACCGTGGGTTCTGGACAAWRKKKYRSAWYSWAKYRMMRRWMSSAMWMWRYYASMRKMCWRRRWYGSYRTYRKCAATCAAGAAATTATAGATAGGCGCGGTACAAGATAGAGAGATACCAGGCCGAAGCGCTCATTTATCAACATCTGTCAATGGAAGCGCTAATCGGGATAATTTGCTATACGGATTCAATACGATCCAATATAGTAAGGCAGGTAAGTAAACGAGGAATTGAACTCAATGTTCTAGCAATGAGTGGATGGTATTTCTGATGATTACGTACACACAGGGGAACCTTCTTGAAGCGAAGGTAGACGCGCTCGTCAACACCGTGAACACCGTCGGCGTGATGGGTAAAGGTATCGCGTTGATGTTCAAGGAACAATTTCCGAAGAACATGAAAGAATACGCCACTGCATGTAAAGCCGAGCARGYKCGTACTGGMGAGATGTTCGTGACCGATACGGGCGAACTCATGGGGCCCCGCTGGATCATCAACTTCCCYACGAAGCARCATTGGCGTGCTAAGTCCAAGATGGAATGGATCGTGGACGGTCTCCAAGACCTGAAACGAGTCATCAGCGAATACAATGTAAAATCGATAGCTCTTCCACCACTGGGCGCCGGGAATGGTGGACTGGACTGGTCAATGGTCCGCACCGAAATAGACAAGGCATTATCCGACATAGATGATGTGGAAATCATTGTATTCGAACCCACGGCAAAGTATCAGAACGTCGCGAAACGCGAAGGCGTTGAAAAGCTGACACCTCCGCGCGCGTTGATTGCCGAATTGGTGCGGCGTTACTGGATTTTGGGTATGGAATGCAGTCAACTGGAAATTCAGAAGTTGGCCTGGTTTCTTGARCGRGYTATYGAATCGCAGGGAATKGAAAATTCGCTGGCTCTTCAATTCGAGGCAAATATATATGGACCTTACGCGAATCGTTTGAGTCATTTACTGAATGGATTGGACGGAAGTTACTTACAGAGCGAAAAACGGATTCCCGATTCTGATCCGCTTGACGTCATTTGGTTCAACGATTCCAAGCGGGAGTTGGTGAACACGTACTTGCGCACGGAAGCGTCCGAATACCTACCGATATTGGAGCAAACCTCTGAAGTTATTGATGGTTTCGAATCACCTTTCGGGATGGAGCTTTTGGCGACGGTGGATTGGCTGATTTTCAAAGAGGGATGCGAAGCTACGGTTGATGGGATTCGTGAGGGCATTGCAAACTGGCCCACGGGCAGGAAATGGGCTGACAGGAAACTGAGATTGTTTGATGAACGCGTAATTGGGATTGCATTGGAACGTTTAGAACAAGTAAGCATGTAGCATGTCTGAATACACGGAAGTCGAACAGCCGTTTCTTCAACAACTCGCGGAGCTGGACTGGGTCAGTATCGACCAGGGGCCGGACATTCCCCATGACCCGACGAAAAGCCTGCGCCAATCCTTTCGCGAATGGATATTGCCCCAGGTGTTTGCGACTGCGGTCTCAAAAATCAACACTACCTCGACCGGGGAAAAATGGCTGACCCCCAAACAGATTCAGGATTTACAGGATCAGATATCACGCCAGCCCAACCGCACCTTGCTAGAAGCAAACGAGAACATTCAGAAACTGTTGTTCAAGGCGCAAGTGGACGTGAACGAGGTGACCGACGAGCAAGACCCGGTCGTTAAACTGATCGATTTTGACAACCCGGAAAACAACACCTTCCACGCGATTAACCAGTTTCGCATCGATACGCCTGGCTGCGTTAAACAGTTCATCATCCCGGACATCGTTCTATTCGTGAACGGCATCCCGTTGATCGTGGTGGAATGCAAAAAAGGCGGGGCAAATTGCGCGAACCCCATGCCCGAAGCCTTTGAGCAATTACGGCGCTACATGAATCAGCGCAAAACCACGAAGCAGCAGGGCCTCAAAGAAGGGGAACCTAAGCTGTTCCACACCTCCATGATCGTGATTCGCACCTGTGGACTCAAAGCGGATTACGGCACAATCACATCAGGCCCGGAGCACTTTTTTCCCTGGAAAACCCWATGGCCCAACGATGACGCTTCCGCGCAGGACAAGAACCAACAACAGCAGCTCATCAGCGGGATGCTCAACAAAACCAACTTGATGAGTATGCTACGTACCTCTTCGATCTTCATGGATACGGAGGACGGGCATCGCATCAAGGTAATCTGCCGTTACCAGCAATTTCGTGCCGCCAACAAAATTATCGAGCGCCTTCGCCACGGTACGACCGTGGAGGAAAAAAGCGGTGTCGTATGGCATACCCAAGGCTCCGGCAAGAGTCTGACAATGGTGTTCGTGGCGCGCATGCTGCGCACCTCGAAGGATTTGAATGACTACAAAATTCTACTCATCAACGATCGCGTCGATTTGGAACGCCAGCTTACCGTTACCGCCACGTTGATAGGCGGGCGTGTAAACATCATTGAGGACACCAAGGCATTGCGCAGGGATTTGTCCAACGACAGCTCTGATATAAATATGGTAATGGTGCACAAATTTCAACAGCGCGATCAGAGTCTGCCCATCAGTGTTGCCGAAGCGCTGGGCACCTACAAGGGCATGCCTTCCAGCGAGACTTTCGGCCTGGTGAATGACTCATCAAGAATCGTTCTGATGATCGACGAAGCCCACCGCACCCAGGGATCCGACTTGGGCGACAACATCTTCGAAGCCTTCCCCAATGCCGCACGCATTGCGTTCACCGGCACCCCGCTCATCACTGAGCGCCACGGTGAGAAAAAAACCCACAAGCGCTTCGGGGAATACATTGACACCTATCGCCTGATGGATGCAGTGAATGACGGCGCTACGGTGCAGATATTGTACGAAGGTAAAACATCCGATACCGCGCTCAACGACAAAGCCGGGTTTGAGGCGCAGTTTGAAAACCTGTTTAAAGACCGGAGTGAAGAAGAGATACTGGCGATCAAGAAGAAATACGGTGCCACCGGTGATATTTTGGAAGCYGAAGAGCGAATCAAAGCCATCGCCGAAGACATGGTGGACCATTACTTGGAGCAGATTTTTCCAAACGGCTTCAAGGCGCAGGTGGTGTGCCACTCAAAATTGGCCGCGATTCGTTATCAGGCAGCTATCACCGATGAACTCAGCTCGCGCGTGCAGGCCCTTAAAGACGAACTCGAACCGGACGAAGAGCTGATTGCGAAAACATCGTTTCTCCAAGCGGCGGTCGTTATTTCCAGCGACGGCACCAATGAGGCCGCCTACGTCACGGAAGCTCGCAAGCAAGCCAGATCCAGTGATGCCGTGGCAAACTTCTGTCGGCCTTTCGATATGGATAATCCGGACAAGTCCCATACCGGTATAGCCTTTCTGATCGTGTGCGACATGCTCATGACTGGTTTCGATGCACCGATTGAACAGGTCATGTATATCGACAAAAAAATTCGGGAACACACCTTGCTGCAAGCGGTGGCGCGTACCAATCGAGTCAAGAAGGGTAAAACGCGTGGGTATGTTGTCGATTACATCGGATTAACGGAAAACATCACCGACGCACTGACCTTGTACGCGGCTGCGGATGAGCAGCAGGAACTGGCGCTGGGGCTAAAAAGCGTTTCGTCGGAAATGCCAGTTTTGGACGAGCGCTATCAACGCCTGCTTCAATTGTTTGCGGAGCACAACGTGGCACACCTGGAAGATTTCGTGCAAGGCAACCTGTCCGGTGTCCAAGCCGATGCTGCTGTCGTACACGAGGCGGTGAATGTACTGAAAGACGAGAAAATACGCGCCGACTTCGACGTGTATCTGAAAAACTTTTTGATGAGCATGGATATCGTTATACGCCATCGAGATGCTCAATCCTATCGCGTACCCGCGAAACGCTTTGGCTACATCCTGAGTGTCGCGAAAGAGCGTTACAAGGACAGCAGTATAGACTTCGGCGATGCCGGGGCCAAAATTAAAGACCTGATCAACGAGTACCTGATCAGTTTGGGCATCAACCCCAAAGTCCCGCCTGTTGAACTGTTGTCCGACGATTTTATTGAAAACCTCCATAAACACTCTGGAGACAATGAGGAAGCCCGAGCAAGTGAAATGGAACACGCCATTCGCAGGCATTGCACCGTCCATAATGACGAGGACCCCGCCTTTTACAAAAGCCTGTCCGAGAAGGTCGAGAATTTGATTAACCTACACCAGGACCAATGGGCGCGGCTCGCGGAAGAGTTGGAGAAGCTGCGTAAAGAAGCGTTGGAGGGCCGTAAGACCGGCGAGGAAGGCATGAGTAAGGAGGCGACCACCTTCTACGCACATATCGCTAATGAGGYCTTTGAAGGCGGCAAAGTGCCGTCGAATGCAAAGGGTATTATGAAGGTACTGATGGAGTCCATCGTTGATATCTTGCAAGACAGTATTGGCAGCATCGACTTTTGGAACAATCCCGACAAACAAAAAAGAATCCGTAGTGACATCAAGACAGCGCTGACCTTAACCGGTATAATTGAACTGAAGAAAAACCGTGAGCGTGTTGCGATTGAGATTATGAAACTGGCGAAAAATAGACACGATGAATTGATAAAGGACGTATCCGAGGGGCTGCGATCATGAATGCCCGACGGGTACGCGATATTGATTACCAACTGCTCCCCGGCAGCGAACGAACGACGACGGATATCGTCATTGAACGCGATGGGAAAATTGCAGTACGTCCACCCGTAGATTATAGTCCTGAGCAAGTCGACGCTGTGGTTGAAAGCAAACGCATGTGGATCTACCGGAACCTTGCCGAGTGGCGCGACCTGAATGCAACGGCGGTTGTCCGAGAGTGGGTCAACGGCGAAACCTTCCTGTACTTGGGCCGCTCCTATCGCTTGTCGCTTGTAACAGGGAAATCATGCGATCTGAAACTCAGAGAGGGCCGCTTTTGCCTTGACCGGAAACTGATCGATGAAGGCGGGCCCGAAGCGGCAAAAACAGCTTTTGAGGAGTATTACACTGACAAGGGTCTTGATCGAATCAGCAAGCGTGTGGGCTTCTACGCCTCTAAGGTCGGCGTGACACCCATTTCGATCAAGATCAAAGACATGAGCTACAGGTGGGCGAACTGCACCAAGAACGGCGCATTGGCCTTTCATTGGAAATGTATGATGGCGCCGCCCAAAGTCATCGACTACATTGTCATCCACGAACTCTGCCACATGCATCACCATAATCACTCGGATGCGTTTTGGAATGAGGTGGATAAAGTGATGCCGGATTACCGCGAGCGTAAAGAGTGGTTAAAGAAAAACGGCGCCAACTTAAATTTGTAAACATTGAAAATAGCCTCCTTTATTTGAGCTTAGGTTTGACTCAGCTACCGCTTTTAATTATCTAGCAACCATAATGTACTCTGAGAACTCTACGAAGAAGAATATGATGGTATTCTAGTGGGAACTCTAATCTGCACGCATCAGTTCTTCGGCTAATTGCTTAGCGCGAGCGCTGTCTGATCCAAATAATTCTTCAGTTTGCTCGTCAATCATTTTTTAGCATATACCATCAGAACCGGATCTATCTCACTCAACAATGCAAGTTGAACTGATACCAGATTCGGGGCTGATTCCTTGGGTGCCCCAATCAAATAACGTCCCAACCATTCACGGGCACATGCATCCCCGCCTTTCGCGTCTTCCACAGCCAACTTAGCGATTTTCCGCCACGTTTCAACATCACACTCCTCCATGAGTGCATTCATGTAAGCGACCTCGGTACTTCTCGGGTGCCTCCCTGGTCCCCCGGGGTTTCCCTTTCCAAATCGCCCATTTTCTTCGCGGTCCATCGGTTTACCTCCCGTCTAAACGGTGTYTGATTATTCCTAGTTGCTAAATTACATGTTTGTAACTGTCACAACTGTCAATACGGCTGATCGTCCATGTTCAACTCCTCTTGGTGACGGTCGTGACAGTTTCCCTCCGAGTATTCTGTATTTGTGATGCGGATGAGCCGACGATTTCGTTCACGCGGCAAAAACTCAACCTGAAGGCCGAATTCTTCGAATGCAGGAGTCATTCTGCGGAGCAGATGAGTGAGACTTTCCGGGGTCTTTGGCCATGCATCAATATTATGCTTATCAAGTTCCCTGAGCAGGTCTTGTGCAGTCTTTTCCCAAACTGGATATTCCTGCATCAATTCATAGATGGCCAACGCAGCAGGGGAATTATCCAAACTTTACATCATTGTGAAACGCGCCCGACGACATTTTTACACCCTCAACGAACATGACATCCTCAAACTCTACCAATGTACCCTTTCGGTCGGGTTCATAAGATCCAGCATGCGTGCTGTTGGCAACGCGAGAAACGCACTGGCGAATAATGCTGCGGATCCGAAAAGAAGCGTTCGCGAATACGTATCGTCGACAACAAGGAGCGAAGCGACAGTCGGTCCGGATGCAAGACCAAGGGTACTGATGAGACCTGCAACGGCACCGAGCTTTCCCGTGTTATCCAATTCAAGGGTGATGCCAATGACGTAGGGGTACGACATACTAAACGCGATACCGAATCCAATGGTACCGACGATGTAGCCTGCCTGAGTCGGAGACAGGAGTACGAGTACCGATACTGCCATCGCGCAAGTCGTTATGAACATGGGGCGGAGTCGACCCTTTCGAATAGACCACCAGGCGACGAGCAGTGCTCCAGGTCCACCGATCCAAAGCGAAATTGCGACAACCGTTCCAACAAGACTCCCGTCCAATTTGTAGCTGCTCCCCAATTGGATCACGTACGCGTAGATTGCCATGTTTCCGTTTTGATAAAAGAACAATGCCGCCATTGCTAGGAGTATGTAAAGTGCATCTGCCTGCTTCAACGAATACCCACGCTCCGTCTTTTGCGCCGATTCTGACACACGAATCAGGGGAAGCAGTAACAGCCCAATAACGTAGTACCCTGCAAGTGACCACCAGATAATGGCTGTTCCTTGATTTGCGATCATTGGGGTAAGAACCATGGTCAGAACACCTCCCAAAAGCAAGAGGAACATCAGATTGAAGGCCATTATGCGTTCGGGCTTATGTGTGCGCGACACGACCGACAGGATAATGCCCGAAAGCGCTCCTCCAACCAGGCCGTGCAGAAGCCGTATGCCATACAGCGGAGCGGGAGTGTGCATGAAGGACGATGCGACCTCAATAACAATCAATGCGCTCAACAAGAAACCCGCCGCCCAGCGCCACTCCAAACGCTCCACAAAGAATATGATACCGAAGCCTCCAAATGCTGTGCCGAGCATATTAATGGTAAAAACAAAACCCGCTTCTTCCGGACTAAAACCAGCATCTCGAATGAGGCTAGAGATTGTAACAGGCGTAATATTCGCATACAGGATTGGCACGCTACCTAATAGCCCCAACATCAGTCCTGCACCGATGCCGATAGTAGACATTTTYMGAGGGTCATCTCGCACGGTTTCTTCGGAATCTGTATTCAATTTCGTTGTCCTCCCAGACTTACACGTAGCGGATCTATTTCACGAGCGAAAGAAGCATTGCCCGAGCGCAATCACGGATATCAATCTCTGTCATTTGTCGCAGGTTTGCCGCCTGGAACATGTCAAAACCTTCTGCCATACAGACAAGTGCGTGAGCGACAGCTTCACATTTTGAAGATGACGAATTGGGGTGCAATTTTGACAAAATGTCGGTGATATCGGACTCGAATTGATGGTAGACACTACTTAGCACTGCTTGTGTAGATTCGTCTCTGACCGCTGCCGCCTGCAATTCCAGGAAAAGCCCCTTGTCCGTCGCAGATATTTCATTGAAGTCCCCACCGAACAAAAATTCAATCAAACTTTCTGCATCACCCATTTCAACTACGCTTGCGAGTTTTACTTTTCGGACATTTTCGTATTCCTGAATCACATGATCGACCAGCGCTTCGACGAGCTTCGCGCGTGAGCCGAAGTGATGACTGAGCAAGGGTTGAGTTACCCCGGCTTCGGCAGCGATGTGGCGCATGGAGCATGACTCCAAACCAGATCGAGACACACATCTACGAAATGCACTGATAATTTCATCGCGACGTTCTTTCGATAGATTTCGCCGTTGTTGTTTTACTTCAGTATTCATGTAGCCTCCTGGCAGTTAGTCTCCAAGTAGTAATTTATCACTTGACAAATGATTTATCAAGTGATAAATTACCTGTCATGGAAATGTTTGGATACATAGGTGTCGCAATCCTGTTAGGAGCCTTTTTCGCCAATCTTTGGGGGTGGGTGAAGGTCTGCTCCCGTGTTTATCAGGGCTCCAACGCAATCGGCGCAGGGTTTGCAGCCTATGCTTCATGGCTGATTGACTACATGCCCTTCGTCATTCTTGAGGGCATCTGGTGTCTTGTGGCACTCATTTCGCTTTTCCGACCACGCGCTGTCGAAGTAAACCATCATCCAAACCTAAACCGAGAGGAATAGAAACATGACTACGGAAGAAATCGTTGCTGAACTAGCCAAGACGGCAGAGGAAGATGCACCTGGACGTTCAATGCCCGGCATCTGTTACCACGATCCTGAATTCTTTGCACTCGAAGTCGAACGTGTGCTTCGGCCCGGTTGGCATGCTGTTGCACGCTGGGATGAACTAGAGGAACCCGGCGACTACAAGTCCGTAAATCTCTTCGGCGAAGATATCGTCGTGTTGCGGGATCAATCGGGTACGTTGCGTGCGCTGTCCAGAATATGCCAGCATCGCGGTCATACTATAGTCGAAGGAAGCGGAAATTCAAAACGGATTACCTGTCCTTATCACTTGTGGACCTACAATCTTGAAGGAGAGCTTGTAAGCGCTCCCTTCATGGATGAGCGCAGTGATTTCAAAACCAGCGATTGCAAACTTCCCAAGTTTGCCCTTGAGGAGTGGCAAGGTTTCATCCTTGTCAATTTGGACCCGAACGCTGAGCCTCTGGCTCCCCAGTTGACGGATGTGGATGAAATTCTTTCGGAATCCAATCTGAACAAAGCTGTAGTGGCAGACGTAACCGACTGGGATTCGCCGTGGAATTGGAAAGTGATGTTGGAGAACTTTATGGAGTCCTACCATCATATCGGACCCCACTCAGAATCCCTGCAAAAGTCCAATCCAGCGAAAGGCACCCACGAGATGACGGTTCACGGCCCTTGTATCGCGCTGGAGAATCCTGCGGCCGAAGGCGAATCAAGGTTCTGGGTCTTTCAGATATTTCCTACCCTACTTTTTGCACAGAACCGTAAATACAATCCAATTGCACTTTGGTACGAAATGCAGATCGATCGTCACGATCATATTCACTTGCGAATTCACATGCTCATGCCGCCCGAACTCGCCGCTCAAAAAGAGATGGTGGAATTTGGTAGAGCGATGATCACTCAAATACACATGGAAGACATTCCAGTCTGTGAAAACGTACAAAGCGGTACCCGTAGTCGTGCTTACACAGGAGGCCCACTGAGCATGCAGGAGTCGACTTTGCACAGCTTTCACAAAATGCTTGCAGAAGCACTCCAGCGCATTCCGGGCAAGGCGTAATCATGGAAGCGCGAAGCCGCAAGAGCTACCTTCGCCTTAAATCCAGGTTCATGATTCCGTCGCTTTCGTCCCATAATCCATCTCCTTTTGAAGTAATATACTCAAGGAGATACACTTAAACCACTGTCCAGCATCCGGGGTCCACTTCGGAGGCACAATCGTGTATCCATCTCGGGAACGGGCAGTCACGTCCTGCTGTTACCCTTGTATGTGCTCCAGAATTCATCGAGCTACTGGTCCTTACCATCAGCAACTGAATGTTTCTTATTTCCGATTTTGTATGACAGCACGAGACCAGCGATCGATGTCGCAATAAACCCACCAATGAAGCCGACGACCTCCGCAGAAATTTCCTGAACGCCGCCCGAAATCGGCTCAGTCATGATCGCGAGCGCCATATACATCATGGATAGCGCGAAGGCCCAAGCACCAATCAGGATTCGCGCAGACTTTTCCCGGTCTCTTGTCAGCACACCGAAAAGCAACCATGCCACTACGAAGTAGTCCACGAACCAGAGCGGGGCGTATTGCCAATTGCCCCAGTTCATCGCAGTTTCAGCGACACCCAAAGTGATCGCGTAAAGTATCGCCAGGAAACGATTTGCTTTCTCCATATGGACTTCCCTACATGTTTCGATTCAGTTGAGACCAGAATGTCTCTAACTCGATTTGTGAAGATTACAATCAGTTAGTCATATTTCCATATTGATTCCACGTACATATCCGAAATATGCATACTTTGTAAGTTACGGCAAAATTTCGCAGCAGGAGAATTGTCGGCGCCACAGGATCCGCAGAACCGTTCAAGCTTGTTTCCGCACTCTTCACAGATGCTGCATCCTCGGTATTCTTATGTTGGTATTTCTGACAATTCATGAGTCGGAATACTAACACAATTCAATTAATATCGGGATGCTATTCGTTTTGTACATCGACCTATTAGCGATCAGCCAAAATATAGGGATTGATAGACTCGACCTTCTGTTGAACACTCAGGTACTCTAAGTTTGAAAATTCAAGAACGCCGTTTTCAGAGAAAAGGCGCCTTAAAATCTATTCGTTCACAATTACGATTTTAGACCCCGCAAACATTGAGCGAAAAGAGAGGGCAGTCGCAGAACAAGCAAGCACTTCACTCGATGAGAATACCTCAAGAATTAGAGCCTTACARRCCAGAAACTGATCCGGGATGTTATACAACGTGTTATACAGTCGACTTTTTGACGAAAAAAAATACCAACAACTCTTATCYCTAAGCTGTTGGTATTCAATAGTTTAAATGGCGTACCCGGAGGGATTCGAACCCCCGACCTCCTGGTCCGTAGCCAGGCACTCTATCCAGCTGAGCTACGGGTACATCCGTAAAAGCAAGCGCGTATTTTATCACAGTACCGCACTCTACTCAAGTTATGGGCGTATTAACGCGACTCCCCGTAGCTACGTTGCAATGGGCTATCCGCTTTCATACAATGGTTTCTTAAACCGTTTCAGCAACAGGGAAAATAGYGTGATTCTATCCGATAAAACCATTAAACGTATGCTTAAATCCGGCGAGCTGGGTATTGACCCGCTGGACCCGGAACAAATTGAACCGGCCTCTGTCGACTTGCGTCTGGGGGACACCTTCCTCACGCCCAAGGCCACTAGCGGCATCTACTCCATGTCGGAAGCCCCGAGTTACGAAGCAGTCACTGCCGATGAATTTATTATCCCCACACACGGCTTTGTATTGGCCACAACTCGCGAAGTGATCCGCCTACCGGATAATCTCACCGCCTTTGTCGAAGGGCGCAGCTCGGTTGGCCGTCTGGGTTTGTTCATCCAAAATGCAGGCTGGGTCGATCCGGGATTTGAAGGGGCCATCACGCTGGAACTCTATAACGCCAATGCCGCCCCCATGCGTATCGAAGCGGGTCGCCGAATCTGTCAACTGGTCATGGCAATGGCCGACGGCGTAGTGGATAATCCGTATCGGGGAAAATACCAGGGGCAGAGAGTCACCACCGGGTCGCGGATCCACATGGACTCCGAAGTAGGCTAACCCTCCGCTTAGTTACTCCATCATCAATAACACGGCTGGTTTCTCTGAACGCACAATCGATAATCGATCCCCTTCCTGAAGATCAATATAGGTGGAAGAATTATCGTGGGCAAGAATAGCTGGACCTCGAGTTATTTCTGCCTCAATACATGAYGTYTCTGAMACAATTAAATGATTCGTATGYTGATTCGCATACATAAACGCAATTCCGATTCCCGACCAGAAAATACACCGGGTAATCTTGTTAAAATAGGCTGTACTGCCAAACGGCGTACTCACAATAAATCCATCCCCAATGAATTCCTTATCACTGGCTTCCCCATACTGTTGCCCATCCAGCCACATTTTAAATCGCACCGATGAGTTTGACCGCCCCATGTGTACACTGAATTCATTGATGGCCATCAGAACCGTATCGGACCGCCCCTTTTCAGCATGGGATACACTGCATTTCAACTTCAAATGCTCTCGTCGTACCAATTCATTCACAGCCAGACGAGCCAGCACTTCTTCCGGCGGATTGGGAATACATCGAATACCTCGTCGACTATTGCGGATAGGCACTTTCGGCACGTTAGGCCATTGCATCTCCGCTTCCAGCAGCGTACCGTCTCCGCCGAAACACACCACCACCTCCGGGTCTTCCTCAACCAACGTAAGATCGGCATACTGCTCTATCATAGGAAGAAGCTTCTCCGCTTCAGAACCAAACAATTGTATATTCATAGAATAGATTCCACTGGTTATGGATGTTAGGTATATTGTAAATCAGTCGAGCTGTATTCTCAAACTGCACGCGATCCGAATCGGCGTGACAGTAGAAATGTACCCGATACCAGCAGCATAAGCAGCACACTATAGGCAAAGGCCGATCCCACGCCCGATCCGCGCCATTCCTGATTTATCTGGATAGCGATAGGAAGATTGGCCGGAGTATACAGTAAAATAGTTGCCACGAATTCCCCCAGACTCGATGCAAATACCAACGCCGTAGCCGCCGATAATGCCGGAGCCATAAGCGGCACGACGATATGTTTGAAACAATACCAGGGCGAGGCTCCCAACGTCTGGCCCGCCTCAATAAGCGTAGCATCAAACTGCGTTACGGAGGCCGTGGCCATACGCGTCAATAACGGTATGAAACGCACAAAATAGGCCAGGGGTAATATCCAGACCGTGTTGTATATGGGCAGCCACGGATCATTAAATGCCGCTATCAAATTCATCGCTACTACCGTACCTGGCAACGCCCAGGGAATCATCACCAGCACATTGATCCAGGCCGCACCGCGTCGACCCCGCCCAATAAGATATGCCGCAGGTAGCCCCACCACGATGGTACCCAACGCCGCGATCACACTCATCCATATACTATTCCGAATGGGTCGAAACGCGGAATCCTCATTAAATAGCGTCACATAATTATCCAACGTAAATACCCGAGGCACTATTTCTGTATACCATTCCCGATGATTCACAAATGACAGCCACACGATATTTAAATGCGGTGTCAGCAGCAGCGCAATAACAGCCCAAGCACTTACTCCCGCTAACAATCGGCCTGACTTCGAGGTTACCTGTCGCGGTGTACCTTTGGATGCTGTACCTGAAGCCGTCGTTCGGCTGCGAAAAACCAATACCCCCATCAGTGAAACACATGCCAATACCACAGCCAACGTCAGCGATCCCCCAGGATTAAACTGATTGCGCTGGTTGACCACTTCCACGCTCAAATAAGGAAAATCACTGCCGAAAAACAACGGGGCGCTATACGATGCCCCCGACGTCATAAAGGCCAAAAGCGAAGCCCCCAGCAACGCCGGCTTCAATGCAGGTACCGTAACTTTTCGAAACGCCAGCCATCGGGATGCCCCCAAAGTACGTGCCGCTTCTACTTGCGAAGCATCCATTCCCTCCAATGCTGCCGAAACCATAGCGTAGAAATACACCATGAACGAGTACGTATGCACCGTCAGAATCGCTACTGGCCCGCTTATCTCAAATGAATCTGACCCACTGGCATAATGTATAAATCGTGGGAATAATCCATCCGCGCCGATCAAATAATAAAAACTCAACGTACCCACCAGCGGAGGCAATGCGAACGGAAGATATGCCAGGGCAGACAGTGCCGCCTTACCGGGGAAAGACCAGCGCACCACAAAGAAGGCCAACGCCGTGCCCAATACACCCGAAGTCCCCACGGACAAAAAGCACATGACCAATGTATTAACAGCGGCTTCTCGTCCGACTCCCTGCAATACCACATCCCACTGCCACTGCYGTACCGCCGATACCACCAAGCGAATACTGGGATACAATACTGTGATACCCAACACCAAAACACACCACAAAAGAAGCGTACGATCCGTCTTCTTCAATATTTGTTGCTTATACGAATTCACTACGAGCTACCATGATGCAGCCAATGGAGAATCACTGATTTAAGTCTTGTTCGACAAACGCATCAATGGCCCGATAATCGTTGTCATCAAGTTTCGTATACAGAATCGCTACCTTAAACAGCGTGTGATCGGGCTCCTCGGCAGTACACCGCACCACCACCCCTTCTGCACAAATCTCGTGACCATCTGCATCGGGRAGCCCCAGCACAATTTCCATTTTCGTCATTTCAGGAAGAGGACGCTGCGTATGGCACAGCACCCCGCTGCAGCTGATGTTGTCCACATGATCAAGAAGACCATCATCACTCCGCGACAAACTAAAGCCGCGTTGACTTCGAGGATGATTTCGACGTTCTGCCTTGGGTTTCGTCATGTCATCTTTCTCCAAGATATATTGCTTTGTTCCATTCACCTAATGCCTACACCATCTTATAAAATTGRCAGGAGGACCGCTTCAATCACTAAAATGTGAAGCCTATCCCCACACCTACGCCATTYACTCCGGAATTACGCGWTCCRATTCCMCCATTCGACAAATGCCGCCATTTCCMGGYCACATGCCAATTATTTTCAAATTTATAGCCTACWCCCACCTCGGTCAGAAGATTAAAATTGGTCGAGTTTCCTCTAAATTCCTCTGAATGTACAATAACCGATTCCATTATTTCTCCAAACCAGCCTTTTTCATCCCCCTGAAAATACCATCGCGTGGTCACACCCACACCCGTGCCCCAGATAGTTTCTCCATCTGAATTTTCTTCATCGTAAAAAAACAGCGGATGAGCGCGCAGCCCCACACTCAGCTTTTCATATAGTTTGAATTCTCTCTCTACGGTACCGTTTATATTTATATCTCCTGTACGAGATTTCCCTCCTGATCGCAACCCCGCAAGCCCCGATATCTCAAGGCGAAGTGAACCCTCTTCCCATGTCAAATCCCGAACATCGCTAATAAATCCGGCTTGTGCAGAGGGGGTCGCTATGGACAAAAGGACCAATAATAAAATATTCAACCAACGCTTCAACATAAATATCCCCAAACAGTCATTACTGCTACCCAACAGTTTAAAGCAGCACCATAATAAATCAATACCGACATTCAGTCAATTTCAACTCGTCCCATCGTGAAATTCCAAGAATCAGCGTAACACTTTGCACATATCAAGGGGCATCCCCTATCTTCGGCCTGCTTATCTGACGTTCCTCCCGAGTCGGTGTCAATTCCATGCGCGGCTCCACCGCATCCAATATCGGCACCACGGGCTCTCTCACTTCAAACACATACATCCGATCATGAATAGTGGAATACCCCTCCAGCGCACCCCAATGAATGGCATAATACCCCGGCTGCAGCGGCTCCATCACATCTAATTGMAGCAGYGTCACGTCGGAATCCACCACCGGAGTCAAATCCGTTGTCATCGTCCCCCCCGCCGTCCACACCGAAAACGTCTGGGAATCATCCGAAGGCAATTTTGCTGTTACCTCTTGCAAACGCGATAACCGAACATCATAACGCGGCATTTTATAACATAAAATTTGAGGCAGATCGTCATCGGTATACATCTCCGGACTTCGCTGTGTTCCAAAACCCATCGCCCCATCAACCATAAAATATTGTTTGGGGATAACCCATGCTGCCGCCCGATATCGATTATGTTCAACAATATAGACCCCCTCTTTCGGCGGTAAATTCCACAACGACACCGATTCCATCTTCGTCCAACGCCGATTCGATGTATCCACCGCCGCCGCACCCAGGCTGTATCCGCTCTTGGCAAACTGCGCGTCGTACTTGCCGGGAGGACATACAAATCGATACTCCCCCAACGCGTCTGTTAAGGCCTGATAATTCGTACCGGCCAGCATAACCGCCACACCGGGAAGCCCCTCTCCCTGCTCATCCACCACTCGTCCTTCCAAAACAGAACGATCACACCCCGCCAACAACAAAATAATCCCCGTCCATATCCACAGATGATATGATTTCATTTCAGTAGCTCTCTGGCTTGCCCGTCTCGAAATAAAAACAGCATGTCACGCCCCGATTTGCGATGCTTCGATATACTTACTACTCTGTGCAATGGACTTGCCCGCCCTGAATCCGCAAAATTCCGAGCTGCTTCAGCATTATTAAAAACTTCAATATTGATATTGTCATACATATCATATTCGGAGCGGAGGTAGCGGGCCAACGTCTCCAAATCAGCATCGCTCAATCCGGGATACACATACACCGACATGCCCTTCAGCGACGATACATTCCCGGGCATTCCTGCCGTCACTTCCGGGCTTCGACCCCACTCTTTCATTATTTCGAATTCTGCATCGGGTCGTGATTCCGAAGGATCAAAATTTAACGGTCTGCCTGAATTCCCTCTTTCATCCGTTGACGATTTTGGCTCCACCGTTACGCCGCTTTCCACAGCAGCAATCCGTTTCATCAGGAGATGTATCGTCTCACGGAGATCCGCATTCTCTGCCATTAACTCACCAAGAATCGCTTCCWACCCAGAAGCACCATCACTTTCCAGTGCATTCTCCAACGTCATATTTTGTTCCAGCAGATCCGCATTTTCTATTTCCAGCGAACGCACTCTATCTACCAGTTCCGACCGAGTCTGATCCTGCATGTCTACCAGCATCTGATCCAGCAAATCCAGCTCATCGGTTTTTTCCTGTGACCAGGCCGCACCAGCCAACAGCACTACCCCTGCCCACACAAAATATACGGTCGATCTCGTCACGCTGGCCGCTCCCCATTGATGGTGACTCGATGCATTTCCCGTCGATGACCATGATAATCATTCAACGCATAGTGCTGCGTACACCGGTTGTCCCAAAACGCCATGGAGTTATCTTCCCACCGAAAACGGCACGTAAACGGTTCGCTATTGCAATGGGTATATAAATATTGGAGCAGCGGACGACTTTCCCGCTTGGTCATCCCTGCAAATTTCTGTGTAAATCCTTCGTTCACATACAACGATTTTCGCCCCGTAGCGGCATGGGTACGTACCACCGGATGCTCTACAAAAGCGTCCGCCTCATCCGTTACCGCCACTTCCATGGTCTTGCGCTTATCGTTATTCTTCGCGGATTCACCCTTCGCGCCATACTGCCGCGACGCACTATGAACAGCCTTCAATCCGCCCAGCATATCCTTCATTCCATCTGACAGTGCTTCATACGCCAGATATTGATTCGACCATAACGTATCGCCGCCAAACGGAGGGGTTTCCTTCGCATACAACACGGACCCCAGCGCAGGCTCCTCCATGAAACTTACATCCGAATGCCAGCCGCCCCCGAAATTCATCTTATCTTCCTTCTCTTTAATGATGGGGATGATCTCCGGATGCCCATCCAGTGGTTTCACAAACGGATGAACGATCAGCGAACCGAAACGTCGGCTGAAATCTTTCTGCTGGTTTGGTGTCAAATTCTGATTCCGAAAAAAGATAACCAGATGCTCATGAAACGCATCCTGAATTTCCCGGAACACATCGTCGCCGATTTCCGCCGAAAGATCCACACCGCTAATTTCAGCACCCAATGCTCCCGCTAACGGCGTCACTTTAATCTGTTCATAACTCATACCCGATCTCCAATTCGAATCGTGATGCCTCGTCACTCAATATGTATAATACGCAATCCGATCCCATTGTACACCGGAATACCCGAGGAGATATAGCCATGCCTGAACACATCTTTTCCGACGAAGAAATCCATGTTCCCACCCTRTTTTCGYTGGAAGGAAAAAYCGCRCTGATTACRGGYGGATCRCGRGGCATCGGRCTCATGATTGCCCARGGMTATGTTGCTGCCGGAGTCCATGTATACATTTCTTCCCGAAAAGCCGCCGTATGCGATGCTGTAGCCGAGGAACTTTCTGCAATGGGACGCTGTACTTCCTTACCTGCCGACATCTCCACCGCCGAAGGATGCCAAGACCTGGCCGATGCATTCATGGAGCAGGAATCGAAACTGGATATTCTGGTGAACAACGCCGGAGCCACTTGGGGCGCACCCTTTGATACCTATCCGGATGACGGTTTCGACAAAATCATGTTCCTGAATGTTCATTCCGTATTTTCTCTCACACGGAATCTTGCTAAAGCATTAGAAACGGCAGGCACCGCCGACGATCCTGCCCGGGTCATCAACATCGGCTCCATGGATGGCCTGCACGTCCCCACCGTATCCGAAACAGGCACCTTTGCCTACTCCGCCAGTAAAGCAGCCGTCCACCACCTCACCCGTTCGTTAGCCATCGAATTAGCTCCTCGTCAAATCACCGTCAACGCCATCGCGCCGGGTTTTTTTGAAAGCAAAATGACGGATTATGTGCTGGGAAATTTCAAGGAGAGCATTGAAGACAACGCCCCCTTGAATCGCATTGGCAAGCCCGAAGAAATGGCAGGCATTGCCATCTACCTGGCCTCCCGGGCAGGCGCCTATACCACCGGAGCCGTTATCCCCGTGGACGGCGGTACGTGTATCGCATAACATCCAAAGCAACAGATTGCTACTCAACCGCACGATAAACATACTCCAGTCCAGATGATACAGCTGCCTGAATCGCTTCCAGCGGTGTCTCTCCTGATACCAGATCATCCATCAACAACAACCCTTCGTATCGGCGGGAGTGCAGCGTATCTGCCATGGCACGCCAATGCCGTTGACGAAATTCACTGCCGAAACCGACTGTTCCCAAGTACACCTGCGCATTTAGGCGTTCATGATCTTTCGCATACCTCTCTTCAAACTCATTGATAATCATGTTATCCCACGACAAACTCGGATCCAACACGATATACCGACTAAATGATTCCGGCTCCGTTAAAAGAACGGTGAGACAAAACAACGCGCTCATCTGATATCCGCCAATACCCCGATCCTCGGGTATCGTTCGGTACGCGGCATCAATAAATGGCCCYACGCGATCCCRCAAAAAGGCCAGAAACGTCGCRCCACCACCAGATGGAATACCATCTTCCATAGTGCGAAACGTCCAATCACGACGACGAGCCGGATTGATAAACATCGTTTCCCCGCGACTCTGGATACTGTCCACCGAGACAAATATAGCCTCCGGCATCTTACCTTCTCGCAGCAATGGCAATACCGTATCCCTATACAATCCCGCAGCGGTACGACCATCAATCTGATAGAAGACAGGGTACCGTTTTTCCGATTCTTCGTACCCATGAGGCACTTGTACATATAGCATATAATTTTGATCGATTTCGTGAGAGAAAAATTCTATCTGATGGATAGCCGGAACCGTCGCCGCATCGTATTTATGGGAAAGTTCACTAGGACGAAACGCATCCCAGATTCGATATCCGTACACCCCGCTGGCGACCACTACAAACAGAGCGGCATAGTATATGTTTTTTTTCATAGACTTCGTTCCCATCGCCATGATGCTTCATTTTCGTAGTGCCAACCTTTCACCAGAAAAGATGACCATTACCCAATAACATCCCTTAAAACCAATATGGCAGTATGCGATCCTAACAATACAGGACTTACAATGATAAATTATTGTATTTTGGTTACAAATGTAATACAATTGTATCTATAAGGAGTTCCTCATGAGTACAGAGCCAACAAGTTTAAGACTTGATGCAGATGCAAAAAAGGCGGCCTATGCTATATTTGACGAGGTAGGGCTGAAACCTGCCCAAGCAATAAATTTATTCCTTCACCAGGTCGTTCTAACCAGGGGTATTCCCTTCCCTATCGCTATTCCCAATGCATCTACTCTTGATGCCATGAAGGAACTAGACCAAAATAGCGGTAAACACTTTAACAACAATAAAGAATTTTATGATGATTTGGGAATGTAGTTTATGTATGAAATCAGACGCTCTACGCTCTTTAAAAGAGACGTTCGGCGTTGCAGGAAGCAAAATAAACCATTGGATAAATTCAAGGATATCCATGAATCGTTAGTAAAAGGTATTCCCTTATCACCACAAAATAGAGACCACCAACTAAGTGGAACTTGGAGTGGCTATCGAGAATGCCATATTGAACCCGATTGGCTTTTAATTTATAGAATCAATGACAAAAACAATCTCATCGAGTATGTGCGCATGGGGTCTCATTCGGACTTGTTCACCTAATCTCCCCTTGCCTCCACTTGAGCATCAACCACCCGAAATATTCTATACTATCCAATTAGAATTACCTTATCACGTTGTCACGAAACAGGATGAACTATTTATGCGCCTGATTAAAATTGGAGTCGGATCGGTCTCGGTCAAAGTCGGTGATTTCTCCGGCAATGCCGAAAATCTCCGATCCGTCATCCAGGAAGCCCGCAGCCAAGATGTCCACCTGCTGGTTACCCCCGAGCTGGGCATCTCYGGSTACAGCCTGAAGGAYCGYGTCTGGTGGCCCGAYATCGCCCGRCGCAGCTGGGAAACCCTCCAGCAGCTTGCCCAGGAATGCCAAGGGATCAGCGTGTTCGTGGGCCTGCCCATACACATGAATTCGCACATCTACAATGCCGCTGCTCTCATCCACGATGGTGAAATCCTGGGCCTGGTCACCAAGCAGAACCTGCCCCAATACGGTGTATTCTATGAAGGAAGAAACTGGACGCCCGGCTCGGACGATTGGGACGAATACAACGGCGTTCCGGCTGGAAATCTACTTTTTCAATTGCCGTACGGAAAGGTCAGTGCCGAAATCTGTGAAGATCTGTGGAGTCCTCACTCACCAGCACCCGCCCGCGCCCGCGCAGGTGCTGAAGTGATCTGCAACCTGAGTGCATCGCCTTTCACGCCCCGTAAAAATGAACACCGGAAACGCCTCATCCAAAGTGCCGCTGGCCGCATGTCTTGTGTATACGCATTCAGCAATCTGCTAGGTTTGGACAACAGCCGCCTGATATTCGACGGCAGCGGAGTCATCGCCACGCCCGATCACATTCAAACCGACGCACCCATCTTGTCCAAAAGCCGCTGGACCCTTTCTACCAGTATTGTGGATCTGGACAATGTAGCCCGGCTTCGAGCTGAAAATTCCTCATGGAATTGGAGCGACACTGACGTATACGAACGTCTATATCCCCTTTCAGTGGAATCCGATTCCGATTCGTTCACTCCTGCTTCTCCAAAGGATTTCGCGGCCGAAATGCCCTTCAGCTTCTTTGAAGCAACTGCTTCCGAATCGAAAAATGAAGCCCATCTCTTTTTAGACGAACTTTATGACGCGTTAGTTCTGGGTCTTCGTGACTACTTCGAAAAGTCCAACGCTTTCCGGCAATTCCTCATCGCTCTTTCCGGTGGACGAGACAGCGCGCTGTGTCTCTTGTTGGCTGTCGATGCCGCCAAAGCCATGAACGAAGGCACTGAACCGGAGCGATTCGCTGAACGGGTCAGCACGGTCTATCTGCCCAACAAAGCCTACTCCAGCGACGCCACCGAAAATGCCGCCCGATCTCTCGCGGAAGAACTGGGCGTGCCGTTCAAAGTCGTGTCCATCACGGAAGAAGCCGATATCGCCCTGAAAAAGGCGGCGGAAATGGCTGACGGCGAGGAAAACGTAACCCCTCTTGCAAAACAGAATCTNCCARGYTCRKSNGCGCKGCRCCRNGATRYWYRWCTKKGYGRMCAWYNGCTKKYRRTCYMSYMMYSRWNACKTCGAACCTCTCCGAAGCAGCCGTGGGCTACACCACTACGGGCGGCGATAATCAGGGCGGCTATTCCCCTATCGCTAACCTTCCGAAGACCCTGGTCAGCCGACTGCTGGACTATATCTCCCAGCGCGACGGCATCGCTTCCATACAAAAAATTCTGACTATTCCCCCCAGTGCCGAGCTGGCTCCCGATCAGGAAGATGAGCGGGACCTTATGCCTTATGTCATCCTGGACGACTTGCTCTATCTCTTCGCCCACAACCGTATGTCCCTGGCCGACTGCTGGCGCATCGCATGTCATCGCCACGCCGATGTCGATGCCGAACAGATGCGCGCTTACACCAAACGCTTCGGAACTCTCTTCGTCCAGAGCCAATGGAAACGCGAGCAGCTTCCCGTAGCCATGAAAGTGCTGGACCTGGATCTGGATCCCAAGACTGGTTTCCGCTTCCCTGTTACCCAGAGCATCCAGGATGAACTGGATGAATTGGCCGCTGCCGAATTGTAAACCTCCACTCCGTTACAGGAATCCCGTCAGCCTATGTCCGAGTTTCTTTCCGCAGGTCCCGCCGCACACATCCAGCCCGGCGAATCCAAACTGCTCCATACCGACGACGACATCATTGCCGTCCATAACGTGAACGGCACCTACTACGCCCTGAGCAACATCTGTCCCCACGCCAATGGTCCGCTCAACCAGGGCTTCATCGAAAACGACTGCATATCCTGCCCCTGGCACGGCTGGTCCTTCCCCCTCAGTCCCGAAAACCCGCCTCGCGACGGTCTCCTGCGATACCACGTCACCGTAGATAATGGCGAACTCCGAATCACCCTGCCCCCTATCATCGGCACAAAATCCTCCTTCGATTGAGCTCCGAAATACGTGACTAACTCCTGCCACAGTAAAATCTGAATTGTGGCACAGCCGCCCTCGGCTGTGGGTTCATTTCAACCATGGGCAGGATGCCCCGAAATTACTTTTACATATTCCCACTATGTAGGGGCGGTTCGCGAACCGCCCTTGATTCACCGCAGATTTTGGGAATTTGAGGAATTTCTTTTTTTAGCCACAGAGATTAACCTTCCCAATCTCCCTTGCCACTCACAGAGTCCTCTACTGATAGTGCGAGGTTGTTGCACAGGACCTTTCTTGGTGGGGATAAACGATATAGGAAACAATAGGGTACGAAAATGAACGCTTCGCCTAACCTTATTTGTTTGAGCGGGTTACGGTTTTTTTATTTTAAACACAGATTACACAGATGTACACAGATTTTTAAAACAGGTGTTTCTGAGAGAGGGGTGTGAAAATAGAGGAAGGAGTACCCTTGGCTGCATGTTGGGATTTATTTTATGCCATTCCCGCATCCGTACCTTCAAAACTGAATCCATCTGCCATTTCAGAATATCGGGGTTTCGATAGAAAAATGCAGTCGTATTACGAACCTTAATATCGTTTAATGCCACTCTTTCTCTGTGAACTCTGTGGCTAAAATCTTCTATCGTAAAACTCGAACTATATCAGCCCGGACTCTTTCAGCACGGGGCGGATTTTCTCCATGTTTTCTGCCAGCATGGGAGTCATGGGCAGGCGCAGTACATTTTTGATGAGTCCCATCTCCGCCATCACGGCTTTCACGGGTAGGGGGTTTGTCTCTATGAACAACGCATTGCACAGGGGTATCAACTCATAGTGCAGTGCCTGGGCCGCAGGGAGATCTCCGGCCTCAAATGCATTGCACAGTCCCGCCACTTTATCCGGCACCACATTGGCCGCCACGGAAACCACGCCTGCGCCACCCACGGACATCATGGGCAAGGTCAACGGGTCATCACCGGACATGACATTGATGTCGCACAAGGAACGTATATCCGAAACYTGRTTCACGCTCCCGCAGGCTTCTTTCACGGACACGATCATTTCGTGTTCGCTCAATTCCGCAATCAACTCCGGCGACATCTTCACCTGGGTACGGCTCGGCACGTTATAGAGCATGATGGGCAGCCCTACCTCGTCTGCCACGGTGAAGTAATGCGCTTTCAATCCYGCTTCTGTRGGCTTATTGTAATACGGCGTAATCATCAGTGCCGCATCYGCACCYACTTCCTTSGCRTAKGCGGTCAGRCCCAGCGTTTCCGCCGTATTATTCGACCCGGTTCCTGCCACWACCKGAACCCGACCYGCTATGCGYTCYACMGCAAAYTTGATGAGYTGCTTCTGCTCSTCATGGGTSAGCGTGGCCGCCTCRCCCGTACATCCGCAGGGCACRATSCCRTGTGTTCCCTGYTCMAWMTGCCARTCAATSARACGCCCATAGGCATCCATATCCAGYGCTGAATTCTCYTGAAACGGCGTGACCAGAGCCACATACGATCCGCGAAACATAGTTTTCTCCTGAAAGAAGGTTAGRAAKTAAGGAACGGGTAGTATACTAAATTACGACAGGCCATGCATACCGGATTACTCAAAAAGGAACGTCATCTCCTTCTTCGTATTCCTCTTCGGCATTATCGTATGCTGAATAATCCTGCGTCGGCTCGGCGGCAAATCCGCCATCCACCARRTTTTTAAATTTCTGGGTMGATTTATCGAAGATAAGATCCAGGYTGCCCGTGGGACCGTTACGCTGCTTCACCACATTCAAGTGAATGGTATCCGGCAGCCCTTCCATTTCATGAGCGGGGGGACGGGACAACA
>NVWG01000035.1 GCA_002746185.1 Candidatus Hydrogenedentota bacterium
AAAGGAACCAGTTTTAAATCCCTCACTCAAAAACAACTCGACATTATCGTCGAGCAAATCAATAACCGTCCACGGAAATGCCTCGGATACCAAACATCATACGAAATCTTCCTAAAACAACGATATGAACACCGTGTTGCACTTAGTGCTTGAATCCAGCCCTTCGTTGCATCAATCCCTCAACTGCATTTCATAAGCCCATAATCCGACTCGTATCGGTATTGTGAAACAATAGGTCACAAAAATGTATGACACTCATAGAACTATATATTTTATTAGGAAATTATAATGCTTTAGCAGCTTCATCCCACCATCCATCGAGCGCATCAACAAGAATTTTAACAACTTCCGGATTCTCCTTAGATTTCTCAATCCTTTCCTCCGGATCGCTCTCCAAATCATACAATTCCCGCCGAGCATCCGGCAGATGCTTTATATAGGGATCTATCAGCTTCCAACGTCCTTGCACGACCCATCGATACTGCAAACTCGATACAGGATTCGTGATATCCACCGCATCATGGGAAAAGAGCACACCGAAGATCGCCTTTCGTGTACGCACCGCCTCCGAATCCAGCAAATTAATTCCCGACCAACGCGCATTGCGTTCCACTCCAGCCGCAGCTGCAATGGTCGGCGCAATATCTATGCTGCTCACYGGAACATCACTCACYCCMGGYGCYACATGYCCYGGCCAATTCACYAYWATSGGCGTTCGCAAGCCTCCATCATAAGGCGACCGTTTTCCCCGTGGCCCACCATAGGGGGAACGAAACTCCGGATCGCCTTTAAGGGGCTGTATCCACCCATTGTCGCTGATGAACAAAATTATCGTATTCTCCCTAAGCCCTTTCTCCTCCAGATGCCCCACAAGCTGTCCCACTGTCTCATCAAACCATTCACACATGGCGAAATACATCGCGATTTCTTCCGGTCGATCTCCCACACGATATTTCGTCACCAGACGCTCCGGCGGATTGTGGGGAAGATGCGGTAGAAACGGGGCATACCAGATAAAAAACGGATTCTCCCCAGCATCATCAATAAAATCAAAAACGGGTGCCATGGTGTCCCGGCCAATCTTTAGTCCATCGTCACCGTGTCGACCACCCCGCTTCGGATCCCCGTGCGTCATACCCTCGGTAAACCCTCCACGTTTGTAATTCCCTTCCCACCATTTCCCCGACTGATGGCTCACATACCCCTCGCGACCCAACATACCCGCGATAGTAGGGGACTGCTCAAACTGTCCAATCCATTCCTCATTGCCCTTCAGATACGATTCTCGCAAACGTCTAACAGAAGGATCATTCCCCGTTATTCCATGCTCATGGGGATACAGCCCCGTTGCAATTGTGGCCAGACTCGGGCGACACAAACTCGACACCACATAGCCCCGACGAAAGACCAGACTCTCTGCCGCCAACGCATCCAGGTGAGGTGTTTTAATCGCTGGATGCCCCATGAACCCGAAATCGCCCCAGCTCTGATCATCCCCGATAATCAACACAACATTTGGGGGATCTGCGTCAGCAACTGCGCCGACTGTAAGCACAAGACATACCAGCATCAATCGCACAAAAAACATCACGCCTTCTCCAATCTCAACTTTACGTATCAATCTTTGAATTTCAAGGAGTCTTCTTAAAGAAAAATGTTCGTGATGGACCATTGTCATCCGTGTGGGATAACCAGATATAGTTTACATCCCCCGTATTCGTGTCCAACACCCATAATTTGTCCATAGTGTTATCCCCCCAGCCCAACGCCGTATACCGATTTTCTTCCGCTTCCACTGTACGGGGTGAGGAAAAAAGGGTTTGCGCGGCAAATCCGCCTACGAAAAACGCTGCTACCACCGCCCCAGCCCATATCCATTGTCTCTTTATAATCATGTTCGCTCCTCCGCAGAAGTTGGTTTCGTTTAAATTACGTACAACCAGTCTAAAGTCCTTCATTACTTGATTACAAGGCTTTACAACCACGGTTGTAATTCGACACAATATCATTCACAACAGACAAGGAGTTCACCATGAGCCAATCCAATTCTCACCATAAAAAAAACCAGCCCAGCCGTCGGGATTTTATCGTAGCCTCCAGCGGTGCCGTTTCAGCCGCAATCTTGGCTGGCAGCACCATTCCTGCCTACGCCGCTGAAAACAACACCCTTAAAGTCGGACTCATCGGATGCGGCGGACGAGGCAGCGGCGCAGCGCAGCAAGCCCTCATGGCCGACCCCAATACAGAATTGGTCGCCATGCACGATACTTTTCAGGACCAAATCGATGGCTGCCTGAAAAAGTTCAAGGATTCCCGAGTCAAAGACCGGGTCAAAGTAACCCCCGAAAACCAGTTCACAGGATTCGATGGGTATAAGGATCTGGTGGATGTGTGCGACGTAATCGTCATGGCCTCCCCACCCCATTTCCGCCCTGCCCATCTCGCCTACGCCGTGGAAAAAGGCAAGCATGTGTTCTGCGAAAAACCTGTTGCTGTTGATGCCCCCGGTATCCGCTCTGTACTGGCTACCTGTGCCGAGGCGAAAAAGAAGAATCTCAATATTGTGTCCGGGCTCTGCTACCGATACCAGTTCGCCAAGCAGGACACGATTCAGCGGATTCACGATGGTGAAATCGGCGACATCCTCGTCATGGAGACCAAGTATAATACCGGATCTCTCTGGCACAAAGGACGTAAACCCGAGTGGAGCGATATGGAATTTCAGCTTCGTAACTGGTTCTACTTCAACTGGCTCTCCGGCGACCACATTAACGAACAGCACATCCACAGTTTGGACAAAATTGCCTGGGCCATGAATGATGCCCCTCCTGCCAAAGCCACGTCCAGCGGCGGACGAATCCAGCGCACCGATCCCAAATACGGCAATGTGTACGATCACTTTAACACCACCTACGAATGGGACAACGGTGTGAAAGCCTTTAGCTCATGCCGACAGTGGGACAACGCCAGCACCAATGTATCCGATCAAATTTACGGCACTAAAGGTACTGCACGCGTTCAGGATCATACTATCGAATCACACAAAGGAAAGTCCTGGCGTCACAAAAAAACGGGCCCTGATGACATGTACCAGAACGAACACAATGCCCTGTTCGCCGCTATTCGTAGTGGCGATACCATCAACAACGGGCAATACATGTGCAACAGCAATCTCATGGCTATCATGGGGCGCATGGCCGCGTATACAGGCAAGACCGTCACCTGGGAGGAAGCCTTGAACTCAAAACTCGAACTCACTCCCCCAGCCTACGATTGGGTCGATGTACCCATTGCCCCAGTAGCACAGCCGGGTATCACCGAATTCATTTAACGAGGGAATAATAATACATACAGAGTTAACAAAGCCGCTTACAGCGACAGGTTACAATGAAACAACTTCTTAAATATCAAATAAACAATGAGCATAATACCCTGTTTATAAAATCATACGGCGCACTCAAAACCGCCGATGTCATGCAAATGAATCAGGAAATTCACGACAGCAATAGTATCCCCAAAAAATGGTTTGCTCTTATTGACCTGCGCGATACCACCGAATTTCTTATTGATACAGAAGGTATGAAAGCCATCGTCAAACAGGACCAGGAACTCTACGATAAATATCAATTTGCCAAGCTCGCCTTCGTGGCCACTCACGATGTGGTATTCGGTATGGCCAGAATGTACCAAAGTCTTACCATTGATAATCTGGTAGAACTGCAGGTTCATCGCGATATAGACCCGGCTCTTCAGTGGCTTGGCCTGGATAATCTTGTCATGGATGATATCTACGCCTCCCGCCATAGCCCCGAAGGGGCTGAATATGAATAGCCGGGGGTGGGGAACCCCCGGTTCGTACCGATCTGAAAACAACCCCGGAAGGGTTGAATTCWTCCTGTCGATGTCAATTCAATTTAAATATTTCGGATCATATTCCACGCCCGCCGCATTCAACATGCTGGTGAATTCTTCCATGAATGACACCGTGCGATGGTGTTCTTCCTGACCCTGGATATATCGGATGATCGCGTCCTTGTCTTTATACGAACATGTGAACGCACCGTATCCATCCTGCCAGTGCGTGAATTCGGGGAATAAATCCTGTTCCTTGATGAACTGTGATGACGCGATCTTGATATCCTTCACCAGAGATGCCAGCGAAACGATGGGATGTAAACTGAATAAAATATGCAGGTGATCCGTCGCACCGTTAATCTGATACACATGACATTGTTTATTTTTCAATACCCCATGCATCCTGCCTGCGATCAATTTATCAGGATCAGCTTGGGCTGTTGTACGCGGGTATCCTGCCCACGATCTGTCTTACCCATGGGCGAGACGCCCATGCCCCGAGCGGAGAGGATAGTTTGGGCGATGCGGCTGTGCCACAAAACACCCTCTTGATCTCCCTCGGTTGGGAATGGTCAGGCTGTACAGAGATCCGTGGGTTTCACCCGTGGCTATTCATATTCATTCCCTCTGGGAATGGTGGCACTTTCATGAATCCTTCTTCCCAGAATTAAAATAGCGTACTGCTCTTTTTGTCTTACATATTCTATCAATTCACTCAATTCCATAGCATCAATACTACAACCGTATATATCGAGAATTCAATGAAATATGAGAGGGATTCGTGAATCTTTAATCCAAGTCCCATATCGTCCATAATGCCAACTCCAGAATTCAGAAAGGAATCATCGTAATGAAATTCACACTATCTGTTCTGATATGCGTATTGCTTCTTCCCATCGCGCTATCGGCCGAAGAAACCGACACTTATGAAACCATCCTACAAGCCTCCACCCCCCACCCCGGCTACATCACGTACCACTGGGACCCAACCGAAGGGAAAATCTATCTGGAGATCGAACGCTTTGACGAGGACTTCCYGTATGTATCTTCACTCTCCCAGGGTCTCGGCTCGAATGACATCGGTTTGGATCGGGGACAACTGGGCGGCAGGCATGTGGTGCATTTCGAGCGTATCGGCAACAAGGTATTACTAGTCGAACCCAATCTGGATTACCGCGCCATCAGCGACGACCCGGCGGAACGAGCTTCCGTAGAGCAGGCCTTTGCCAAGTCGGTACTGTGGGGATTCGTCGTGGAGGCGGAACAGGACGGAAAAGTATTGGTGGATGCCACGGACTTCCTGCTACGGGATGCCCATAATGTGATCGGGTCGCTGAAACAATCTGAACAAGGCAGCTTTTCTCTGGATGACACCCGAAGCGCGGTCAACTTGGATCGCACTAAAAATTTCGAGCGCAACACGGAATTCGACGTGCTCCTCACCTACACCGGAGAAGCGGAAGGAGACTGGCTCCGCTCCGTCACTCCCGCGCCCGATGCCTTCAGCATTCATCAACATCATTCCTTTGTGGAGCTGCCGGACGACGATTACACTCCCCGGAAATTCGATCCCCGATCCGGATCCTTCGCCATTCGTTTCTATGATTACGCCACCCCCATCGATCAGCCCCTTGAAAAGAAATGGATTCAACGCCATCGTCTCAACAAAAAAGACCCATCCGCCGACATCAGCGAGGCCGTAGAACCCATCATCTATTACCTGGACCCTGGCACGCCGGAACCTATTCGCTCTGCTTTGCTGGACGGCGCACGTTGGTGGAACGAGGCCTTTGAATCCATTGGGTACCGCGATGCGTATCAGGTGAAGATGCTCCCCGCCGATGTTGACCCCATGGATCTGAATTACAACGTCATTCAGTGGGTTCATCGCCGCACGCGAGGCTGGTCCTACGGCGCCACCGTCACCGACCCCCGCACAGGCGAAATCATCAAGGGCCATGTTTCTCTCGGCTCCCTCCGCGTACGTCAGGATTTCCTCATCGCCCAGGCCTTAACCGCGCCCTACGACAATGCGAACTCCGATACAAATGCCCTGCAGGAATTAGCCTTGGCACGTTTACGCCAACTCTCTGCTCATGAAGTGGGTCACACCTTGGGATTCGCCCATAACTTCGCCGCCAGCACACAAAATCGCGCTTCGGTCATGGACTACCCTCACCCCTACATCACCCTGGATACCCAAGGCAACATCGATTTGTCCGATGCCTACGATACGGGCATCGGCGAATGGGACAAGGTAACCGTGGCCTACGCGTATTCTGATTTCCCCGAAGCAACCAACGAAACGGATGCCCTGCAGAACATCATCACGGCTTCTCTGGAGAAAGGCTGGAAATTCATCAGCGATCAGGATGCCCGTCCCGTTGGCGGCGCACACCCCTACGCGCATTTGTGGGACAGCGGTGCCGACACACCGGATGAATTGCTCCGTGTCCTGGAAGTACGCGCCAAAGCCTTGGAAAATTTCTCCGAGAACAACATTCCCGTAGGTACCCCCATGGCCCAACTCGAAGATGTACTTGTTCCCTTGTATCTGTTCCATCGCTATCAGGCTGAGGCCACCGCTAAACTCATCGGCGGCGTGGATTATTCTTACGCTGTTCGAGGCGACGGACAATCCATCGTCACCATGATAGACGGTCAGATGCAGCGTAAGGCGTTTCATAGTCTCATGAAGACCCTGGACATCGATGCCCTTACCCTCCCCGAACGAATCCTGAAACTCATTCCTCCCCGCGAATACGGCACAGCGCGACACCGGGAGTTATTCGAGACCCGTACAGGCCCCACCCTCGATCCTCTGGCCATGGCAGAAGCCGCTGCGGATCATACCCTGAACCTCCTGCTGCATCCGGCTCGGGCATCCCGACTGGTGGAACATCACGGTCGCGATCTGGGCATTCCTGGATTGGATCCCGTGCTACAGCTCCTCATCCGCCCTAATATCGAGACGGAGTTATCCCGAAACCTGAACAAAGAAGTTCACCGGGTCGTTAATGAGCGAGTCGTGCAGCACCTTATCCAACTTGCCGCCCATACACGCGCTACCCCACAGGTTAGAGCCATCACCACATTTAGATTGGAAAAGCTGTTGATGTTTCTGCAAACGGATATGCTGCGCCGACGAACGGTAAAAGCGGTAAGTGAAGATACGGCCCATTATCAACACCTGAATATGTTGATACGGGAATTTCTGGAAAATCCCCGCGAATACACACCGGAACCAACAATGGATCTTCCCCCCGGATCACCTATCGGCGAAAACTGGTGCAGCTTCGAGCAGTATTAGTCGGCGGTACTACTCAGTACCACTGGACGCTGTTTCGCCCCTTCTTTCACAGGGATATGGGACATGACGTATTCGCTGAGCGCGGTGATGGTTAAAGAAGGATTCACTGTAAGGTTCGCTGGCACCAGACTACCGTCGCAGATAAACATATTGGGGTAGCCGAACACTTCGCCCGTGGCATCACAAACCCCGGTCTCAGGATTCTGCCCCATAGTCGCACCACCCAAAATATGCGCCGTAGTCGCTGTATTCATAATCGCCTCCAGCGTACCCGTCCCGGGAATACCGTCCATCTTTTTCGCCAGCTTCTGCGTCACCTCATTTATCACGGGCATATAGGCATGAATATCGTTCTTGCCAATGAGTTCCGACTCCAGCTTGCCTCCCGAAGACGTAGACTTGAATCGTAATTTGAGATAACTTTTACTGGGTTTCATCCCCATAAGAAGCACCGATCTTTTCCCCCATCCGAAAGGCCATAGCAGCCGGAGAAAGTTAATAGGGTGACGCACAATTGTGCCCAAATATCGAATCCATCTAGGCAGGCTGCCTCCCCCGCCCGTCATTACAGTAATCAGCAGTCCCATAAAGTCATGCTTCTCGCCCCACCGCACTGCTTCGATATGCGTGCCGTCCGGCGTGTATACCCCAGCCTGAATGGAGACACCGTGTGCATAATTGGCATTGCGATCCTTCGCGGTCACGCCGCCGAAAGCCTCTGCATTCGTTCGCACATAGTTACCCAACTCCGGAGACAAATCGGGTAAGTCCCCTTGTGCCTTGCACCGCAACAGTAACTTCACCGTACCCAGTACACCAGCAGATAGGACCAGCCCTTTAGCGCGGTACACTTTCTTTTCTCCGCGACGACCCGGCGTAGAACCTTCCGTATGGATTTCGTAGCCGCCTTCTTCCAAAGGAACGATACGTGTCACTCGCGTCTCAGGGATAATTTCTACCCCGCGATTTTCAGCTAGATACAGATAATTTTTATCCAACGAATTTTTAGACCCATGCTTACACAGCGACATACACTCCGCACACTGAATACACGCACGACGATCTGGGCCTTCTCCATTGAAATACGGATCCGGAGAGACCTCGCCTTCCTTTTCTCCGTAATACACCGACACCGTATGACGACGAAACGTAGCCTTGCCGCCGTTCAGATCTTCGTCCACAATCTCGCGAAGCCACTCGTCGGTCTGGTTAATTTCCTTCGCCTCGACAGCACCCAGCATCTTCTTTGCCATGTCGTAATGCGGTGCCAGTTTGGCTATCCAATCCTCATCGGTAGGCCATCGAGCATCATCAAATACCGGGTCAGGCGGCACCAGCAAAGTGTTGGCATAAATAAGACTGCCGCCCCCCACACCAGCGCCATGAGCAATAAATACATGCTTGAGCAAAGTTAATTGCTGCACACCAAAAAAACGAAATTCCGGCATCCACAGAAATTTTCTCAAATTCATATTCGTTTTAGGCAAGTCCTTCGGAGTCCACCGCTTCCCCATTTCCAACATGCCAACAGAATACCCTTTTTCGGCCAACCGCAGAGCCGATACCGATCCGCCGAAACCTGTCCCCACTACCACGTAGTCATAATCATATTCCATAGCTTACCTCTGTKCCTGCTGACTATAAATTCGTTCAAATGYAGTATGCACTGTAGGTATCAAGCGATACAAGAAAGATACATTCAATTTACGATATTTTATAAGCGGATATTGACGATAATTTTCTTTTTTACTATACTAGACAGAAATGTACTTGTCACCGAGCCGAGGCGACACCAACGAATATTTTCGAGAGGCGTTATCCAATGAAAGACTTACGAAAATACGAGCAGTACGCCAAGAAAATTCCACTCTTCAACGGACTGGAGCCGGAGGAAGTCTCCCGCGTACTCCATATTGGCCACAAACTCAAGTATCATGCCGGGGACACCATTTTTTTTCAGGGGCAGATGGGTAACAATCTGTTCATCGTATTCAACGGTGTAGTAAACATCGAGAACGAAGGCCATATCATCTCCAAATGCCGCACCGGAGATGCCTTCGGCGAGATGTCCATGATCAATCACCGCCCTCACTGCGCCTCCGCTACTGCTCACACCGATGTAAAACTTTTCACGCTAAGCGAAGACCAAGTCAAAGAACTCATGCAGGAAAATCACCTGTCCGCTGTCATGCTATTGAACATCATCCACGTCCTCAGCAGCCACCTGGAGACCGCTAACACCAATGTGGCCAAACTGCGCAAAAAGCTGGATAACGTGGTGAAGTCGCCTTAACTTAAAGAAAGAAGGCCGCCGGATGATTCACCCCCCGACGACCTTACCTTATTTTCTACATTAGCGTTATGCGGCCTGTGACACCTCACTGCGAAAAGAAAGATGTTCGCCCTCCACATCCACTGTAACTACTGATTCCTCAGATATTTTTCCTTCGATAAGCTGCATAGCCAGAGGATCCAATATCAACCGTTGAATACTGCGCTTCAGTGGACGCGCTCCGTATACCGGATCATACCCTCGTTCGGCCAACAGCTCACGCGCGGCATCGGTTAGCTGTATGACAATCCGCTTGTCAGCCAATCGCTTGGACAACTGTTGAATCTGAATATCCACGATATCGCGTATGTGCTCTTTTTTCAACGAATGGAAAATAACTATGTCATCCACTCGGTTCAAAAATTCAGGACGGAAATGCTGTTTCAAGGCTTCACGAACGTACTCTTCCCGAGATTCATCCGTGCCTTCCTGACCGAATATTTCCGAACCCACATTCGATGTCATAATCACCACTGTATTTTGAARATTTACGGTGCGTCCCTGGCCGTCAGTCAACCGACCATCATCCAGCAACTGAAGCAGAATATTAAAAACTTCCGGGTGCGCCTTCTCTATTTCGTCCAGCAATATAACGCTATAAGGGCGACGACGGACGATTTCCGTCAGCTGTCCGCCTTCTTCATAACCTACATACCCCGGAGGCGCCCCGATAAGCCGCGCAACAGAGTGTTTCTCCATATATTCGCTCATGTCGATACGAACCATAGCCTTCTCGTCATCGAAAAGCTGAACTGCCAGTGCCCGCGCCAACTCTGTTTTACCCACACCCGTGGGACCCAAGAAAATAAATGATCCAATGGGCTGCTCCGGTTCTTTCAGACCCGCTCGTGCGCGCCTCACGGCATCGGAGACAACCCGCAAGCCTTCCGGCTGCCCCACGACACGTTTCTCCAGTTCGTCTTCCATGTGCAGCAGACGTTCCATCTCCCCTTCCATCATTTTATTTACAGGGATACCCGTCCAACTGGATACAATATTAGCTATATCCTCTTCCGTTACCTCTTCCCTAATAAAGCTGCCATGCTCCTGAACCTCACGCAGTCTTTCTTGTCGTTGTTCAACCTGACCCTGCAAGTCGTTCAAGGTGCCGTAACGGATTTCCGCCACTTTATCCAGATCGCCTGCACGTTCCGCTATTTCTTCCTGACGCTTGGCTTCCTCAATAGCTTCTTGGACTTCGCGCAACTGGTCCACTACATCTTTCTCCGCTTGCCATTGCGCTTTCTTACCACTCAACTGTTCTTTGATTTCTGCCATCTCTTTTTCGATACCCTCGCGCATTTCCTTACTGGCTTTGTCTTTCTCCTTTGACAATGCCAAATGCTCGATTTCCAACTGCCGAAGCCGCCGCTCCTGAATATCGATTTCGTAAGGCATGCTCTCCACCTCAATACGAATACGCGACGAGGCCTCATCCACCAGATCAATGGCTTTGTCCGGAAGAAATCGATCAGCAATATACCTGTTGCTCAGCACCGCCGCCGCCACTAACGCGTTATCCTCAATGCGGATACCATGGAAAACCTCATACTTTTCCTTCAACCCACGCAGGATGGCAATGGTATCCTCCACATTCGGCTCCACCACCAATACAGGCTGGAAACGCCGCTCCAATGCAGAGTCCTTTTCAATATATTTTTTGTATTCATTCAACGTGGTGGCGCCAATACAATGCAGTTCCCCACGAGCCAGCGCAGGCTTAAGCATATTGGACGCGTCCATAGCCCCTTCCGCAGCTCCAGCCCCTACTATCGTATGCAGTTCGTCAATAAACAGCACGACGTTGGTGGAGCCCTCTTCAATCTCCCGAAGCACTGCTTTCAAACGCTCTTCAAATTCACCCCGGTATTTTGCACCAGCCAGCAACGCCGCCAGATCCAGCGTGGCCACCCGTTTACCTTTCAGATTTTCCGGCACATCACCGTCAACAACACGCTGCGCCAACCCTTCCACGATAGCCGTTTTACCGACCCCAGGTTCGCCGATAAGCACCGGATTGTTTTTGGTGCGCCGCGAAAGCACCTGAATTACCCTACGGATTTCGTCATCACGACCGATTACCGGATCCAGCTTACCCGCTCGAGCCAACTGCGTCAGGTCACGAGTATATTTAGCCAGCGCATCGTATTGATCCTCTGCATTCGGATCGGTCACCCGTTGCGTACCGCGCACTTCCTGCAATGCCGTTAAAACTCGATCCTCCGTCACGCCATCCTGGCGTAGTAAATCTCCAGCCGGATCCGATTGCAGCGACAAGATACCCACAAGGATATGCTCCGTGCTCAAATATTCATCCTTCAGCCCTTCCGCCATTTTCCACCCAGCGTCAAGTGCCTTGTGGCTAGCCTGACTCAATCCGGGATTTCCCACAGACGTGCCTGAAACGGTGGGCGTTGATGCCAACTTGGATTCAATCTGCCCTTTAAGTTGGGTAGAGTTCACGCCTATACGCTGCAGAATGGATACCACGGCACCCTGCTCCTGCCCCATCATAGCCAGCAACAGATGCAACGGGGCAATCTCGGGATGACCGGACTTGGAAGCCAAGTCCATAGCTTCAGAAATAGCTTCCTGTGATTTGATAGTTAATTTGTCAAAATTCATTTGATGATCCTCTCCTCTAGTAGATGCTTTACAATAGCAATCATGATGCCAAATGCTAACCCCTTTATAATCGACCTTTTATCTTTATAAAGATGGAACGAATGTTGTGTTTCAAATCGCCGTGTCACACTTTGAAACACTCCCCATTCCTACTAAAACCTTATGCGAAAGGAACTTGCACCGCCCATGCACCTGCGGTAGACTGCTATCTTTAGCCTAAGGAGATCGCAGTATCATGTCCAAATCCACTTATCGCGTTGGAATTATCGGCGCTGGCGCCATTGCTCAGGAATGTCATATACCCGGCTATAAAAAGGATCGGCGATCCAAGGTCGTCGCGTTCAGTGAACCCACGGCAGCACGACACGATGAAGTTATAACCAACTTTGGCCGCATGACTGGGTATATAGACTACAAAGAAATGCTGAAGAAAGAAAATCTGGATGTGGTCAGTATCTGCACACCGAACGCATTTCACGCAGAGAACACCATCGCGGCCCTCAAAGCAGGATGCCACGTACTATGCGAAAAGCCTATTGCTACCACCCTCAAAGAAGCGGATCGTATGATGGAGGCGGCAAAGAAAGCCCGACGCAAACTCATGATCGGATTTACGCACCGTCTTCTCTCCGGACCGAAGAAATGCAAGCAGCTCCTCGAACAAAAAGCCATCGGAAAACCATTCATGATTCGTGTGCGCTTTGCCCATGGCGGCCCCTATCCCGGCTGGGCAAAAAACGCCTGGTTCTATAACAAGAAACTGGCTGCTGGTGGTGCCATGTTGGATATGGGTATTCATGCCATCGACCTGAGCCAATGGCTCTTTGGCCCCATCGTCTCTGTTAATGGCTTGGCACGTACGCTGGTGAAGAAAATCGAAGTGGACGACAATGCCATCCTAAACATGGAATTCAAGAACGGCGCATTGGGTTACATCGAAGTGGGCTGGACCAGTCAACCCGGCTTCAGCGGTTTCGAAATCTACGGCACGGAAGGTACACTCATCTGCGATTATGTACGGGGCCTACAGCTATGCACGGGAAATGCCTCTGCCGGACAGGATGGTTCCGTCAAATGGAAAATGATCGATAAAAACCCGACCCGGGGCGGGTGGGACGGCGAAATCAAATACTGGCTTGATGTGATCGACGGCAAAGAAARACTGACTATGTCGGGTAAAGCAGGAAGAGATGCGCTGGCCGTGGCATTATCCGCATATAAATCCAGCGAAACCGGCCGACGTATTGATTTAAGGTAGTGAAAACGATGACGATGAAGTCTATAAGCGTTATTCTATTACTAATCGGATTGGCTATCCCCTATCATGCCGACGGGCAAAAACTTCAATATCGTCCAGGCCAAGAATTTCGTTCACTCAATACCGATGCCTACGAATTTGCCATTCARAAAAACGGSCGYCTGGATGTATCGCTGACCTCAACTACGCCGGTTTTCCTCAATGCTTTTCCCATGTACTGGAAAGATGGGGACGATGAACCAAAGCCCTTCAAAATCGACGGTCGCTTTAGTCAGCGATACAAAGTAGATGACCCCTTGGGCGAAGGCCAGGGCATGATCATCAAATTCAAAAATCTGGAATGGTCACTGCGAGCCTACCCTGCCAAACCCTACTTTGCCGTGCAAGTCGCTTATGTAAACACGGGGAAAAAACCYGTRACCCTCAAGGCGTTATAYCCGTGGTGTATTGGYGACCCCACAGATGGCGCCATCATWCTSGGCGCAGGAACATCCCAAGCCAAACTCCTCTCGGATTTCACTGGACCACACCCTATCTTAACGTCTGGCCCAGAGAAGCCCTCTTCTTCCATCGCACTGGTGAACATGACCAACAGTCGGTCCATCATTGCTGGCTTTCTAACGGGCAATAAAGCTTCCACCTCTGTTGCCGTCAATCGTTCACCCGATCAAAAAGAAGACATATACGATTGGTTTCGTGCCAAGTGTGTTTTTGATCCCCCCATTACACTGGAGCCAGGCGAACGCGTCGATTCCGAAGTCTTTTATATCGCATTAGCAGAACCCAATCCTATTCGCGGTGTCGAACGATTGGCCAAAGCCATTCAAGTAATCAATCAGCTTCCYACYCAGRATATCWYCCCTACCCAGGGCTGGTATATGARCAGCAGCAACGGYCCGCTGAATGAGCGGAGTGTCCTCAACATGCTGGGCTTTATGGATGCCAATCTCAAACAATACGGATGGACCCATCTCACCATCGGACGMGGYTGGGATGACGAGACWGGCACCTGGAAYCCGAACATGACCGCYTTTCCCAGAGGCCTGAAACCTATCACCGAATACGCCCACCAACGAGGACTCACCGTAGGCTTGGAAATCACCCCGTTTACCGTACCGGTATCGTCGCGCTGGCGACGTGACCATCCCGATTGGGTGACGGTACCCGGACAGGACAGCCGGGATCATCTGGGCGTGGATATGAACATACTGGATGTTACCCAACCCGATGTACAGTCTCACCTGGAAAAATTGGGCCATCGAATCAGCACAGATTGGGGCTTCGATGCCGTTCACGGTGTAGACGCGGCTGCGGTAACATGGGCAGACGGCTTTCAACACGGCCAGACAACCCGCACGGAAGCGATGAAGATGGGTATGTCCGCGTTTCGCAACGGATTGGGCAGCCATGTTCAGATATGGCAGGACGCGGAAGGAGCTGCAGCCTATACCCACGTATCGGGAAAATCGTACCTGGCACATGCGCCTGACGATTGGCCGTATCGTCCATTACAACGACAAGAGAGCGTTGTAGCGCAAGCCACACAAGCTGCGCGGCAAACAATGAGCAATCCGCATCTGGGTGTACCCCAATATGCGTTCGTGAACGACGATACGTTCTCCCCTAGCCAGCAACGCGCATGGCTGACAGCCCTCGCCCTTTCCGGATCATCCATTCAAATYGCAGCGCCCCTGGATAAAATATCCAAGACCAGTATGGACATGCTCACAAAAATACTTCCCTTRCCGGAACGACCTGCCAAACCCTTGGACCTATTCCACTCTGCTCGCCCAAGAATCTGGTACACACCCATTACTACACCGTTCGGCGAGTGGCACATCGTCGCGTTATTCAATTGGAATACCGCACGACCGCAGGACATCAATATTCCGTTCGTCCCGTTACAGCTTCGGCCCGGTGCTTTTTACACGGTCTATGATTTCTGGGCCGATACCTATTATGGTACTGCCCGGGAAGGCGTGAAAATTACCGTCCCCCCATCCAGCGTCCGTCTCATTGGATTGCGTCCCCTGGAAAAACGCCCCATGGTGCTCGCCTTGAATCGCCATATTCTCATGGGTACCGCAGAGTTCCAGGATATCCAATGGGATGCACGTACGCGAACATTGAAAGGAACATTTGAAGGAATCCAGCACACCGATTACGGCTTGAGTGTACTCGTACCCGAAAATTTTGCAGCGGAGACGGTGGGTACATCACAAGGTCCACCGCAATGGCAGATGAAAGAAAAAAACGTGCTGAAAATGAATATTCGTACAGAATCCAACGGCCCGCTTGATTGGGAAATACGATWCAGCAGTCCCTAGGGCACATTAACTAATTATGGCTATGCAGATGCGCCAGTGAGGACAAGGCCCTAGCAAGGAACAAAAACGCAGGCATAGCGGGCTATGGCGAGCTTTTGTGACGCAGCCAGCCRATGCCACAACAAGCAAATGCGTAGGTATAATTAGTTAATGTACTCTAATCACGAAACGACTCCCACTCCGGTTCATTCGCGAAAACCCAATGGTAATACTCCTGCTGCTCCAAAGCCGAAGCCGCATCTTCGTCCACCACCACGGTACATTWWRGMTKSWKYKGYRWKRYYKAYGYYKMMMYSMTSKMMGWRWYYGKMMCTTCCACCGCCTTGGCAATGATGTCAGCTTTGGTCTTACCCGTAGCCAGCAGCACACAACGGCGACTTTCTAAAATGGTGCCTACACCCATCGTGATCGCCCGCTTAGGGACAAGCTGTACATCCCCGTCGAAATATCGGGCATTCTGCTCCACCGTTTGCGGTGAGAGCGACTTGGCTCGGGTACGGGATCGCAAAGCAGATAACGGCTCGTTGAATCCAATGTGCCCCACTGTTCCTATTCCCAATAATTGAAAATCGATACCGCCGTACTCCGCGATACGCGCCTCGTAKGCTTCACATTCTACATCAATATCTGATGCTACGCCGTTGGGAAGATATGTATGGTTCTTATCGATATTGATATGGTCAAACAAATGGGTGTTCATATACGCTCGATATGAATCAGGACTCTCTCCCGATAACCCAATATATTCATCCAAATTAAACGTCACAGTCCGGGAAAAATCAGCCTCACCAGCAGCACACTGCTCTACCAGGATTCGGTACACCGCCTCCATCGTCCCTCCTGTGGCCAACCCCAATACAGGACGAGAATGTTCTGTCAAAGTTTGGAGCAGCAACCGGGCTACAAGCAACGAGGCTTTTTCCGGATTGGGTCGAATGATTACTTCCACTTGATTTTTTACCTTATGATTGTTCGCTCAGGCAGCACGGAGGATTCCGTTTCAGTCGGTGCCGTCAACCCCACTTGCGCCCGTAACGCATCCAACACTTCCACCGACGCACCTCGATTTTCAGCTTCGCGCAGAAAATTTCCCACCACGGCTTGACGATTCTGATTGCGTTGATTTGTATTCGCCGCTAAACGGGCCATAGCCATCCACGGCTCATACGCATCGGGATGAGCTTCCATCGCTTGCTGATACATCCCAACCGCATCCTGAATTGCATTTCGCTCCAACGCCATATCACCCAGCAAAACATGGGGTAGGCCAATAGAACCTGTGGATTCCTGACGATATTGAAGCACACGCAGCGCATCATTCCAGCGTTTATCACCCGCTAGCCCCAAAGCCAGCCGTCGCCATGCATCTGCTGCATCCTGTCCTGGATACCCCTCTGACCATGAACGGATGAAGCCGTCTATATTGCGTGTATGAGATCGCACCACGCCCAGCAATATCCAGTCGTCCAGGGAGAGTTGCCCCAAGCGGTGTGCCTCTTCCAATTGATAACTCGCCATCAGGTATTTTCCATCGAAATAATATTCACGAGCGCTTAACCGCACGATATCCGCTACATCACGGTTCAATTGAATCGCTTGTTGAATCCCGCCCCGTGTTGCCGTTAAGGATGACATCCTGTATTCCACTTCTTGCATCAATGACTGTAAATTACCTTGTTGAATCACYACCGGATGAGCCTGTAGGTGATTTTGCGCTTCGGCATACCGGCCTGTATCGGCCAAAAATGCGCTGTATCTGAGCACAGCCGTAGCGGGTAAGCGTCCATTACGCTGTGCCGCTCCATAATACGTTACAGCCCCGACGATTCCATTGGGTACAGCGGCAACATCCGCCAACCCCAGCATCACCGATTGTTGAATCGGCTCCAGAGAAAGGGACCGCAGAAAAGATAGCCGCGCCGCCTCTGGCTGTTCATCTAATTGCTGCATCCGGCCAAGCTGATGCCACATAGAGGCCGAATTAGGATTGATGGTCAACGCCAACGTATAAAAATCACCTGCTTCACGGATATACGACATGGCCTCTTCACGCGCTGCCTCAGCCACTTCTGGCAAGGTCTGTGCGCCGAACTGCAATTCCCGCAACATCAGACTGCCTTCCGCCTGATTCAAAATAGCCAGGCGTTCCAATGGTTCAACACACTCAATGCAATTATCAATTGCATCTATCCATAATGCCGCCTCACTCCGCCAAATTTGATTTCGCGAAGAGGTCATAGCCATACATGCCACTATCAGAACCGCACATAAACCACCCAGCAGCTGCCGGGCAGGKAYAGWYTTCACYCCCATSARCAACACRGGYACCARCATSGYCAGWCCWGCCAGMGGTAAATAGGAWAGCTCTTCRCGRAAAGCCGMTTCCTGCCCCCAATAACTGTACGCACCTGCACACACCGTCACCCATACCAATGCAAACCCGGCACGACGGAAACGGTAAAACACCGCAAAACTCGCCGCTAAAGCAAGACCCCAGATCACGCCTCCCTCCAGAGGCGAGTAAGCTACACTCAATTCGCCAGGCCAGAAGGCTAAGGTTGCGGTCTTCCACACCGTCTCCGATGCAAGCGCATACGCATCCGTTAATGCCGCCCCTGAAGCCCACATACCAGACACAGCCCGACTTTGAATCGCGATAAACATCAGCAAGATCCAATACGATCCATGTACTGCGTAATACGACTTCCGCAAACGCGTCGTAACCGTTAAATCCGACATCAATATCAACACCGGCACCGCCCAGCCCCACGGCCCACAGGCCCACGCCAAAACAAATGCGGTCAGGGAAAGAACCCAATATCGAGGTTGAACGGTATCTTTTTCAGAGGCTTTCAAGAAACTCCATACCGACAGCAGTACAAAGAATGCAGATAACAAAAAAGAACGAGACAATAGCATGTTCACTGTCTGCGTCGTCAACGGATGTACCGCAAACAGCATCCCCGCCAACACGGGAATCACATCAGGAACACCTGAACCCAGAATTTTCCGCGTTACCATGAATACCAATAACGCATTCAACAGATGTATTCCGATATTCCAACTATGAAACGAACGGGCACTGTCGCTGAGTATCTGATTGAGCGCCAATGATGCCGCTGACACCAAGGTCAAATCATCATGCGTCTTTGCATCGGAAATCGTTGCCAGACTGTGCATGGCCGTGTTTTCCACTATATGCTTACCATCGGGGAAATGAAACGTAATGTTTATCGCATTCATATAGGCAACGGCACCCAGCACCACAATCAGAAAGATGCTCAAACTGGTCATGGCTTTACCCGAACCCGTAAACCCTTGCAATAGCCCTGCTGAAGCTGGTTGCGGCATCTCCCCGTCTGCACTGGGTGTATCTGCTTCCCGCACTGATTCAACTGTATTATTTTCATCTGTAGAGTGATTCATAGATAATTCATCCAAAATGCCGTTTCGTGAATTATACGGATTTCTCAAGTGACATAAAACCTACCGACGATATTTAGCCAATAGCAGRATCAGGCAAAGCCCGGCAAGAACACCCGGAATCCAGAAAAACTGCCTCGTTAACCCTTCCGCTGGTGCTACCAGGCGTACCCCATTTTCATTCRATTMCAGCCATAGCCAATCTCCCTCCACTTCAAGGGATTCGCCCGGCGACAAAGCAAACGATGTTACATCATCAGAACGTGCCAATATTCCTTGGAAAGACTCGAATACCGGCTCCCCGCGAATATACTGTAGCTCTGTATCCCCCACTCGCTCGCTCGCACCCTGCCGAACACGAAGAACTCTATTTTCACCATCCAGCACCACCTCACGGAACCCCGATTGCCCAAGCCGAACTTCAACACAAGCCTTCAAGACCTGATCTATACGAATCTGAAAATCGAAATCCCCCTCTTCCACACTCTCTCCCTGCGTAATCTGCCCATCACCTATTCTCTCCCCATGGTGAAATAAAATATAATCCGCCTCCCCATCGCGCAGACTGGAAAATACCACCACCYATTCACTCGTYCCCGGATCAAAATAATAAAAATCCTCATCCGACTGCGCCTCGCCCGTACTCCGTTCAATACGTTGCCGTTGTGCCACACCATCTTTCACTACTTCCAGTACCAACGTGATAGACAACTCACCATTTCCTAGAAATTCCGTAACGTCACCCAGCAGCGTTACCACCGCCCCATCATCACGCTCCACCCCTGTGCYCGGCTCTAACGACGTAAACCAATGAACCCGATTCCCATCCCGTACCCCCCACCTCCGGTCATGGCTCAATAAGCCATCATCCTCCAGAAATGCTCGATGATCTACCTCCGAATCATGCCAGACAAACCATATCCCCAAAGACCCCGTATGCAGCCACTCGCCGTTCCCCAATAGTTGATTTTCCACCCATGGGTTCTCCTCGTCCTCGGATATAGCTACATTGATTCGCGGATCACCCGAGGATTCACTCATAAGCCCAACCCAAGGCCGCACTTCCGCCACCGTGTATATACCGCCTTCAACAAGTATTTCTGTTCCCGGTATTACAGCATACTCCTCCGCCTCACCCCGATGCGCCCGCACACGAATACGGTCAGTATATTCAGCTCCAACAGATTCCCGCAGCCCCACTGCCCATGACATACTCCCATCAGGTGATTCAGGCACAATCACCCACGTATAGTCATGCAGTTCAACCCAAGACAGTTCTTTTATCTGATCGGAGCCCAAGAATGACCATGCGCGGTATTTCGTTGTATTCTGGGAAAAGCGGTAACCTGCAACTGAAAGACACAGACCCGTTAAGACTAAAATAATAAGCAGGATAGATGTCGCTTTTAACTGCATGAAATTCGCCCCGATTTCGTTCGGCGCATGGTACCCTTCGTCGGGTCTATTTGGCAACCGATTCCATTGTGGGAGATTCAGCGGAGGATTTATCACCTCCCATAACGGCAATGAAACTCACCATCATGCTGTACAGTGTCGGAACGACGATGAGCGTCAAAAATGTGGCAAATGCCAGCCCGAAAATAATGGCTATGGCCATAGCACCCCAATAGCTGGACTGATCGCCGCCGTATACCATCTCCAATGACCGGAAATCGAAACTGATCCCCAATCCCAACGGCAGCAGTCCCAGAATGGTGGTAACCGTCGTAAGCAATACCGGACGGAACCGGGTTTTACCCGCCAAAACTATGGCTTCTTCTGCTGGCATACCTTCTTTGCGAAGATTATTTATCAAATCCACCAGTACAATCGCATTGTTCACCACAATCCCCGCCAGACTGATACAACCAATTCCGGTCATAAGCAAACTAAAGGGCATATTAAAAATAATCAATCCCAAAAACACCCCGCCTAACGACAAAATTACAGAAGACATAATTATCAACGGCTGAATAATAGAATTAAACTGCGTGATAAGGACAAGAGCAATAAGGAAAAGGGCTACGAAAAATGCCTTTTGCATAAATTCTCCCGAATTTTTAGTCTCCTCATTCTCTCCCGTGAACCGGATGGCATACCCTGTCGGCAACGCCATCTTACCCAGCACTTCCTGTACATCCGCCAACACTTCTGTTCCCAGGCGACCTTCCGCATCGGCTTTAATCGTGACCATACGTTTCCGATCTTTACGCTTGATATTTCCCAGCCCCACGCCCTTCTCCAGCTTTGCCACAGCCGAGAAAGGTATCGCCAGACCATTCGTATTCGTGAAGGTCATGCCTTCGATATGCGCCAGGTCACGACCGAACTCTTCGGGAAACGTAACGACCACATCATATTCATCGTCCCCTTCACGATATTCACCAGCCTTCCGACCATGTATCGCCGCCTGTACCGTCAACCCGATGATGGCAGAATTTAGATTCAATAACGATGCCTGTTCACGATCAATCACGATACGTACTTCCGGTTTGCCCAGCTCCAAATCATCTTGAAGATCCACCAACCCCGGCACCGTGATGATGGCATCACGAATCTGCCTCGTTAATGTATCAAGCACCGCAAAGTCTTCACCTACCAGCTCAATATTGATGGGTGCTCCAGATGGCGGCCCCATATCCGTTGATCCAATATGGATCTCCGCACCCACAATGTCATCAAAAGCATGTCGAAGCTCGGAAATAATCTCCGTTGGCTGTGTTGTTCGATCATGAAAATCAGGGAACACCAAGGTCACCCGGCCAACATGAGAGGCATCCCCCTTACTCATAGAGCCCGGCATGCCCTCTCGCACACTAGGCCCCAATGACCCCACACTGGCCAATAAATAATCCAGATTCCCCGAATACCCCCCCTCCACAATTTTTTCTATTTCCTTCGTTACCATATTTGTGGTATCCAGATTAGTCCCTTCCGACATTTCTACATCCACATAAGCGCGATCCGGCTCCGTTGATGATAGAAATTCAAATCGTGGATTCACGGAGAAGATTCCGATAATCGTAACCAGCAGTGTAACTGCCAACGTAATGGTTACGAATCGCCAGTGTAGCGCTGTTCGAAGCACCCTGGCGTACGTACCCAGGATAATATGACGACGCTCCTTTACCGCTGCCCCCTCCTTTATGCTGCGCGTCTTAACGAAAATAGAGGCCAATGCCGGATTCACGATCAATCCCACAAACAAAGATGCAAACAGTGTGATGATGACCGTCTTGGGCAGCAGGTTCATGAAACGCCCCATAATGCCGGGCCAGAATATCATGGGAAAAAATGCCGCTACCGTGGTCAGCGTAGAACCGATGATCGGCCAGGCAACTTCGGAAGCTCCTTTTTTGGCAGCAGCAACTCTGGGCAAACCGTTCTGGGCATGACGGTAAATATTTTCCACCACCACGATGCCATTGTCCACCAACATACCCAGAGACACCATCAGACTGAACAACGTCACCATATTCAACGTCAGCCCGGTCATCTGCATCACAATAAACGTGATGAACAGTGATATGGGTATCGCCAATGCAACAAACAACGCGTTGGAGATGCCCATAAAAAGAAAAATCACAATGAGAACCAGCACCAGCCCAGAACCAATACTGTTGAAGAGCTGCCACACCATCTCATCAATACGCTTCGATTCATCCAGAGTAATGGATAACGTCACCCCGGCAGGCAAGGTCTCCCGCGCCTCTTCTATCACCTCTTTAATATCCCTGGATACATGGATGATATTCACACCGGACCGTTTCGAGGCTACCAGCGTGACAGAACTGAGCCCATCCATCCGGGCATACGAAATCGGATCCTTAGCGCCATCGCGGATTTCCGCCAAATCCCGCATGTACACCACACCCGTTTCGCCCCGCTTCACCACCAGACCCTGCAAGTCTTCCGGGGTCTCTATCTCCCCTGGCACCCGCATCAGGTATTTCGCTTCCCCCACATCCGTAGACCCAGCCGGGGTATTCAAGTTTTCCACCTGGGCGATCTGTACCAGATCATTCATGGATACCCCGTACTGAAGCAAACGAATCGGATCCACTACGATCTGGATTTCCCGTTCCCGATCACCAATAATCTCTACATCCATCACCCCCGACAGCGATTCGATTTTRTCTTCCAGATGCTCCGCGATTTTGGTCAGCTCCATCAAGCCCACCGTCCCCGTCAGATTGACAAAAATCACCGGGGATTCCGCCATATTCAAGTCTGTAATAATGGGTTCTTCCGCATCATCCGGCAGATCGGGGCGCGCTTGATCTACCTTGTCCTTCACCTTCTGGATGGCAACGTCCACGTCCACATCCGCTTCAAATTCCACCAGAATACTGGACAACCCTTCGTTGGTACTGGACGAAATTTGCTTTACCCCAGAGATACCCGTGAGTTTCCGTTCAATAGGAATAGTGACCAGCGTCTCCATATCCTCCGGCGCCACTCCCTGATACACCACCGCAATATTGGCGATAGGAATAACCACTTCCGGCTCGGATTCACGAGGYAAATTCCATGCGCTAAGGCCGCCCAATATAATTATAAGCAGCAGGAGCACCATCACGGTGGTACGCCGTTCGATAGCCATGTCAGTAAGTATCATAGGTACAGCAAACTCCGCTTAATTAACTACTTTGCCAATCCGAACCGCTTGGCCATCATAAATATCACGCTGTCCCGTCACCACAACCCGCTCRCCTGCCGYCAGRCCGTCGGTSACCAKGATGCGCCCCTCYTGAAAGAARCCCGTTTGAATYTGACGTAAATGYGCGRTTTCAYCATCYTCCACAAACACGAATTGATCGTCGCCGCGATTAAGAACCGCAAACAGCGGCACCATCAGTGCATCGGAAAAAGTCTTCCGTACAAATAGGATCCGCGAAATCATCCCAGGCATCAATCCACCCGCGTGGTTGTCCACTTCGATTTCGATACGAAAGGTTCGAGTGGATATCTCTGCACTGGTCGCAATTTGATGTATCGTACCCGCTACCCGCTTTCCGGGATACGCATCAAACTCCATCAAAACCTGCTGACCCGGTTTGCAGTAAATCACGTCCCGCTCTGGGATACCTACAACTACTTTTATCTTGTCTACCTGAACAATTCTTAACAAAGGCGTACCTAAGGTGACAAACTCCCCCTCTTCATTAAAAACAGTATCCACCACACCATGAATTTGAGCCTTGATAACACTCTTATCCAATTCAATTTTGGCCAATCGCACATTCGCCCGTGCCGCTTCCCGGTTCGTTGCCGCACGATCATATTCCTGAGGCGAACTGATGCCGCCTTCCTGAAGTTTTTTAACCCGATTGAATTCCTGCTTCGTCAAATCGTACTCTACCTCCGCCAGATCCATTCGAGCTTGTGCCGAAGTGGTGTCAATGCGTATGAGTTCCTGATCCGCCTCTACGCGCTGACCATCATCAATGCCCTGCCATTCCAGCTTGCCCATCGTCTCGGCGCTCAGTGTCACCGACTCCCACGGCGTAGCCGTACCCGTCAAAATAATAGTGTCTTCCACCAGCATCGTTTCCAGCACTTCCACAGCAACATTCGGCAGCTTGTTGACCATGGCCACTTCATCTTCCGGGGCAGCTTCTTTTACGGCATACACCCTATACAATATGGTTGCCGATGCTACCACAATGAGTAGGCATGCCATCAATGTAATCACTACTTTTTTCATAATACTCCTGCTACCAATCTATCGTGTTAGTTCTCAGGTTGAAACTGCAATGTATCCAACTTCACTTCCGGGCTGTTTATCCCGAAGAAAAATAAATTTACCAACGCCTGCCCATGGCTTGCTGTTAAGCACGATATACGATGTGCCCCCCGCGCCATGACGTGCATATCCACCAGACCAGAAAAAACCACCGCCAAGGTAACGGCATCCCCTTCCAGAATCTCTCCCTGCTCCAGCCCGTCCTGCATRATMYGGACWATTCGGCCWATCCGCTCCGCYTCCARCTGCTCCCGATTCARACGCAGCTCCGTATCCGGTGAAGCCAGAAAAAAACGGACCATCATCCGAACCGTCTCAGGAGATTCTTCTACACGAGCAAAGGTATGCTCTACCAATGCCGTGAGTCGCTCTCGACAGGTGGTATACCCGGCWATAATTTCRTCCAYATTCTGATAATGCCGTTCAAATTCACGCTCAATTATCTGACAAAACAAATCTTCTTTATTTTTGAAATAATAATAGAGAACAGGGCGCGTAACCCCTGCCTCCTCAATGATTTCCCGAATACTGGCACCGTCATATCCCTTGGTAGCAAATAAATGTACCGCACTGGCAACAACACGATCTTCCGAATCGCTCCGACCGGAGGGTTCAGGATTTCTATTGGAATCTGCGATAGCTACCATAACTTAATAATACCTAACGGTCGTTATAATTGCAAATTACTCTTTTTTCACGTATAAATTTCGTACTAATTGGTCTGGATTCCAGGAAGGTGCAAATACCAATGAGAATAGTAACAAGGGTTATTTTTTGTCAAGATGATAGGTTAATGCCATGCCAATGCAGGTTTCCAATTCTTTTTCTGGAAGTGGCAGCGTGGTATCGAGAATAATTGCTCGGTTTTTTTCGTATTGCAACTGGTCTCCAAATATATCGCGAAAGGTGCTGCCAAGCGTTGTTTGGCAATGAAAGAAAAACGCAACTTTATCATCGCCAAAACGGTCAATTCTAATGGTGGTACCAGATCCTGTTTCAGATGTAATGTAACTGGGTTGTCCCCATTTCATGGTTTCTTGAATTCGACCTACACCATCAGTGTTTTGTGCTGTTTCGAAAATCAGTATTCTCAAAGCCATTAGATAATCGCGGACACTTTTCGGATATGTTAAAAACAATGCTTCCACCTCTGGCAAAATTTCTCCTGTCATACTGGCTGTCTCCTTACTGATTCGGTCTGAACTGATCAATTATTTTTGGCGTATTATTGATGTATTGTTGATTATTCGGAATCAAGACTTGTTCCAAGAATCTGAACAGGCCACTCTCGGTCAGCTGCCCAAGGCGCATGATGACCATGCATTGCCGATAGAAATGAGCCGAATAGCAGGAGCGATACTGCTGCATAATGCCATCCCTTTTTACATTTTGAAAGCACCGCCGCAACTCCGAGTATGAAAATTGGGATGGTTATAAGCAGCCAGCGAGTCCCAAAAGCCTCTCCCCCATAATTATTGGTCTTAAGCGCATAATATACCACTATGAGAACCAGCCCGAATAGCGCTACCCAAGTCSSWSRKWRRWWKKMAWWTYTTCSYYKAGMARTKGTMSMAAYMRATYMTRWWWGCSMMWTAWRCWYWAWKRRAWWSGTCATWAASYRKSSRYGCYKTSSAAAGKTKWWRKSRWRTMMMKRMKWYCMSSAWKRWRAATWYAMRSSRTCCATTCCCACAGGATTTCGCCAATAAGATGATTCATGAAGATACCACTCCGGGTGTAATTGTACAGGCAATATACTTCCCGTAAGTGCGAACAGAATTGAACTATGTACACCAAGAGGAATCGCTCCGCCAAGTACCAAAGCCAAACCATTTTTAGGTGTTATATAAGGAATTAACAACAAGCCCATGGCAAAAACCAAGGCGCCAGCCGGGAAATCCGTCACGATAGCCAGTCCGCCCATCAGCCCTATCCACGCAAATCGTATAAGAGAGCCGCCATCATCTCGCTGCACCAGCATCACTCCATATAAAGCCACCACAATACAGGCGGTGGCAGGTACGTGATTATTCAACGTGGAAGCATACACCCACAGCCCGGAGCAGAATGCTTGTGCGAATAAACAAATTAGCTGATGAAGCGACGAAACGCCTAGAAGATCCAGTATTCGCTGCATAAAATAAAGTGAAACAACAAAGGGAAATGTCGTAAACACAAGAATCAGCAACCCGACGATGAAATCACGATCATCAGGTTCCGCCAGCGATTTTCCCGATACAGTATGCACCGCCCAATACACCCCGGTCATCATAAGCGGCAGCACAGGCGGTTTGGAAGATAAAACACGCCCCCCCACGTTCACCTTGTCTATGGTGAGGGGCTCAAATGGGTTGGATTCCCCGTCATCCCCTTCGGTATCAAGATACCAAGTATCAWGATGCACCAAGCTGTACAACGTAGCCAATCGACTATTGGCATTGTCACCAGAAAAAGAGTGGAGCCCACCCCAAAAGGAAGCGATTCCCGCAGCCAGCAGTACCCCTCGAATCGCCCAGATTAAACCCGTGTTTCTATTATGGTCAGCAGGCATTCCCAAGGTCTCCTCTAGCAGCCCGTTGCCAGACCTTACCGCTGCCAAATCTTCAAGCGGCTCCAGAACCCCTTTTCATCGCTCTCTGTCAATTCATCGATTGTGGGAATCACGGTGGTGTCTACAGTCTTCCATTCCCCGTCGGTTTGAACCTCTGTAGATTTTGCGACGAAAAAACTTCCTAACCGATACCAATTACCGCTTCGATATTCGTAAGAARTGGTWTCTGTACCTGTAGATTTAAGGTAATGGGAATCTTTTCTAGCCTTGTCCCGGCTATTCTCAACCGATGTGGCATACCGCACCTTGGAAACATGCACCAAGGCCTGATACGGAATACTTCGAGAATCACGCTCTCTTATTTCCACATCAGCTTCATCTGCCCCTTGAGGATAKTCTACATACTCCTTGAAGAAATTAGGCTTCTTGGATATGAACTGAGCCGACGAAGGGGAATCATGATTCTGGTTCGAACGAATATTCCGCTCAACCAATTTTATCAGTTCGGATTCATGATCTGATTGCCCGTTCTCGGAAATAGTCAATCCCTGGTTCGGATCATTGGTAGATGAACCCCTGAATCGTGAACACCCTGCCAGGCTCAATACAACAACAATAATAATCCAAAGCGAAAAAACACGCTGATAGGTCTTCATATAGGTCCATCCATGGTTCAGGCCAAGTTGAGACTAAGAATACAAGAGACCGACATTGGGTTACAACCACAACAGACCGAGATGATTTCTTTAGTGAGGGCTTTTCCCTAACTGACAAGCCAGTAATCTGTTTTTCCGTTTCTCATCCACCAGTTTCACCGATCTGCGCCCCATTACACTGGTAATACGAAAACGATCTGAAACCAGATCCCCTTTTTTAACTACTTGATCCGGTTTGGATGGGTTATTCATCTTAAACGTAACCTCACCCGTGGAAGCATCGATTCGAGATAGCAGCATGCGATAATCCGTATTTTCCTGATCCACTTCGGATTTTAGTTCCGTTGTCGTATTATTAGGATACATCTCAACGGCTTTCGCAGCGATACCCGATGCTTCTTGAAGTTTTCCAATATCCCAGTCAATAACATTCAGTAATGCATGTACATTTGCGACAACGGCATTTAGACTCTCTTCTAAAATTCGCGTATTCTTTGGACCATCATCGTGATGCATCGCCTCTAAAGCGGCAGCCAATGCATCTATAGGCGGCCCTCCATTATCAAGAATGTTAGGGGCTTGATTATGAAAAACATTTTGCTGGCTTTCCTCTTGCTCCGAACGTTCCTTAAAATAAGCCGGTACCTTTATCACAGCTACAATAAGAATAAGTATGGGTACAACAAATTTCAGTACCGTTATCACGCGCTCTCCTACCGTAGCAACCCTCGGCTTTGGCGGTGCCATGGCGCTGCTGGTCGAAGACTCGCCGAAGGTTGATTCCATATAGTCATCCCCCAACTTATCCAGAGAGGGCATTCCCATATCTTCGGCTTCGGTCGTATTCTCTTCAGGGCTTTCACCATCGCCAATACGAAAGGACTCCAGTGCTTCGATAATACTTCCCGATGGCGCTTTATGCTGGATCGTTTCCCCGCCCAAATCACTTACAGATAACTCGCGTGTTTCTTCCTTGGGYTTYCCWACTACYTCACCGCAAAATCGACAYTTRGTWGCCAACACGCTAATCGACATTCGGCAACTAGGACATATACGAACTTTCTCGCCAGCATTATCGCTCAATATTTATCTCCGTGACCCCTTGAATACCCTACTATACACAGATTCGACGAAAGTATTCACTGATTAGTAAGAATACTATACTGAGCGGTAAAAATAAACCCGGTTTTGATGACCCCGGATKSAYAKACKRWGNGMARCMSWWGCYSSTSANGRCWCMGYGMSMMGTYANCNNTATMKCCANGNCRTMRGSWKSSYRWMGNNRCCTNNSYACYARYYCMAYCGCTTCCATCTTTGCATGGACCGGCGGTCTTACCCATCGTGCCAAGCTTGACGATAACCAAGCGTTGAAAGAGTTTTCCGAAACGCTGGAACGGGTTTGTGTAGAAACCGTTGAAGAAGGTTATATGACCAAAGATCTGGCGCTGTTGGTTGGCCCGGAACAGGCATGGCTTACGTCCAAACAGTTCTTTGATAAAATCGACGAAAACCTGCAAAAAGCTATGGCATAAATTTTAGCCATTTTAAAAATGATCCCGTGCTTTAAGATAAAGGCACGGGATTTTTTTATGGGGCCGCATTCTTCCGCTATTACTATCTGATATATCGTTGTAGGGCGGTATCAGTTGTSTTGCGGAGAAGGGGCCTGACCAAAATCCGCATGGGAAATGCTGCCATAGGATTCTTCAATTCTCTGGCGCAACATGGGRTTTTCATTCAAAAGATGATGAAACTCCCGTGCATCCAGAATGAAAAAATGACAGCGTGAAGTCGTAATATAATTGGATTTATATTCTTCCTTTTCCATCAGTGATTTTGCGCCAAAAAAACCACCTTCCTCAAGCACCATTTTCTCCTCACCATTCTTTCGCGCCACCTTGCCCGATACGATCAGATACATTTTATCAGCCAGCTGCCCCTTCACGGCAACAAGGCTGTTTTTTTCCACAACACTAGAGCGCAGATATTTGGCGATGGTCCGGATTAGATTGGCATCCAACCCCTTAAACAACGGAACATTAGCCACCAGCCCCCAACGTATGACAAAATCTCGTTGATGAATTTCATTGGCAAAACCGGAGGCAATAATCCCGATGGGCAGAGCATACATACACACCCCGAAAATCATCACC
>NVWG01000036.1 GCA_002746185.1 Candidatus Hydrogenedentota bacterium
TAACCGGCACGACCTGGTTGACCTACTGGTCAACGCGGGGCCTCCTGTTATCATACTTAATTTAATAGGTGCCTCCATCGGACTCGCGTGCGGCTGGGTCGCTCGCGCCGGATTTCGGGATAGCCTGACGCTCGGCATCGAGATTGGCATCAAGAACGCGACCATCGGCATGATGGTGCCCTTGACGCTGCTCAATTCGCCACAAATGGCCATGGTTCCAAGTATCTACGGCCTATTGATGTACGTGACAGCAATAATCATGATTATCGTCGGACGTCGACATGCCCACCTTAATCCAATCCCGGAAGTCAACGAAATCCCATCGCACATCCCCGACGATCCGGGTTTTCCAGACGATCACCTCTAGCGCAGTAAATAAAGGGTCTCGACAACTTCCCGTCTATGTTTTCAGGATCATTCGTATAAGTTGATACGACTCCCCTTCCTGCCAATATAACGGATGAAACACAAAGCTCTCGTTTGCTATGATGCTCATACAGTTTGATAACATTCCATCGAACGAAGTACATTTAAATAAAATTAGATAAATATCGAGGGGTTTCAAATGTCAAAAATTTCACGTCGCCAGTTTATGACAAGTGCTGCTGCCATCGGAGCTGCTTCCACTTTTGGGTTTCCCAACATTGTTCGAGGACAAGGACTCAATGAAAAACTCCAGGTCGGATTTATCGCCACGGGCGGCCAGGCGGGTAGCCATACGGGAAATTCTCACTCGGCCGGCCTTCAAGCTATTGCCTTCGCCGACGTGGACAAAAACCATTGGAGCGGAGTTCTGGGAAAAGAGGGGTGGGATAAGGCGACCGGGTATACCGATTGGCGGAAGGTCTTTGAAAATCATCAGGGCGAACTCGATGTTGTTTTCGTAGCGACACCGGATCATACTCATTTCGCACCCACGATGACGGCCGTATCCATGGGCATCCATTGTTACACCGAGAAGCCCTTGACATGGTCGGTACAAGAAGCAAARCTGCTCACAGCTGCATATGCAAAAAAYACCAGCGTCGTAACCCAAATGGGCAACCAGGGACACGCTGGAAACGGCTGGCGACGTGCATACGAATATATTAAGGGCGGTGCCATTGGTGATGTTGTGGAGTTTCATACATGGACTAACCGACCCGTTTGGCCCCAAGGCGGAGATCGCCCAACTCATACCAGTCCCATTCCTGACAACCTCGATTGGGAAGCCTGGATTGGACCGGCACAGATGAGACCCTTCGCGGATCGAAAAGAAAATCAACGCAGAGGCCCCTATCACACCTTTAACTGGCGTGGGGTTGCCGATTTTGGATCAGGCGCGCTCGGCGATATGGCATGTCACACCACCGATGGAATTTATGCCATTATGGATCCCGGCTATGCGGCTATCGTGGAACCCATTATCATGACCGGCCCCGTTAAAGACCAGTGGCCACGCGGCATGGTGATAAAAAGTACCTACCGCGCCAAGAGTGACCGACCTGGCTTTACMACCTACTGGTACGAAGGAAAAGACGAGGCAGGCAAACCCTACATGCCGGAGACACCAGAGGAACTGAAGGTCGATGGGAAAGAATTACCAAGAACAGGAAACCTCGTTATCGGCACAAAAGGAAARATGCTCGTAGAAGGTGACTACTGGGATAATACACGGCTTATTCCGGATACAAAGCGCAAAGAATTCGGTGCTCCAAAGAAACTTCTCGAGCGCTCTCCCGGGCATCATCAAGAATTTTTTGCAGCATGCAGAGGGGACAAGCCCCGAGAGTTCAGCCAATCTAATTTCAGCTATTCAGGTCCAATGACAGCGAATATTCAGCTCGGCAATCTCTGCGCCCGCGCTGGCAAGAAACTTGAGTTGGACGAAAATGGACTAATCACCAGCGATCCCAAGATCAACGATCTTGCCTGGCGCGAACCTCGCGAGGGCTGGGGCCCACTCGTGATGAATGTCTAGCTGTACCCAGGAAACATCAAGAAGTAGGTAACTGTCGTATATCACCCTATATTACACATCATCGCTGCACCAGTTTCCGCTCCAGGTGATGCGTGGTCATGGCTTGGATATCCCCTACGGTGGATTCGCCGAACCGTTCTTGAATCATTTTCAGGTACAGGGGGTTCTCGAARTAACGATGGAATGCCTCGTCCCGAAAGCGCAGCACTTCCTTTGAGCTTAGATGCTTCGTGGGCAATGGATGGGTATCCACGCTGTGTTGGGAATACCCGCCCCACGCCTCGGGAAGCTCCCACCCTTCCCGAACGGCCTGCGTATACAAATCCGACCCGGGATATGCCATGGTGCAGTAAAAATTAGCGAATTCGCAGTTCAGTTCCATGGCAAGCTGGAGCGTTTCTTCCATAGTATCCATCGTATCGTCCGGCAATCCGAAAATATAATTGGCAATGATATAAATGTCGTTTTCCCGCAGTGTGCGCACCGTCTCGAAGATATCATCCTGACTGTATCCCTTGGACACCCCGTCGCGCACCTCCGCATTCGCCGCCTCAATACCCAACGCCAGCCAGTTGAACCCGGCTTTTTTCAGTTTCTCCGGCATGCCCGGTTTGATGGTGTCCACCCGGGCATACGCCCAGATGTTGAGGTCGTAGCACCGCTCGATAATCCCGTCGCAGATACCCTCCACATGCTTGCGATTCAGCACAAACAGTTCATCGGCAAATTTAAAATTGCGTACACCGTAATCGTTCACCAGCGTATCGATCTGCGCCAGCATGGTCTCCACGCTCCACATGCGATAGGTATTCACCTCCGGCTTGAATCCTGCCAGCGCCTCGCCGTCCTTGAACGGAGCTTGTATACAACAAAAACTGCACTTATACGGACAGCCCAGCGAAGTATAAATAGACGCATAGGGTTGGCGATCCAGTCCGCCAAAACACTCCCAGTTGTGCGCTCGATACCGATCCATGGGCAGCAGATGCCACGCCACGCCGGGCATTTCCCCATCCAGATCCTGTACCAACGGTGCTGGGGGGGTCACGCAATAAGATTCTCCATCAAGATATGCCAACCCGCGCACTGACGAAACATCCACGGCATCATTTTTCAACGCCTCCAGCATGTCCAACACGGTATACGGACCTTCTCCGGTGCATACATAGTCTACCGATTCATCACGCAGCGTCTGCTCAGGTAAGCTCGCTACATGTCCTCCTACCAACAGCAAGGGCTGATCCGGCATGGCCTCTTTCACGGCCCTTGATATCGCGCCAACTGACGGCATGACCTGCGTCGAGGCTGACGGCTGATGACCGTACACCACCACCGCCGTAAGTGTCGGCTTAATCTCAGAAACTCGCTCCGCCACTTCTTCGGGAGCCAGATCCAGAGCATTGGCATCCAGAATCGAGACGGTAAATCCTTTTTTTTCGATGAACGTGGCGATGAGTCCTGCCCATACCGGCGGTTCGATAGCGGCCAGCGTATTTCCCAGAGACTGATAGATGGACAAGCGTCCTCCGGGATTGATGAGCAGTAAATCTATAGAGTGATTATCTGGCATATTTATCCGTAGACCTAGTTACGTATTCAAAATTATCCCGCATATATCTCGAATATCGTCGGGCGAATGCGCCGGGTGGGTGGGCAATTGAAACGCCGACGCCGCAATGCGATCTGCCACGGGAAAATCCTGCTCCGGATAACGGGATCGCCAAAAAGGCTGTCGGGACATGTTGCCGCCCCCCAAGGGTCGCGTCTCCACCTTATGGGATTTCAATGCTGCTGTCACGCGTTCCCGGTGCTCTGTCGATTCCGCCAACGCCACACACGCAATACTGCAAATTTCCGCACGATCATTATGCTGCAACGTAAATCCTTTGTCCAACGTGAGCAATTCCTGATACACCTTGTGATTCGCCACACGTCCCGCGCATACCCGGTCGATTTTTTTCATTTGCGCCAACCCAACCACCGCATTCAAATCCGATGACCGTAAATTAAATCCGGGATAATAAAATGTGAAGGGACGATTGAAACCATCCACTTCAAATTGCCCGGCCTGTTGTGATTCCGCCTCTGCATCCAAATCCTTCGCCCAGCCGTGACTGCGGAGCATGCGCAGCAGCTCATCATAGCGTTTGTTGTTCGTACACACCATACCGCCTTCAATGGTGGATACATGGTGGCCAAAAAAATAGGAGAACGAACTCAGATCGCCAAAGGTGCCCACTTTCTGTCCATCATACAACGAACCCGTCGCCGCACAGGCATCTTCCATCAATTTGAACCCGTACTTGTCCTGCAGCGACAAGATAGCCTCCATATTGCAGGGTACCCCCAGCACATGCACAAGAATCACCGACCCCGGGTTATGCTCCTTCAGCAAGTCTTCCAGCTTATTCGGGTCCAGCCCGAAGGTATCGCCCTCCGCATCGCACATGATGGGTTCAAAACCCAATTGAATCGCCGGGGCTACCGTAGTCGCCCAACTTATCGCAGGTACAATTACTTTCCGATTGGACAAATCCTCTGATGCTAACAGCGTGGCGTACATGAGCAAATTTGCGGACGACCCGGAGTTACAAAAAATGGCGTGATCCATTCCCTCCCACTGCGCCCAGGATCGCTGAAATTCCTCTACACGCTCTCCGTGGGTCAATCGCGGCTCTGTCTGAAGCCATTCAATGAGGGTTTGTATATCGTTACCGTCAATCGTATCGACGGCCATCAGGTATTCGTCTTTCATAGTATTCCTTTATACCGCTGAAACTCCCGCAGAATGACAATACCAGGTATATGTCTCTTCCAACGCCGACTTAAAATCCGCCGCGCATGTCCAATCCAACGCCGATAATTTCGTTACATCAAGAACTTTCTCCGGCATTCCATCCGGTTTGGTCGTATCAAATCGCAGCTCGCCTTCAAATCCCACTACATCCCGGATAGATTCTGCCAGCTCCGCGATAGTATGCGACTCCCCGCTGCCAATATTGATGGGTTCGTCGGAATCATAGTGCCGCATCACATGTACACACGCATCCGCGAATGAATTTACCGACATGAATTCCCTGCGCGGCGTACCTGTGCCCCAAATATCAATATGGTCCGCACCGTCTCGTTTCGCATCGTCCATACGGCGTATCAATGCCGAAACGACGTGACTGTTATCCGCATCAAAGGTATCTCCCGGCCCAAACAGGTTCGTGGGTATAATACCGACGAAAGGCGCGTCGTGTTGCTGACGGTAGGCGCGGCACATTTGCAGTCCCGTCAGCTTCGCTGTGGCATACGACTCATTCGTCGGCTCCAGCGGCCCGGACCATAAATCAGATTCTTTCATAGGCTGCGTACACAATCGGGGATACACACACGAGCTGGCCAGGTACACCAATTTTTTCACGCCGTGCCGATGCGCAGCAGGTAAAATATGCTGTATAGCCTGTAGGTTATCCCGCATCAATTCAGCGGGACGCTCCTGATTTGCACGAATACCACCCGATTTCCCTGCCGCAACGAACACATAATCCGGCGATTCGTTCTGAAAATAATCATGTACTTCTGCGGCGTTGGTATAATCCGGCTCGCGAGATAAAACGTCTAGATCTTCCGACTCCAGCCGCCGCGCCAACGCCGAGCCAATCAGCTTCGTACGCCCGGTTACATATATACGAGAACCCGGTTTCACTTATTTACCTTTATCCAGAACATCCAGCACGGCGCGTTTAACGTCGTCCGCCCCGATATAAAATGCGTCTTCCAGAGTATACCCGGACGGGGTAGGCACATCGGGACATGCCACGCGCTGCACCGGCGCTTTCAGAAAGCCGAAGCCTTTTTCCGCTGCCACCGCCGCCACTTCCGCCGTAACGCCCGCTGTTTTCCAACCGCTATCCGCCACCACGAGTCGTCCCGTTTTACAAAGCGACTTCAATATAATATCTTCATCCAGCGGACGTAGACTACGCAGATCCACCACTTCCACATCCACACCCTGCTCCGCCAGTTCGTTCGCAGCCGCCAGCGATTCATTCACCATATTCGAGATAGCCACGACAGTAACGTCGGTACCTTCCCGGCGCACCACACCTTTCCCAATGGGTACGGTATACGCTTTCTMCGGCACGGGCCCTTTGAAACGGAAATTATGTCGATGCTCCATAATCACTACGGGATTCGGATCTTTGATGGCGGCCAGCATAAGCCCTTTCGCGTCATAGGCGGAACTGGGCATAACGAATTTCAGACCTGGATACTGCATCATCGTACCTTGCAACGCCTGGGAATGCTGTGCGCCCGATCCCCATCCGCGACCGATGCATGCCCATAAAACCATGGGTACATTTTGCTGTCCGCCGAACATGTAGTGCCATTTCGACGCGTGATTCWCCAGCTGATCCAGGCACAGGTAAAAGAAGTCCGGGCGATTATGTACATACACGGGGCGCATTCCGCCCAACGCTGCGCCCATGGCAATACCCGTCAAGCTCGACTCCGCTAACGGGGTATCGAAGGATCGTTCCGCTCCGAATTGCTTATGCAAATCCTTTGTCATGCCGAAACTTCCGCCTGCATCGTCCACGCCCTGGCCCATGACAAACACCGACGAGTCCAATTCCATGGCCTGCACCAGCGCTTCACGGATAGCCTCGTTGTAACTCAGAATGCGATCCGAATCGGTCTGGGAACGGCTGGGCAGCAGTTCGTCTACTTCCGGTAATACTTTCGTCCAGGGCATCCTACACCTCCCTGTAAATGTTGTGCATTAAGTCTTCGGCCTTTGGCAGTGGACTCTCCTCGGCAAACGTAAAAGCGGATTGGATCTCCACTTCGATTCCCTCATCGATAATCTGGCACGATGGTTCATCCAACACACCATCAGTCATTAACTTCTCCTTGAACGCCGCAATGGGACACCGCGCTTCCCAGGCATCCAATTCTTCCTGAGATCGATGGCCCAGTTTCACATCCGACCCGGCACCATTATGCCCACGCATGCGATAGGTCATGCACTCAATAAACGCAGGACCCTTACCATTTCGCGCATGCTCGATAGCCTTTTCTGCTGCTTCGTACACAGCCAGCACGTCGTTGCCGTCCACTTTCTGTGATAGCAACAACTCCGGATCGGCATGGTGATAAAGGTTATCCCCTACTTTTCGAGTATCAATGGGTGAACACACAGCCCACTGATTATTCTCCAGGATATACACTGCCGGGAGCTTCTTCAGCATAGCGYAGTTCACGCTCTCGTAGAACACGCCTTCATCAGTCGCACCGTCCCCGAAAAACGTCACGGACACACCTGGCTCGCGACGCATCTTCCGGGCAAGTGCCATGCCTGTTGCCAGAGGAATCGATCCGCCTACAATAGCGGACGACCCGTAGTGCCCCACGGATAGATCCATAAGATGCATAGAACCGCCTCGTCCTTTCGAGCAGCCCGTCTCCTTGCAATGCAGCTCGGCAATCATGCGATTCAGATCGCCGCCCTTGGACAGATACTGYCCRTGACTGCGATAYGTGGTAAACAKCGGATCGTCTTTCGTCAGATGCRCGCACACCCCGGCGGAAATCGCCTCCTGTCCGATATAAAGATGAATGGGCGTCTTCATGTTATCGTCCCAATACAACGCCTCTATTTTCTCTTCGACTCTACGGCTTCGTAGCATATCCCGATAGAGCCACAGCAGGGTATCGTGGGTCATTGCGCTCATCCAGTTTCCTCAGCGGGACGATGGATTTTCAATTCCCGAAATGGGGTTACGTTCTGGTTCGCCCGTTCCCGTTCGATATCTTCAAAATCTTCTTCCAACTCATGGAAAATAATCTGGCTGCCATTCGACTCAAACTGAAAAGGAACATGCACCATATTCTTGAATCGTTCCTTCATGGCACCACGTTTCTCCGGCGGCACGAACAACAACATGAATCCGCCGCCCCCTGCACCTGAAAGCTTTCCACCGATTGCCCCAGTATCCAGCGCGGCCTGATACATTTCATCCACCGCCGGATTCGATACGGCACCCCCCAGTTCGCGTTTAATCTGCCAGCCTTCGTGAAGAAGCTCCCCGAATTCAGTAATGTCCTTGCCATTCCCCAGCACATTCACACCTTCCTGAACCAGGTCCATGAGGATTCGCAACTGACGACGCTTGGAAGAAAATTGGTCTTTGTACGATGCCACCACTTCATGGGCAGTACGGCGAATACCGGTGTAAAAGAGCATCAAATGGGATTCCAACTCCTGTAGACGTTCCCGACTCAGCGTCATGGGAACCACTGATATCTGGCCGTTCTGATTAAACTGGATATGATTCAATCCGCCCTGAGCAGCAAACACTTGATCCTGTGATCCCACATTTTCTTTGAGGATCTCCTGTTCGATATGAATCCCTTCGTCCATCAACTGTTTCTTGCTTACCATCTTACCCTGCAACGCGTACAACGCATTCAACAGACCAACCGTGAACGCCGAGCTGGACCCGGTACCGCTCCGGGCGGGCATGTCGCCATCGTGATGAATTTCCAGTCCCCGCTCAATATTCATATACTTGATGATCTCCCGGGCTGCCGGATGGGATATATCATCCACCGTCTGACTGTTCTCAATTTTCGACCACACCACGTTGTAGCGATGCTCAAAGAACGGCGGCAGATAGCGGCACGTTAAATAGCAATACTTGTTGATGGTGGTCCCCAGCACCGCGCCGCCGTGTTCCTGATACCACTCAGGATAATCCGTGCCGCCCCCCAGAAATGAAATGCGAAATGGTGTCCGACTTATAATCATGCCACGCTCCCCTTTTTTCTTGCCGACGCAAGTGACGCAAAAAACGTCTCTGCCTGTTCATAACGCTCCGGTGTACCTATATCCAATAATTCACAATCCGACCTATACCCAAACAATCCGCGCCCAGTCCAATCCGGAAATATTTCCCGTTCCAGTGATACCGCTCTATCGCTGGGAATACTCTCAATCAATTCCCGGTTCAATAAATATACACCAGCATTGATCCAACCTGGACCCGACGTCGCATCTTTCTCTCTGAATCCAACGATTTCGCTGTCATCACCCAGATCAACACTTCCATACGATGCAGTATCAGGCTTTTCACAAAGGCACAGCACCCCTGCTCCATTATATCGGGCGTGTGCCTCAAAACAATGAGCCAGGTTCACGGAGCAATACGAATCCCCATTCAATACAAGTACCGGGTCCGATTCCAGCAACGGTAGCGCCATACGCAGCGCCCCGCCCGTACCCATGGGTTCATTTTCTCGAGAATACACCAGCTCCATTTCACCGTATTTATCACCCAGTTTGTTTTCCAAATGGTTCGCATGATGACCTGTACAGATTACGACACGCCGTACGCCCACCTCTTCTAACTGATCCAGTAGATACGTCACAAACGGACGCCCCGCCACCTCCGCCATCACTTTGGATCGATCATCAACCACGTCCTGTAGACGCGTACCCATCCCGCCTGCCAGAATGACCGCCGTTATGTCTGTCAATTCCGTCATCATCTACACATTGTAATACCGTTGTCGACCCATCATACGATACCCCTTGATCAATTCGACTATACCGTGATCCAGCGATCTCGTGGCTTCAAAACCCGCCTCCCGCAACCGCTGATTCGACACAATATAATTCCGCTTATCCGGATCTGTTCCGATCTCCGAGTAATGTACAAAAAACTCAGGTACATGCTCCTTGATCTTCGTCGCCAATTCTTCTTTCGATATATTCGCCGCATCCAGCCCGGCATTAAAAGGCCGACCCTTCATGGCATCATAATTCTCAAGACTATGCAGAAAAGCATCCGCTACGTCCCGTACATGAATGAAATTCCGCTTGAAATCCTTCTCGAATACCACCAGATAGCCGTCCGTCACCGCCACATACGTGAAATGATTCACCAGTAGATCAAGACGCATACGGGGAGACGTGCCGAATACCGTTGCCAGACGCAGCGTCACCGCATCGCCGCCATCCAAAAGTTCCGCCTCCGCATCCACTTTCGTTTGACCATACAACGAGATGGGTTCCAGCGGGGATTCTTCCGTGCAATGCACTTCCCCGGATTTCGTGCCGTACCCGCTATTGGTAACGGGATACACGATCATCTGGTCACGACTTCGTAATTTATTCAGCAGCTTGATGGCATCCAAATTCACGGTCGTTGACAATAAGGGGTCCTTGTCACATGCCGGAGCGCCCACAATCGCCGCTAAAGGAATGATGGCATCCGCATCGCCGAGATACGCCCGCATAGCACTTTCGTCCCGCACATCACCGCGATGAAACGTAAAATTCTCATGGGAGCATAAATGAAAAAGTGACGGCTCCCCGTACAACAGCGCATCCACCACCGTGACACGATGCCCCGCATTCAGTAAATGTTCGCAAAGGATGGACCCCAAGTAACCGGCCCCCCCGGTGACCAATACATGCATCTTCCCCGTATCCTCAATTTGTATATGCAAAAACTATCTTCATTACGTCATTGCGAGGAGCAAAGCGACGCGGCAATCTAGTCACCCCAATCGCCCAGGCAAAGCACAATCACCAATGCACCCCTCAACCTAAGATAATTCTCACTTCCGCAGCCGGACTCCGCAAATCAGCCCGAACAACCAGTCTGCCTGAAAGTACCCAATGAATCAAGAGTATTCGGGTTGAAATACCAAAAAGGCCAATGAAATGCAATCAATACATTACTTTATAGTTTTCCACCATATAGCCAGTTATAAAATATACCGTTGAATCTATAATCTGGGGATCGCAAAACCACAGGCTTCCAAATTTGACTGCCAGCCCGACAATTTGCTACCATTTCCTGCGTTTTGTATCGTAATCAAGGGGTTCGCCGTGGACAAGCTCATTATTCCTTTACGAGCTGTKACCYATCGGCAGCCACGAGAGATTTCCGAGACCGTGGATGTGTCGGAAATCAATACAGACAAAGAACTTCCCCAGGCTTTACGCCAGGTTACCATGACGGGTTCGTTAAGTGCCATCGATTCCGACTATGTATTTCAGGGCACTGTTTCAGGAACATTCGAGCAGGATTGTGATCGATGTCTGGAACCAGCAAAACATGTAGTGACCCTATCAGTGGGATGGTTGTTTGAACCCGCTGTAGCCGAAAAAGAAGACCGTGAGACCGACTACAACGGAATCGAAGAAGTTATAGATATGGAAGAGGAAGACAATCCCCTCTACCATTACGATGGCGATACCGTGGATTTAGCAGCGCCTGCATTAGAAGAGTTATTGTTGGCCGCACCAAGTAAAATGTATTGTCAGGAAGAGTGTCGAGGATTGTGTCCCCAATGCGGGGTCAATTGGAATGTCGACACCTGTGAGTGTCAAGTAGAAGAAGAACCGGAAATTAAAAACACCGGTCTGTCGGGATTAAAGGAAATGTTTCCGGATCTCTCAACAGGCTCATCGGAGGAATAAACGTGCCAGTACCAAAGCGAAAAACAGGGAAAACCAAACGCAATATGCGTCGTTCCCATCATGCTATGTCAGCHCCTGCACTGGCGGAATGCCAGAATTGCGGTGACCGGGTCGCACCCCACCACGTTTGTGGCAAGTGCGGGTTCTACAATACACGCGTGGTCCTCAACGTAGACGACGATTAAGACTGCCGCGTGAATACCACTCGCGGAAACACCATGCGCATCGTCCTGGATGCTATGGGGTCCGATAACGCGCCCGGCCCGGAAGTGGAAGGGGCCGTCAATGCCAGCCTGGAAGGGGATATGGAAATTATCCTCGTCGGCGATGAACCCACATTGAAAAAAGCGCTTGATGCGTACCCTAAACACGGTCATATCTCCATCGTCCACGCCTCCGAACGGGTGCTCATGGAAGACAGCCCCATGGTGGCCATCCGCAAGAAAAAGGATTCTTCACTCCTGGTCGGCATGCGTCTGGTTAAAGATGGAAAAGCCGATGGATTTCTCAGCGCAGGGAATACCGGAGCCGTCATGCTGGGCTCCCGCGTCGTCATTGGCCCCATCCCCGGCGTAGCCCGTTCCGCTATCTGCCAAGTTCTCCCCACYCTGAACGACAGTAAAGTGGTCGTGCTGGATTTGGGCGCAAATGTGGATTGTACCGCTGAGCATCTGTGCCAATTCGCCGAAATGGGGCAGGTCTACTCTCAACTCACACTGGGAGTTAAAAAGCCCCGTGTCGGACTCATCAACATTGGTGAAGAACAAGCCAAAGGCAACGACATCGCCAAAACCGTCCATCGCAATCTTACCGCTGCTGAACATATCCACTTCATAGGCAACATCGAACCCAAAGCCCTCTTTGCTGGAAAAGCCGATGTGGTGGTATGCGACGGCTTCATCGGTAACATCATTCTCAAAACCAGCGAGTCCGTGGCGGCACTCATAAAGACCATGCTGGAAAAAGAATTACGCGCTACCTTAATCAGTACCATAGGCGCAGCTTTGAGTATCGGTGCTTTCAAACGTCTCAAAAAACGAACCGATCCCAATATGCAAACTGGTGCACCGCTGCTCGGCGTTAATGGCGTGGTCATTATCGTCCACGGTTCGTGCAATGCTGAGGGTATCAAGAACGCCCTCCTGGCTGCGCGAGAGGAAATCGACTTGGGCCTGATGGACCATATACGCGAAGGCATCATTGAACTACGCGAAGAGGTCGAGCACATCCGTAAATTGGAATCCACTACGTGATCGCTTTTGTGTTTCCGAGTCAGGGCAGTCAAACCCCCGGCAAAGGTTACACACCAATTCAAGAATTACGGGAGGAACTATGAGCGAATTCACTGATAAAGTTGTACTGATAACGGGCGGAACCCGCGGTATCGGCCGCGCCTGTGCAAAATCCTTCGCCCAGGCCGGAGCTAAGGTTGCCATCTGTGGACGCAGTGCTGATAGTGCTTCGCAAGCGGCTCAGGAGTTATCCGATGAAACCAGTGGAAGCGTCACAGGCTTTCAGGCGGACATCTCCAGCTCCGACGATGTGAAAGCACTCATCAAGTCCGTAGGCGAAAAGCTGGGTCCCATTCAAATACTGGTGAACAATGCGGGTATCACTCGTGACGGTCTTATCATGCGTATGAAAGACGATCAGTGGTCGGATGTTTTTCAGACCAATCTGGACGGTCCATTTTATTCCTGCCGCGCCGTGTGCCGCGACATGATGAAGGCGCGATGGGGCCGTATCATCAACCTGTCCTCCATCGTAGGCGTACGTGGACAAGCGGGACAGGCCAATTACTCCGCCGCCAAAGCCGGGGTCATCGGTCTCTCCAAAGCGCTTGCCCAAGAACTGGCTCCCCGCAATATTACCGTTAACGTGGTGGCACCCGGTTTCATCGAGACCGACATGACCGCCGACTTACCCGAAGCTGCTCAAGAAGCACTGTTGGGAAAAATCCCCGCTGGCCGTCAAGGTCACGCCGAAGAAGTTGCTGCCACCGTCCTTTTCCTCGCATCCGACGGTGCCGCCTATATCACCGGACACGTTCTGGCCGTAGATGGCGGCTTGGGAATGTAGCCTCGCGCTCCTCCCCACTCTTGACTCCGAAACGGGAAATGGCATAAAGTTGCTCCGGTTGGGGTTACACCTTACGATCTTTTCAAATAACAACAAAGCGGCGTTTTCGACCGCACAGGAGACACACCATGATGTACACATCCAAACGCGCCTCGCGATGGGCTTTATGCCTGGCAGCCTGCGCCCTTGCCTTGCTACCCACTATAGCCAACGCTGAAAATGACCCCGCCGGATCGTGGGATATTGTCATTGATATGGGCGGCACCCCTGTGGAAGCTACCATGAATGTAATAAAAAATGATGAAGACGGGTATAACGGAAATTTGGTCTCCGCAATGGGCGAAGCCGAACTTTCTGATGTATCTTTTGACGGGACCAATCTGGCTTTTACACAGTCTTTCGGCGAGGGTGATACAGCCCTGAAATTTGTATTCAAAGGCACCATGGATAGCAACGATGCCTTCTCCGGTATGCTCAGCAGTGACATGGGCGAAATGGGTGTTACGGGCGTACGACAAGGCACCGAAGCGAGTATTACAGGCGAATGGGTACTCACCAGCGACTCGGAACTGGGCGTCTTGGAATACCCGTTTGTCGTCCAGGAAGACATGACCGCGACCTATTCCACTTTTACGGTAGCTGACCTGGTGCACGAGGGCGATGCAATAACCTTCAAGGTTACTGTCGATATCGACGGCACTGAATATCCTCTGAGCTTTGAGGGAGCATTCGAAGGACCCAATACGGTTAAAGGCAATTTCATGCTGGAAGAAGGCCCCGTTGCGGAAGTAGTCATTGCACGGGTGGTAAATTTCTACGGAACATGGAATCTCACCAGCGAATCGGATCTCGGTACATTGGTACGCGTTTTCATCGTAGCCGAAGACGGCACGGGCACCTATAACGATGTCGCCATTTCTTCTTTTTCACTAGACGGCGAAAAAGTAACCTTCGACGTRACCCTGGATATTGGCGATCAAGTGTATCCGCTTTCCTTTGAAGGTTCCTTCAAAGGCGCGGCTTTGACTGGAAAATTCATGATGGATGGAGAAATCATGGCAGAAGTATCCGGCGCGAAACAGTAATAATCTTCTACACAATAAAAAAACACGCAGGAACCTATAGGCTCCTGCGTGGTTATTTCTTTAAATCTTAGATCGACGCGTTCTCGTAGCCGTACGTCGATTTTCCAGCGAGATCGGTACGGCCCATGAGTGCTTTATCAATGGTGTGCGCTGCTTCACGTCCTTCATGAATAGCCCAGACAACCAACGATTGACCGCGCCGCGCATCCCCGGCTACCCACACCTTGGGGTTATTCGTCTTGAATGCATCATCTCCGGTGGATTCATAGGCAGCCTTAATATTACCTCGCGGATCCAATTCCAATCCCATTTCTTCTGGAATCGCCGGATCGGGATGTAAAAAGCCTAACGCCAAAAATACCAGATCGGCTTCGATGAGAAATTCACTATCAGCAATCTCACGCATCTCTGGACGCCCTCCGCCTTCGGGAATCACCCATTCCAGCCGAACCGCCTTAATGCCCGTTACGGTACCGTTCTCACCCACAAACTCTTTCGTGAGAATACTCCAATCCCGCTCCCCGCCCTCTTCRTGGCTGGTRGAGGTGCGCAGAATCATRGGCCACAGAGGCCAYGGAGTGGAWTCGTTATGCCTCTTAGGCGGCTTGGGCAGCAGCTCAATCGAAAATACCGACTCCGCGCCCTGGCGAATACTCGTGCCATGGCAATCAGAACCTGTATCTCCGCCACCCAGCACCACTACTTTCTTTCCTGTAGCTACAATTTGATTGGGCACTTCCTTGCCAGCCAACACCTTGTTCTGCTGCGGCAGGAATTCCATGGCCATGTGGATGCCATCCAGATCACGCCCAGGAAGAGGCAAATCTCTCGATTGAGTTGAACCTAAGCAGAGTAACACTGCATCGTTCTCATCAATCAACTGCTGTGTAGGAATGTCCTTCCCTATTTCGCAATTACAGACGAACTCCACACCCTCAGCCTTCATCTGCCCTACACGAGCATGGACGTGACGTTTTTCCAATTTGAAATCCGGGATACCGTACATCAGCAATCCGCCCGGCTCATCCGCACGTTCATACAACGTAACCGCATGRCCTGCCCGGCATAATTGCTGTGCCGCCGCCATACCCGCAGGTCCCGACCCGACTACCGCAATTTTTTTGCCTGTCTGTGCCTTGGGAGGCTCGGGTTTAATCCACCCTTCCATCCAGCCCCGGTCGCCGATGGCATTCTCAATTTCTTTGATGGTCACCGCAGGCTCATTTATTTTCAGTACACAGGATGCTTCACACGGCGCAGGACATACCCGCCCGGTAAACTCAGGAAAATTATTGGTGCCGTGCAGTACCGCCAGCGCTTCCTGCCAGTCATCRTCYTTCACCGCATCGTTGAAATCAGGGATGATATTGCCCAGAGGACACCCCTGATGACAGAAAGGTACGCCGCAGTTCATGCAGCGATATCCCTGTTTCCGCAATTCATCATTCGGCAGGGGATGCGTGAATTCGTTGTAATGAACTATCCTGTCTTCGATGGATTCGTGGCCGCTCGTGTTGCGATGATAGGTTAAAAAGCCCCGTTCTTTATTCGGGTACATACATAAGCTCCTCGTGATGTACTGCTTTACATTTTAATTCGACAACGGTTATTCCTGGATATTGGAGTACGAGGACATTTCTTCTTGTTCCCGCTCCCGCTTCTGGCGCAAAACCTTGGCGTATTCTCGCGGCATCACCCGCTTGAATTTCGACCATGAACCTTCATCATCCAGAATTTTCTGCGCTACCGTGCTGCCCGTATATTTCGCATGCTTCTTCAGCATTGTTCGCAGCTCGGAATAGCTCTCGTCGTGCAACGGTTTAATGTCCACTTGCTCCTGGTTGCAGCGTCCTGCGAAAGTATCGTCCTCGTCCCACACAAACGCAATGCCGCCGCTCATGCCGGCAGCGAAATTTCGCCCCGTTTTTCCAAGGATSACCACACGTCCGCCAGTCATGTACTCGCAGCCGTGATCGCCAACGCCTTCCACTACAGCCCAGGCTCCACTGTTTCGCACACAGAACCGTTCGCCAGCCATGCCGCGAATATAGCACTCGCCAGAGGTGGCGCCATACAACGCTACATTGCCGATCAATATATGTTCTTCCGGAACGATGGGGCATTCCGCAGGTGGTTTCACAATAATCTTTGCGCCGGAAAGTCCCTTACCCACATAATCGTTGGCCTCTCCGGTCACATCCAGCGTTACTCCGGCAATGCAGAAGGCGCCAAAACTCTGCCCTGCTGCACCCGTACATTCAATCCGAACCGTGTCCTCGTGCAGCGTCTCGCCGTACATACCCAGCTTATGCCGYCGGGTAAGTTCACTGGACAACATGGTGCCTACAGTACGATTCGTATTGTGCAGATCAATTTTGAAGTGAACCGGCGCTTTCTTATCCAATGCTGCTTTGGCCTTCTTCATCAACACATGATCCAATGCTTTATCGATACCGTGATCCTGCGTGCCGCTGCAATACCGCGTCGCGCCGTCCCATAACTTGGGTTGATACAGCAGTTCGCTGAAATCCAGGGTCTTGGCTTTCCAATGATCTGGGAGCGGATCAAACTCCAACAAGTCCGACCGACCAATCATGTCGTTAACCTTACTTATACCGAGCTTGGCCATAATCTGACGAATCTCTTCGGCGACGAAGAAGAAAAAGTTCACCACATGCTCGGGCTTGCCCTCGAATTTCTTTCGCAACGCTTCATCCTGCGTGGCTATACCCACGGGACAGGTATTCAAATGGCACTTACGCATCATAATGCACCCGGAGACAATTAGTGGAAGGGTCGCAAAACCTATTTCGTCGGCACCCAGCAAAAATCCAATTGCTGCATCACGCCCGGTCTTCATCTGACCATCCGTCTGCACGCGAATCCGGCTCCGTAAATCGTTTTCGACAAGAACCTGGTGCGTTTCTGATAAGCCTAATTCCCATGGAAGCCCGGCATGCTTGATGGAGCTAAGCGGCGATGCGCCCGTGCCCCCTTCTGCGCCGCTGATAAGTACCAGATCCGCTTTCCCTTTGGAAACCCCGGCAGCGATAGTACCTACGCCTACCGCCGAAACCAGTTTCACCGAAACGGCCCCGTGAATATTCGCGTTCTTCAGGTCATGGATAAGCTGAGCCAAATCTTCAATAGAATAAATGTCGTGATGAGGGGGCGGCGAAATCAACTCCACGCCCGGCGTGGAAAATCGTACCTTGGCAATCTGTCCGAATACTTTTGTCCCCGGAAGCTGCCCGCCTTCGCCGGGTTTCGCACCCTGAGCCATTTTAATCTGAATCTCATCCGAGTTCACCAGGTATTCATTCGTTACGCCGAATCGGCCTGATGCCACCTGCTTAATAGCACTACGGCGAAGCACATCTTCCGATTCACGCTCAAAGCGCCGCGGATCTTCCCCCCCTTCGCCCGTGTTACTCCGACCGCCGATGCGGTTCATAGCGATAGCCAGGTTCTCGTGGGCCTCTTTACTGATGGAGCCAAACGACATGGCCCCTGTGCAGAAGCGCCTTACGATATCCTCTACCGGSTCTACTTCATCAAGAGGAATAGATTCACATTCTTTAAACTTTAACAGCCCACGCAGCGCAGACAGATTCCGACCCCGATCATTCACATAGTCCGCATACTCTTGATAGGTTTTCCAACTGTTGAGCTTCGTGGCTAGCTGAATTTTCTCCACTACATACGGGTTCACCTGATGGAATTCACCGCGATGACGCCAGCGATATTGTCCACCCGGATCCAATCGCTTGGGACGGGATGCCCGCTCAGGATATGCCACGTCATGGCGCATCAATGTTTCGCGAGCCACTTCCTCGAACCCAATGCCGCCTACCCGGGAAGGGGTGTCGGTAAAGCACCGCTCGATCACGTTCGAGCCGATACCCACGGCTTCAAATATCTGCGCATTCCGATAACTGTGCTGCGTCGAAATACCGATTTTCGACATGGTCTTCAACAAGCCCTTCTTCAGCGCTTTCACATAATTTTTCTTTGCCTTGCCTTCGTCCCCGTCTTTCTCCACCAACACTTCACGCACCAGTAGAGAATCGATAATATCGAAAGCCATATAGGGGTTCACTGCACCCGCGCCATACCCCGTAAGCAAGCACATGTGCATCACTTCCCGGGCCTCGCCTGTCTCGCAGATAATACCTGCGGAAGATCGTTTCTGCATACGCACCAAATGCTGATGCACACCGCCGGACGCCGCCAATATGGGCAATGCAGCCCACTCTTCATTCACACCGCGGTCCGACAAAATAAGTATCGTACATCCATCATCCACTGCGGCTTCGGCTTCTTCACACACCCGAGTTAATGCCTTCTCGAAAGCAGCTATACCCTCTTTCGCAGGGAATAATATTGAGATAGTTTTTGATCGTAACCCGGGAGCATTCATATTCCGAACAGACTGAAGCTGTTCATTGGTCATGATGGGTGAGGATAGATGAAGCTGCTGACAATGCTCTTCGGTCTCATCAAGTAAATTTCGCTCTCGCCCAATAGTCGTTTCCAGTGACATCACGATCTCTTCGCGAATAGGATCAATGGGCGGATTCGTCACCTGAGCGAATAACTGTTTGAAATAATTGAACAGCAGTTGAGGACGACTCGACAGCACGGCTAACGGCACATCGTTCCCCATAGAACCCGTAGGCTCCTTGCCCGTCTGACACATGGGGGTAATGATAATTTCCAAGTCTTCCTTGGTATAACCAAATATGATTTCCCGCTCAATCAACGGTGCATTATCTTCCGGTGGCACCAGTGTCACTTTGGGTTTAGCCGGCATGTCCTTCCGATGAATATTGAGCCAGGTGCGGTAATTCTGCCGGGACGCAAATTCGTTCTTAATTTCCTCATTAGAAATAATGCGTTTCTGTTCTGTATCGATGAGGAAGGTACGGCCCGGTTCCAGGCGGCCCTTCTTGATAATGCTTTCCTGGGGAATCTCTTCCAGCACCCCCACTTCCGAAGCCACAACCACAAAATTATCGTCGGTAATCCAATAACGCGAAGGCCGAAGACCATTTCGATCCAGTGTTGCGCCAACCCGGATACCATCCGTGAACGCTACAGCGGCTGGGCCGTCCCACGGCTCCATCATGCTGGCGTGATACTCATAGAAGGCCTTAATATCGTCACGCATACTCTCGTGACCCGACCACGGTTCCGGCACCATCATTCCCATGGCGTGGGACATGTCACGACCGCCGCGCACCAGTAATTCAAACGCCTCATCGAAGCTGGCGCTGTCACTGGCTCCCGGTGTGAGAATGGGCAGTATTTTTTTCATATCATCGCCGTAAAGAGGACTCGCCAAATGCGGCTCCCGGGATCGCATGTTATTGATGTTGCCCCGCAGCGTATTAAATTCACCGTTGTGACAGATGAAGCGGAAAGGATGGGCCAATCGCCACTTGGGCAGCGTATTCGTACTATACCGCTGATGAACCAGTGCAATGGACGTCTCAAATCGCTCGTCAGCTAGATCCTGATAATACCCAATCATCTGGTTCGCCAGCATCAGTCCCTTATATACAATGGTCCGCGCCGACATACTGGAGATATAAAACTCGTCTACGGTCTTCATATCCGCTGCCAGGGCAGCATGTTCCACCTGCTTACGAATGACATACAACTTGCGCTCGAAAGCGTCTGTATCTAAGCCCGGGCCGCGTCCAATAAAGAGCTGCTCAATAACCGGCTCCTCTTCCCGTGCCAACCAGCCCAACGCATCTGGATTGCGAGGCACTTCGCGCCACCCCAAAATCGTCTGGCCTTCATCTTTTATGAACTTCTCCAGGATATCCCGGCACGTATCCCGATCCGCATCGTCAGTAGGGAAAAACACCATGGCAATGGCATACGCCCCGTCTTCCGGCAGCTCCATACCCAGATCCGATGCTACTTCCCGGAAAAAACGCCGGGGGGTCTGAAAAAGGAGGCCCGCGCCGTCACCTGTCTCTGGGTCACAACCGCATGCCCCGCGATGCACCAGCCGTTCCAGCACCTGAATGCCGCGAGTCACGATCCGGTGTTCCTGCCGACCGTCAATATTAGCTACGAACCCGAATCCGCAGTTATCATGTTCAAAATAGGGATTATACAATCCTTGTGTGGACACAGATCTCATGAATGCCTTTCTTCAGGTGGTTAAAAAAACTTGTCCGTGGGAGGAACCATGCGCTTGCAGCAACGCGGTCATAAAGCCCAGTCGATTATCATCGCCTCCCAAGGCACCTCATATTCCATCGAAAGGTTACTAAATTAAGGGGTTTCAAGTCAAATTCCAGCAAAAAACTGCACGTTTCACCGCAATTACGCCGTAAAATTCATGATCTGAAAATAACTCGCATCATAGTGTTAACATAGGGGTTACCTTCCATAAACTAATCTACTTTAAGAAATGGACCCTGCACTTTATCTCAAATCACCTGACACGTATGACTGTCCTGTATATAAGGCTCAAATTTAGACTTAGCAGTCCGAATTAGGATATGTTTTTGTATCATAAATCAAATATAATGCAATGTGTTGACCAGTATCATGGTACCAACCCTGAAATAGGTCGCCGTCCTGAGAATCTGACTCTTATATGACCAATCCACACCAAAACACGCCAAAAGTCGAGCATTCATCCCTCACCGATGCCGATCAGCTCATGCTAAGCCGAATGACCCGGATGGGCTGGGGACTCTGCGCCGTCTGGGTCGCCACCCTGGTTATCTGGGCCATAATACAACCCGATCCCTACGCTCAAGGCTGGCGTTTAGTTCTGGAACTCCTGTTCGCGGGTCGTCTCGTGAATATTGCCGACGGCATGGGGAACGGATTCAGCCAAATCTATCTTTTCATTCAAAGTGCCCCACAGGACATCATCCTGCTCCTCATTTTTTATCCCCTCATCATCCGTGCTTACCACGGAGCCGTGCGACGCAAGCTCATCGGCAATACCATCAACCGACTCCGCAAATCAGCCGAACGCCGCAAGCACATCGTCGAACCCTTCGGTGCCATGGGACTATGGATATTCGTATTTTTTCCCTTCTGGAGCACAGGGTCACTGGTAGGCGGCGTGGTGGGTTACCTCATGGGACTACGCACCTGGGTCACCTTCACCTCCGTCTTCACCGGACACATCATCTCCGTCGTATCCCTCATCTGGTTTTTCGATGCCATGACACACCTCCTGGAAACCTTCAACCAGGGCATCGTACAATTCCTCCCCTTGTTCGTAATAGGCGCACTCATTGCAGGCACCCTCCTGATCCGCCTCATCCGAAAAACCACCAGCATCATCCGCCACAACGACTCCGATTAAAACACTAATATGGTGCATCACACTAACCTCAGCCCACCCAAATGTAACCATTCCCCCTCGAGGGGAATCAAGGGGGATGTTACACACCACAACCTCTCGCCGTAGATACCGCTGATTTTTCATTCACGGAATTTACGAACCACTTTAGATAAGATTTAGATTTGTTGGGTGGTTCGCGAACCGCCCGAACCAGCCAGTAAAACACAGCCGAGGGCGACTGTGCCACAAACGACAACTCAAGCAACCACCCCTACGCTATTGCAGGGGCACACGACCCAGCCATCCGCCCTTTAATACCGTACGGCAGTACCCCCGGAAGGGGCTCCACTGTTCCTTGTAGCATAGCCGCCCCGGCTGTGTTGAAAACAGATAGATGCAAAGCATCTCCATTAGAAGTGATATATCAAATTCAAAAATCAAGTCCCTCTGTGGTCTCGCTGACCTCTGTGGCTAAAAAAATATTGTTCAGAGAAAATCGACCCTGTATTGAAAAATCGGCATCACCCTTTCAATGTGCTACGATCCACATCATGCGCCTCATCACCGTCATTACATCTGCTCTCATCGTCGCAATTTCCATAAGCAGCTATGCCGACTCGACTAAATCTGCCACTTTATTCTGGGACGGCTTATTCGAGAAACAGCTCGCCGCATACAATCTTTTTTCCGACCCCATCACCCAGACTCCGAATAAAGGGCTCATCCCATACGATATAATTACACCTCTTTTCAGCGATTACGCACAAAAGAATCGTTTCTTCTACATCCCGTCCGGCACCCAAATCGAATACCGTAAAGATGAGGCCTTCGTTTTTCCTGTCGGCTCCGCCCTCATAAAAACCTTTTCCTACCCCATTGATTTTCGTCATCCCCAAAAGGGTCGTCGCCTCGTGGAAACCCGTCTACTCATTTACACCCCCCAAGGCTGGAAAGGTGCGGCCTATCTGTGGAACGACGACCAGACCGATGCCACGCTGAAAATCGCCGGGGCTACAGTTCCTCTGGAATGGAAACACACCGACGGTACAACAAAAAACACAAACTATCTGGTGCCCAATATGAATCAGTGCAAGGCGTGTCATCGCGGCACTTCTGGGATCACGGGACCGCTAGGCCTCAAGGCGCACCAACTCAACAGGAAATACGATTATGGTCGTGGGCCAGTCAACCAAATAAATCATTGGAGCAAAATCGAAATCCTACAAGACGCGCCTCTCTCTGATAACGCCCCCAAACTTGTCTCTTGGGATGACCCTGCTGGATCTCTGAAACAGCGCGTCCTGGGTTATCTGGATATCAACTGCGCCCATTGCCACAACGAAAAAGGACTCGCCAGTTACACCCGGCTCAACCTTACCTATAGCGAAGATAACCCGCATGACCGAGGCATCATGAAACGTCCTACCGCCGCAGGGAACTCATCCCGAGGCCGTTACTTCGCCATCGTGCCGGGTAATCCCGACGCGTCGTTTCTCCTGTCACGACTCACCGCCACTGCACCTCATATCCGCATGCCGCAAACCGGACGAACACTGGTGCATGACGAGGGAGTAGCCCTCCTGCGAGAGTGGATCCTCAGCTTGAAACCCGAGTAGCCTTCCAAAACTTAAATCGTTACCAAGCAGTTGCAGCATGCCATAAAAAAACAGCGCTTACGAAAATGTACGTAAACGCTGCTCTAGTAAATGGTATAAAAACGTTCTCAGGAAGCTGCCGGCCCCGTCGCCTCGTTACCCTTGTAATCCATCCAGGTTTCCGTTTTAAAATCATACAATTTGCACATACGCGTGGCTTTCATATAATCGCGAATTCGCAGCGGCACATCACGTACCACCCCGGGATACTGAGCGTGGATAAATTTCGCTGCTTTATCCAAATTATAAAACGGAATGCGCGCATCCACATGGTGGGGTACATGAATCATAATGTCGTGGAGGAAAATATTGAGAATCTTCGGCGATACACGGAAAATCATGGTGCCTTCCATCTGCGCACGGAACTTGGTCCAGGCTTCGTGTTCATGCCATTTCAGTTCCGGATTGATGTGATGCAGATACACAATCGCGCCGATAACATAGTTAAACAGCAACCAGGGAATAATCATAATCTTAACTGTCAGCCACGCCGTATACCCTACCGCCGCCATGCCCGTAATACCCTTTAAGAAAACGGTGAACAATGCGAACAGAGCTATCCCCGTCACAACGCCGCCAATAAGGAAAAGACGATCATGATTAAAGTCCTTTCTCATTTTCTTGGGCGCACGAAATGCGATCATTTTCTTCCACCACACTTCGATCAAATAATAGATCCCCGCACCAAAAAATGACCATTCTATACGGTGCATTATTTTCTTCATAGGTGAGTAATCTTTGTATTCTTCCGAAGTGCAGGGATGCCACACGAAATCACGTTCCTGATGCACCGTGAATCCGTGGTGTACACGGTTGTGTCCCAGAAGCCAGGCCGCATACACATGCATGGAAGGCAGCATGGTAATACGCCCTACCCAGTCGCACATCCATTTCTTCTTGAACAACGCACGATGCCCCGCATCATGACCGATAACAAACAACGCGGAGACCACCAACCCCGAAAGCAGCCACATGGGGACAAGAAAGAAAATGTTGTCCGTGGAGAGCAGCACTGCTACAACAGCGGCATACATCAGTAAATCGCGAAATAAATACCACAACCCTTTCCACGCCGGATTGTCATAACAAAATCCAGGAATGCCTCCAATTACTTCTTTGAGATGTTTCGGATAGGGTTTTCCTGATGGGTCAGTGTGCGTACTGCTCATGCTGTGAACCTCTCGAGTTACTCAACTTGTCATGCCGCCGCTTTGCGCGAACAGCCCCCACTTCTCTACACACTTCTTCCATGCATGCAGTCTAACTGTTTAATTTCTACCATTATACATTGCTGTATACCTATTTTCAACACCATGTCTCATACCAATTACATAGACAAATATTCGAACTTACGGGGTAAACACTTGGTTTTACTCTGTTTATTCACTACACTWCCCGCCATGGCGAAGAAACCTCCTATAAAAGATGTCAAACGCGTTGCGGAACTCCGCCAGCAAATTGAGGGACACAACCGCCTATATTACACCCAGGCCACCAACGAAATTCCCGATCTGGAATACGATATGCTTGTGAAGGAACTGGAGTCGCTGGAGGAAAAGCATCCAGCTCTGCGCACTCCCGACTCCCCCACGCAACGGGTAAGCGGCGCGCCTATCGAAGGCTTCGAGACCGTGGATCACGCGGTGCCCATGCTCTCCATCGACAACACCTACAATCACGAAGAGTTACAAGCCTTCGATGAGCGGGTGAAGAAAGGACTGGACGGCGACACGCCGGAGTATGTTGTAGAACTCAAATTGGACGGCGTGGCCATGTCGCTGCGATATGAAGATGGCGTACTGTCCCGTGCCACCACACGAGGCGATGGCAAGCGGGGTGATGATGTAACGGCCAACGTTCGCACCATCGAGTCTGTTCCGCTCAAGCTGAAGAACAACCCTCCGTCGTTGCTGGAAGTGCGGGGCGAAGTATACATGACGACGAAAGAACTCCAACGTCTCAATGCCATACGGGAGAAGGAGGGCGAAGCGCTATATGCCAATCCGCGAAACACGACAGCGGGTACACTCAAACTCCTGGACTCCAAAATAGTGGCGCAACGTCATCTTGAGATATTCGTCTACGACATCGCACCGCTGGAAGGTGCCAACATCGTCTCCCATGACGACACACTCAAGCGTCTCAGTAAATGGGGCTTCACCGTCAATGATCACACCACCAAGTGTGCAGACATCGACGCGGTCATCGCGCACTGCGATGGTTGGGAAGAGAAACGCCACACCTTGGACTACGAGACCGACGGCATGGTCATCAAGGTGAACGACGCGGCACAGCGTCAACGTCTCGGTGCCACCGCCAAGGCACCGCGCTGGGTCATTGCCTACAAATTCCCGGCGGAAATCGCCCAGACGGAGCTGCTGGGCATTACGGTACAGGTGGGTAAATCCGGCGCGCTCACACCTGTGGCCGAGCTGGCTCCGGTGCAGCTGGCAGGCACCACCGTAAAACGTGCCAGCCTGTATAATTTCGAGGATCTGGCGACGAAGGACTTGCGAATAGGCGATACGGTAGAGGTACACAAGGCCGGGGAAATTATCCCCCAGGTGCTGGGCGTGGTGAAGGTTAAACGCCCCAAAGGACTGCGTAAGTTTCCCATCCCCAAGAAATGTCCCGTGTGTAAGACGGAAGTGCATAAAGATCCGGACGGCGCGTTTTTGCGTTGTCTTAATCTGGCATGTCCGGCTCAGGTAAAGGAGCGGTTAGAATTTTACGCTACTCGCGCCGCTATGGATATTGAGAACATGGGACCGGCGGTTGTCGAACAACTTGTGGATCAAGATTTGGTGAAAGACCCGGCCGATTTATATGATCTCACCGTGGAGCAGGTGGAAGACCTGGAACGCATGGCCGCCAAGTCGGCGCAGAATCTCATCGACGGTATCGCCCAAAGTAAGACGCAACCGTTGCACCGTCTTTTGAACGGCCTGGGTATTCGACAAGTGGGCGGACACATCGCMGARGTGCTGGCAGACCANTTTNCAGAATCTGGAYGCRCTCATGAAARCCRAYGTGGAAGAGCTGRTCACCGTCCAYGAAGTAGGCGAGATYGTWGCGGAAAAYATCGTGGACTTCTTCCATACGCCGGAGAACAAGAAACTCATCCAGCGACTCCAAGATCACGGCGTGAACACCACCGCTGCCCAATCCAATACCACCGGGCCCAAACCCTTCGCTGATAAAACCTTCGTGGTCACCGGAACCCTGGAAAATTACTCCCGCGACTCCATCAAAGATCGCATCAAAGAACTGGGCGGCAAACCCACCAGCTCCGTCAGCAAAAAAACCGACTACGTCCTCATAGGCGACAACCCCGGCTCCAAAGCCGCCAAAGCCGAAAAACTAGGCGTTACCATCCTCACCGAAAAAGAATTTGAGGCAATGGCGAAAGGGTAGACTGGAGACCCGTTCCGGGTCAGGGCGGTGCCGAGGTCAGGAGACCTGGGCACAACGAGAGGCAATGGCGAAGGGTTAGTCTTTGTAATTTTTCTCATACCACTCGATATGAGATTTCATCCCATCAACTTTTCCTTGAACTATTTTCAAAAAATCACCTTTTCTTCATTCACTATACAGCTAAACTCATCCCTGTATTCAACTCATAGGCCCTCCTCCGTTGTGGCGGGGTCTCCGGACCCAGGCACGTCACTGACCCGGAACGGGTCTCCTTCAGAACCATCCCCTAATATCCCTGCATCTTCGTTGCACTAAGCATCCATGTCCCGCTCCGGTGCTGCCATCCGCACCATCACCAAACCACCTCACAGTCTAGGGCGACTGTGCCACAATAGTCCCTGTGCGAAACAATAGGTCACGTAAATGTACAGGTGCGTGAAACGCCTGTGTTTATTGGATTTATGAATGGGAATTGATGTGTGAAATAGTGTAGGCTGGCACCTGATTCAGAGCCGAATTGAGATAAGGCTAAGCGGTATATGTCCAAACTGTCGAGAGCTGCGATCCAACGTGACCGCTATGCCGTGGATATGTGGATAAGCTCCCCCTCAATCAAAAGTGTTGCACTTTCTCTTTAAATCCACCCTATAATGAATTTGGGTTATGATTACGCAATCGTGTTGAATTGTTGGAGATTCTCTAAGAATGCCTATACTAGCTGTGATACCGAGTATTTTTGTAACGGTATACTTTTTATTTTCAGTCCCCTTCTTTTTTTGGCTGATGTCCTCAGTTCGGAATAAATATATTGATAAGCACGCGGTTGGCAGTAATGTTTTGGGCAGTCTAAATACTTTTACCTTGGGTCCATCACTTATTTTTCTAATATTATTCAGTTTGGCTGGTTTCGATGTACTCCTCTTTTTTATTCCAGGAAGCTGGGGTGGGCTTGATGAATACGCCGAATTCATTTCGCGTCGATCTCAATTATCGACGGCATTTGGGTTAGTTACTGGCGTTTTCATGGCATGGACGGTCACCACGCGATGGGAAACAGAGAGAAAAAATCGAATCATCAGGGATGAAATAGAATATACAAAGCAACGTATAGAAAAACGTAAAGCCGGCGAGTGGGCGTGGTAACACACTTAAAATGGAATTACTAACGACGATAGTTTTCCTTGGGATTTTTTCCACCATCTTTTTTTATGTATGGTATTACCTATACTTTGTGTCCAAAAGGCCAGCAGAAATGGCCAATTGGAGCCCAATGAAAATAATCCTGCTGCGCACTACATCATACGCATCTCTGGCAATACTCAATAGCTGTTCGTTTTACGCTATATTAGCATTCCTTCTAGGATCAGATTTCACATCGCACCCAATTGAATACAGGATAACGGTTATTGTAATTTCGATTTCTGTTGGAATCGCAATTACTACTAATATCATATGGGCACTGAAAAACAGATCAGAACTTCAGATTGAGAATAGGGCACTCGAAGAAAAACTTAGTGCATTACGGTTGGAATTGGACAGCATTCCACCCGCCCCTATGCCGCAGGATATAATAGACAAATTACCTGCAGAAGAGCGATTGCAACACACGCTCGATAAATTACATAAAGAAAGAGACGAACAAGGAAGAGAGAAAAATGACTAAACCAACACCATATATCCTAATCGCAGCCCTGCTCCTTTTCGCAAATCCATCCACATCCGAACCGCCCCTGAAAATCACCGGGGCATTCGGCATCAAACTCGGCGAAGTCCACGATCCATCCAAAATTAAAATAGAAAAAACCAATTCAAACCGAGAAACGAACAATCTCAGTTACTCTATCGACCCTCCAAAACCGTCCTTGCCATTCCACTCCTACGACATCAATATCACTGCGAAATCAAGGCGAATTTTCTCAATCTCCGCTACAGCATTTATAGAAAAAAGGGAAACAGCGTTGCAATATTTCAATAATATTGGCGGAATAATCGCCGAATTCTACGACAAGAATGTGGAGCCAGTTTACGAAAGTAATGGCGCTGAGCTTATTGCAAGACAAGGCGAAAAAAGAATTATATTGCTACTGGTGGAGATAGAAGATGGTGATAGATATATGTTGATGATTAATTACTTAGACAATGGCATGGCCAAAGTTAACGAATTCGAAAAAGCCAAAGAACTTGGCATTAACCTGGACAGCTTTTGATGTTCCACATGACGCATAGCACCCCAAATTTTTTATCATCCACACCTACTCAAAACCGCCCAAGAACCCCAACCCCATCGTCACCACATACCGTCACCATCTGCATCCAAAACGACCCTAAGCCGTCATACTCCACCCAAAAACAAATCAAAAAAAACTCATTTATAACGACACACCTCAAACTTGGGAATTTTATGATCTAAAAAATGTTCTACTAAAGAATGGTCAGCCTCCGCATCCAGTTCGCCTTCTGCTGTTACCATGCGAAGTTGAGGCATGGGACCACCGCCAATAATTTGTATTGATTCGGATCCGTTTGCAGAAGATTTCCAGGCTGCTGCCAGGCGATCTCCCATAGCCCAGAGACGCTGGTACGTTCCGGGTTTTTCGAGTTCCTCAATGGTTGCCAAGCTTGCCGCGATGGAAGCTGACTCTCCGGCGTAGGTACTACTTATCCATAAGGATTCCATTTCGCGCATAATTTCCCTATGGCCGACCAATGCAGAAAGCGGAAAACCGTTTGCCATCCCCTTTCCCAACGTACATAAATCAGGAGTCACACCGTAAAGCTTTTGCGCACCGCCGAGAGCCAAACGAAAGCCAGTGACAATCTCGTCAAAGATCAATACAGCGCCGAGACGGGTGGATATTTCGCGAATGAATTTTAAATAGTCGTTGTCGGTTGAGATGATTGGCTCAACTACGATGCAGGCAATATCGCTGCCGATCTCATCTACAATTTGTTCAACTGCGGTAACATTCCCATAAGGGATATCGTGCGTGAATGTAGAGGTTCCAGCCAGCACGCCTTTCGCGGAGTCCGAATAGGGGTTTTTCGCTACCCACCAGTCGTGCCAGCCTGAATAGCCACAGCTAAGAACATGGCTTCGCCCTGTGACAG
>NVWG01000037.1 GCA_002746185.1 Candidatus Hydrogenedentota bacterium
TACACCTGTGCCCCCGGCAACGAAGGGGCAGAGCTGCAGCTTGCATTGGGCGATGCCAGCGTAAAAGGCACTGCAACCGAAATCCACGACCCGCCACTATATGGGAAAGAGAATGACCGGGTGCAGCGGGGCAGCGAGTCCTATGTGAAAGACTTCAAAGCCTTCCGACTCGGCACCGTGGAATTACACTCAGGGCGAGGCGAATTGGTACTGCGCGCACTGCAAATCCCGGGTAAATCCGCTGTAGACGTGCGCGCCGTCACACTTCGACTAATGAATACGGCACAATAACGATAGAGGATCCGATCATGGTCAAAAAATTTGTGCCAACAACTATTATTTCGCTAGTCATGGTTTTGCTGGGTTCTCAGCAATCCCGCGCCCAGGATCTCTATTTTCCTCCCAGCGAGGGTATCTGGGAAACTATATCCCATGAGAAAGCTGGTTTTGATAAACAACGATTCCAGGCGGTGCTGGACTTTGCTCAAGCAAACCATTCCAGCGGCCTGGTAGTTCTATATAAAGGACGAATCCTCGCAGAAGAAGCATGGACCATTGAAAAAGGTTCCCCCCATTCCTCCCGCCGATACGAGAGGATGGCGAAAGGCAGAACGGCCGACGGCCAGTCCATCGAGGACGTAGCATCCGTACAAAAAAGCGTCGTCTCGTTTCTGGCAGGCATCGCCGTTGGTCAGGGGAAACTGGATATCACTAAACCCGTATCGACATATCTGGGAGAGGGCTGGTCCAAAGCACCCCTCGCAAAAGAAAAAGCCATCACGGTACATCACCTCATGAGCATGACCAGCGGCTTGAACGATGCACTAGACTACAAGACCACTCCCGGATCAAAGTGGCGATACAATACCGGTTCCTACAGCCGGGTCGTCTTGGTGTTGGAGAGCATCTTTGGCCAGTCCATCAGCCACATCACCCAAAAATTTATATCCCAACCCATCGGTATGCGTGATTCACAATGGGTACTCCGACCTTGGGCCGCGAAAATTGATATCGCAAATAAATCGGGCTTCACCACAACGCCCCGCGACCTGGCTCGATTCGGCTTGATGATTCAGGCTGGAGGAAAGTGGGGCGACCAGGATATTCTTCAATCTCCCGGCTATTTGAAAAAATCATTAACCTCTTCACAAAAAATGAATCCCGCCTACGGTCTGCTTTGGTGGCTCAACAGCGGCAAAGAATTTCGACCCCCTACAGGCACGCGACGCAGCGGCTCCATGGTGTCCACCGCGCCATCCGATCTGGTAGGTGCCATGGGAGCGTTGGGCCGAAAAGTCTACGTGGTTCCAAGTCTGGGACTCGTGGTAACCCGTCTCGGAAACGAACCAGAGAAAAATTTCGACAGCGAACTCTGGAAACGCATCATGACCGCACGAAACTGATCCGGCTCAAACACACCCAGCACCAGCAAAAAGCCTCCAGCTTTCTCAAAATAAATCAAAAGAACGTCATTACGAACGGCGCGCAGCAATCCCCTGACCAATCAGCTTATACACGAACACGCAAACACATTCGTCATATCAAAACGGGTCATGGGCGTCTCGCCCATGTACGGACCGCAGGTCCGTGATCGCCGCGCGCAAGACATAGCGCCTCCAAACAAAACCTCCGAGGGTTTCGTTCGGCTGTATCGACGAAGCGCCAATTTCGTAGGGGCGGTTCGTGAACCGCCCGGAAATTTCTACACCCCTACTAAACCTCGTTGAAATATACCACGCGTACAACCCTTCCATTAGCGTGACTCGGTCGGAACCCGACCACAGCGGGGTGCCCAGTTTGCCGCGTTCGGCTTCGCCGTCCTTGCAATGACACAGAAAAGATGTCATTGCGAACGTAGCAAAGCGAAGTGCGGCAATCTCTTCAGTCCCAGCACTGCCTTTTTATCCCTGATAATGGATAGCGAGCTATCTACAGCCCAAACTGCTTCGTATGGTGCCGCAGATGAATGACATGGAACTTGCTCCAGCCTTTCGGGCCGATATCGCCAAAGATCATGTGCGATTCCGCGCACAGTTCACCCGATTCCACTTTCGTGATAAATTCATCCATAGTTGCCTTGAGATCCGACAAATCTCCAGGCACCAAAATAGCAGACAATTCGTCCCCCGCCTGATTCCGTAATTTGATGTTTTTGGGCGGCGAGACAAATCCAGTGAACACGATGTGCGGAAGTACGTTCGTGGTGAACCAATTGCCCTGGAATACCGTTTCCACCCGTTCCAGCTGCCCCATGGAATACTGAAACGCACCGATGAGATGAGGGATCAGCTCCGTGTGTTCCAGTTCCCCCCATTGCCGCACGCTGTCCTCGCCCAGTTTTTCCAGACGGCTTGCGAACGCCGCTGCCTGTTCCCGATCAAGACCCCTCATACGATTTCTCCCTCTCTGCTGTAGATTTACTTCGATAACAATACCCCTCTCAATCAGGAACCGCAACCGTGCCATTGGACATTTGCCAAGGGTTGACGTACTATGATCCGCATCGCGCAATCGTCAAATGGGGGAAATATGCCGAGTCTACAAAGGTTTCGCCGAGGACGACCGCATGCTCCCCACACCGACCAAAGGTCAAATTTCCGATCATGACCGAATATCCTCAATATGGCAAGGGAGACTCCGTCGACGGCACTTCAGAATCGCCCTCCGAGGAAGTGGAATTTGGCACCCCCGACGAAGCAAGCACTAGTTCGTCGCCCAATGTAGATTACACCGTTCATGCACCGTATACCTCGTACGACATCCCGTTAGAGCCCGACCATCACGTCCCGCCTCCCGTTCCTCCTGCGCCAACCCCGCTGAAGCCCGTCCAGGAGAAAGAACGCTACACCTCCCTGGATGTTGTTCGCGGCATGGCCGTATTCGGTATTCTCTTCGTCAATATCCAGGACTTCTCCATGGTCACCGGTGCGCGTTACGGCTACTGGATCAGCGGCGGGACCGACGAGATAAACAAGGCCATCTGGACCGCCACGTTTGTGTTGTTCGACACCAAATTCATCGCCATCTTCACCATGCTCTTCGGAGCCAGCATCGCACTCTATAGCGACAAGCGAAAAGAGACAGGGCGCAAAGTGTGGGGGATTTATTACAGCCGCATGTTCGCCCTCGTTCTCATAGGAGGACTCCACACCTTCCTCCTATGGGATGGCGATATCCTCTATGACTACGCCGTGTTCGGACTAATACTCTATCTGGTGCCCCGCTTTCATATCGCGATACTTATTTTAATCAGCGCCCTGTTTATTTCTCTCAACGGCGTTGATATGGCCCATAGCCTGCCCTTGATCCGCCCCGGATACGAGTACCATCTGGTGGATATCCTTCGTGGCTCATGGCAGAACCAATTCGACTGGCGTTGGCTGAATTGGCAGCGGGACATCATCAGAATCCCCATGTATTTCCTGTTTCAAGCCATCGGACACATGACACTGGGCATGGTTCTCCTCCGCATTAAATTCCTATCCGGGAAATGGCCGACATGGAGTTATTGGATCATCGGTATAACAGGCATGAGCGCAGGTCTCTTTCTCACCCACCAGGGCAGCGCCTTCCGATTCGATTTCACCACCTTGCGCGCTGGATACGACTTCTACTGGGGCAGCCTGCTCATGTCCTTCGGCTGGATGGGTCTCGCCATCGGGGCATCCAAGTCGCTGTGGATACTCTGGCCAGTACGCGCATTGGCATCCGCCGGACGCATGGCCCTGTCCAACTACCTCATGCAGACGCTCATCTGCACCACCATCTTCTACGGCTACGGCTTCGGTATGTTCGAACGCATGGATCGCACAGGACTTCTTGCGTTGGTACTTTCGATTATCGTATTCGAGCTGATACTTTCGTCGTACTGGCTCAAGCACTTCCGATTTGGTCCCATAGAGTGGGTGTGGCGTACCATGACCTACCGAAAATTCCAGCCCATGCTTCATCACCCCGAACCAGAATCCGAAATTACGACAGACGATTCATTCGATGCCGAGTTAGACACTGTTGAGCCGTTGCTTGATCTGGGCACGGGCGACGAGTTGGAGGCCGACGAACGAATGAGTGGCCTTGCACCAGAGAATGAATCCCGCCCCGATGAATCATCCATTGACCCGACTCCAGATGACGATACAAACATCTCCGAACCCATAGACGATTCGAGAACGGCGCGCAGCACAGTACCGCAATCTATTCCCCCCTCGAGGGGGGATCAAGGGGGGTGTTCACATGCACCACCACCCGTTCTCTGTTGTGCCGAGGTCTCCCAACCCATGCGTACTCTATTCCCCCCAAATTCCAGAAAAACGCACTCAATGCTCGCCCCCATGCGTACATCCCTCAAACGTAGTCATCATAGTATGCTCCGGCAGACCCAATTCCTCCACACGCCCTTCTTTCGACGTGTAGTACCCAAAAATAGTCTTGGATTTCAGGTCACGAAAAAAAGATATAGACACAGATCTAGAAATAAAATTCTTACTTAAATTGCGAAAGATTGTCAAAAACGATGAATCGTCAATGGAAGAAAAAGCACTACAGATAGATTCTTTAGCGCTGAGAAATGGCGAAATTTCAGAAACTTATTTTCATCTTGATAGGATGTCGATCCTGGAGAGCAATGGCTTTTTGACTTAGCGTGACTTCGCCAGAGGTTCCAGCGTTTCCTGACCCAGTTTCAACCAATCCGCATGCTGCTGGGTTACTGCCGGATGTTCTCGCGCCACACTGTAAATTTCTTCCGGGTTATTTTTCATGTCGAACAACAGGCCCGGATAATAGTGATACGATTTCGCGCCTATCCGCGCATTCCAGTTTCGATACCAGGACTGATATACCAGTTTCCAATCCTGACTCCGCACACCAGAAATCAAGTTGCCGTCAAAAAGATAAAGATACTCGTGAGGCGATGTCTCGCTTCCCTCCAGAATGTTCCAGATGTTCTTCCCGTCAATAGGCCGATCATCAGGTATTGCAACACCCGCCAGCGTGAAAATAGTGGGGAGGAGGTCGATGTTCATGCTGATAGCCCCCGACGAAGTCCCGGCAGGAATCTTCCCCGGCATTCTGGCCAGCAACGGCACCCGCATCCCGCCGTCCCACGAGCTGCCCTTGCGATTACGGTATTGCCCCGCGCTGCCTTCCCACCACGGCCCGTTATCACTGCTAAACAGGATCAGCGTGGTTTCGTCCAGCCCCAGCCGCTTCACCGTGGCCAAAATCTGACCCACACTCCAGTCCAATTCCTCGATCACGTCGCCGTACAAACTCGCATCGGATTTTCCTTCGAAATCTTTCGACACAAACAACGGCACATGCGGCATGGAGTGAGCCAGGTACAAAAAGAACGGCTTGTCCCGATTGGCTTCGATGAACCGCACCGACTCTTCCGTATATCGTTTGGTAATGGTGGTCTGATCTACCGGCTCTTCAATACTCTCCGATTGACGATATAACGCCAGCGGTTTCATGTCGTTGCTGTACGGCAGTCCGTAAAAATAATCGAACCCGTGCTTTGTAGGCCATTGATTTTCTCGATGGCCCAAATGCCATTTACCGATACATGCCGTGGCATACCCCTTCGTCTTCAGACCGTCCGCAATCGTAATAGCATTGTCGGAGATACCAATGGTATTCGTGGGGCGCGCCACATCGTTGCTCAGCCCGTTTCGGATGGGGTACTGACCCAGCAAGAGACCTCCTCGGGACGGTGTACAGATATTCGCGCTGGAATAAAAACTCGTGAGCGTGATGCCTTCCACCGCCATGCTGTCCAGATGCGGCGTGCGAATCCGGGTATTCCCATAAGGACCGATATCGCCAATGCCCAAGTCGTCCGCGAAAATAATGATTACATTCGGCGACGTCGCAGCCTGCACCGAAACCGCGTAGCTTACGAAGATTATCCCAAGAATAAATTGTCCACTGAGTATTTTCTGCACGTCATTCGCTCCAGTTCGCCAAAGCCAAGTCATTTCATGTATTTTATAGGTCAGTCTAGCCCAAATAAAGGTAAATATCGGAGTATCCAATATGACCGTAGTACAGTCCCCCCGAATTCTCATCGTAGGCGGCGGCATTGGCGGACTCACCCTGGGCGCACAACTCGCCCAACGCGGATTCCACGCCCATATCGTAGAAAAAACACCCCAATGGGCACCCACTGGAGCAGGAATTATACTAGGCATCAACGCCATGCGGATCATGGAAAATCTGGGCATAACCGATGCGCTCCTCGAACGTGGCATGCTCGCTGGCGATACCGCAATCACCGACAGTCGAGGCCGCATTCTCTCCTCCATCAATATGACCGCCCTATCCAAAGAGCTGGGACCGTCCATCAGCATCCATCGCGCCGATCTGCACGATGTGCTCGTCACCGCCAACGCGAGCAATACCCTGCGCTTGGATACCACACTGCGCGATCTGCTCCAAGGTAAAGACGAGACCAATGTAACCTTCAGCGACGGCTCCACCAGCACGTATGATTTGGTCATCGGCGCCGACGGACTCCGCTCCCAAGTACGCGATATGATCTTCGGCACAACAAAATATCACTACTCCGGATACACCTGCTGGCGATTCGTCGTGGAGGGAATGCCTCACATCAAGCGCGTCCAGGAAATGTGGGGGAGAGGCCGCCGCGTAGGGGTCGTTCCCATCGGTGGCGGAAAGGTCTATTCTTTCACGACCCTGAACACGTCACAAGGCAATCCCGAAATGAAAAACATCAGCGTGGAGAAATACAAATCCATCTTCGGCCATTTCGAAGGACACGTACCCGAAATGCTATCCCAAATTACCGAACCAACCCAGCTCATCCACAACGACCTGGAAGAAATACGGCTTCCCTCATGGACCCATGGCCCCATCGGACTCCTGGGCGATGCCGCCCACGCTATGACACCCAACATGGGCCAAGGCGCCGCCATGGCCATCGAAGATGCCTTCGTGCTGGCGGAATTGTTGGAAGCAGGAGGCGATATGTCCAAAATCCTCACCGCCTACGAAGCCCGGCGGCGACCTCGGGTGACCTGGGTGCAGCAGCAATCCTGGCGCATCGGAAAGGTAGCCCAGTGGGAATCCGCAGTGGGATGTGCTGTGCGCAACCTGGCCATGAAATGCACTCCCGACAAAGTGAGTGAAACCAGCCTCCGTAAACTGCTGGTCCAATCCATATAAGGAGTGCATTCGATTCATGCTAAGTAAGGACTTCGGCAAAGAAAAAACAGACCGCCCCCCCTGGGGCTCATTTCTCCTGCTGGGATTTTTCGCCTTCTCGTCTTTCGCCATGGTCATGCTCATTATTGCGTCGTTCCTAGTACCCCGCGTCATCGATTCCACCATCGAATCCTATACCGATGCCCAGCCCCGCCAAATTACCACGACTCAAGGTACGCCCCAGCAGGTGGACGAGATTGAGACCCGTATTGAAGCCTTCGCCGATACGGTGGAAGAGTCCGGGTGGGCTGAGCCGCTGGTCGTTTCCGAAGCCGATCTGAATATGCTGCTCCACGATGGCGGCGATTTCGACGGAGCCTTCAACCTCACCCTGCTGGAYGGTCAGGTAAAAGGCGACATCAGTCTGCCCCTGGACATGGACCTGGATCTAGGCCTGTGGGATCGTTCTTTACGCGGACGATATATTAACGGGTCTGCCACCTTCGATGTAAACGTACGCGATCAGTCCCTAAATCTGGAACTCGTCGATTTCGAAGTAGATGGAAAACATCTACCCAACTGGATGTTGAATCAGATAGGGGATCAGATACGTCGTAAGGGAATTCTGGATACAGAGGATATAAATAAATTTCTGGAAAAAGTAGGCCGTTTAGACGTACGCCAAGGTGAAATCATAATTCGGGCACCGGATACACCCTGATCATCTAAAATCAGGATTTCTTCTTTTTCTTGTTCAAAAACGGCGCTGTAAATCGCTGCACTTCATCCGTCTCAAACGCTTCACTAAATACATCAATCCCCGCTTCAATAGCTTGATCCAGTGGCACATCTTCCCAAGTGCGTATCAACTTCTTCTGCGAACGCACCGCATTCGGCGCGGCTATCACAATATCGTCAATCCATTCTTGCAAATGCATGTCCAGCGCGTGCGTGGATACCAACCGCTCCACAAAACCGAAGTCCTTTGCCTCATGAGCCGTAATAGTCTGTCCCGTCAACAGCAGCTCATTGGTCTTGCCCCATCCGATGATTCGCGGCAGCAACGCGGCTTCAATAACCGACGGAACGCCCACCTGCACCTCCGGCATGCCGAACAGCGAATCGATGGTGGCAATACGCATATCGCACGCCGCCGCCACCTCCATTCCCGCCCCCAGACAATACCCATGAATGCGCGCAATCACCGGCACCGGACAATCTCGAATCGCCTGGCAGGCCAAGTGGATATTCGTAATAAACGTGCGGGCGGAATCCGGGTTCAATTGAGAAAACTCATGAATATCTGCGCCGCCGATGAATGCTCGGTCCCCAGCACCCGTCACCACCACCGCCCGCAGCTTTTCCTCCTGCACCACATCCTTCATAGACTGGGCGAGCTGCGTCGCCATCGATGTATCCAGCACATTCAGTCGCGCAGGGTTGTGCATCATGACACGCGCCACACGCCCCTTATCACCATGTTCATCCCACGTAATAATGACATTCGCTTCATGATCTCCACTCATGGCATCAGCTCCGATATTGTTTTAATATCTGGCGGGCCACCGACGAAATATGAACTTCATCCGGCCCATCATAAATTCGCGCCTCCCGTGCATGACGATACATCAAATGCAACGGCGTATCCGGCGTGAGACCCTTCGCGCCAAATACCTGTATAGCCCGATCAATAACATTATGCACCATCTGCGCCCCCACAACCTTAATACGCCCAATCTCGATGCGCGCCGCGTCGCCCTGATCCATTTTGAAGGCCGCATCCAGCGTTAATAATCGACTCGCTTGAATCTCCGCCGCTGAATCAAAAACATGCTTCTGAATAAGCTGCTTATCCGCCAGAAGTTCACCGCCCACTTCGCGATTGCATGCCCGTTCGCACATCAAATCGAAAGCCCGCTGCGCCTGACCCAGCCACCGCATACAATGGAAAATCCGACCCGGCCCCAGCCGTTTCTGCGCTATGAGAAAACCCTCGCCCCGGGGACCCAGCAGGTTCTCCTTCGGTACACGAATGTTGTCGTACTCCACCTCATAATGTCCACCGTTTATCCCCAGCACAGGCGTTTCCCGAATGATATTGTATCCCGGCGTATCCGTAGGTACCACGATCATGCTGAACGCCCGGTGTCCTTCCATATCAAGCTCGGTACGGCACATGATGGTGGTGTAGGCCGCTCGCGACGCCCCCGTAGTGAACCATTTGCGACCGTTGATGACCCATTCATCGCCTTCCAAAATCGCCCGGGTCTGAAGTTGCGTGGGATCCGAACTGGCCACATCCGGTTCCGTCATGGCGAAGCTGGGAAAGACCTCCCCCGCCACCAAAGGTTTCAGATAGGTATCGCGCCACGCATCGTTGGCATAAAGATTCAGCATAATCGAATCCTGAAGCGAATGCGTACCCAACGCCACCATGGCATGCTGCGACCGCCCTACGATCTCATTCACATACACATAATCCATGAACGGCAGACCCTGACCCCCGATGTCCTTGGGATGACCCAACGCCCACAGTCCCGCATCCTTGGCCTGCTGCATCAAGTCCTTCATGACATCCCAGGATTCATCGCGGCCCTTATCCAGCTCGTCCTCCATGGGGTAAACACGCTGCTCAATAAATTCCAATACCCGCTCACGAATTTCCTGTACATGCTCCGGTACTTCAAAATGCATTCCATATCTCCCTAATCAAGTTTGAATATGCTCAAAGGTAAATGTCTCTCTGGCTCGTTCCCGCAATTCACGGCGCAGTACCTTTCCCACACCGCTCTTAGGCAATTGTTCAATCATAGCTATCTTAGAGGGTATCTTGAACGAAGTCACTGCCTTTTTCAGATGCGCCAGAATGCTCTCCACATCAATATCGCCATCATGCCGCGCAACTACATACGCCACAGGTACTTCGCCGTATATCGGATGAGGTACACCCACCACCGCCGCATCCGCCACACCCGGCATTTTATACAACACCGATTCCAGTTCGGCAGGGTAAATGTTTTCTCCGCCCTTAATGATCATGTCCTTCTTCCGATCCACCACATACAGCCAGCCGTCCTCGCTCATGTAGCCCAAGTCGCCCGTATGCAGCCACCCGTCACGCAGCGTTTCCGCCGTCGCTTTCGCATCACGGTAGTATCCCAGCATGGTGGTTGGACCTCGTGTTGCAATCTCACCAATTTCCCCGGCTTCCTGTTCTTCGCCATTTTCGATTACAATCTTCACGTCTGTGTTGTGATACTGACGGCCCACCGATCCCGGATGGTACGGCTCAGACGTTCGGTCCGTCGAACCCTTTCCCGAATTCTCCGTCATACCATACCGCTGACGAATGTGACACCCTACCTGCGCCTTAAACTGGCGGGCCAAGTCCTCCGCCATAGGTGCGCCGCCCACGTCCACCTTGAACAGCGACGACAGATCGTACTTTTCAAATGACGGGTGATTCAGCATCAACGAGAGCATGGTGGGTACTACCGAAAGATCCGTGCATCCATGCTCCTCAATTAACCGCATAATGTGTTCCGCATCAAAYTTCGCCTCTTGCACCATATARCCCGGCTCATATTCAGTYGGCACCARAAARTCRAASGTCATCAAGCTGATACCAAATATATGCGCCATAGGCAAGGCCGTGATGGATCGTATGGGATGGTCACGCAGATGAAGCTCCGCCGCATCGATAAGGGTTTCGCCTGACGCAATAAGATTCGCGTGGGACAGCATCACCCCCTTGGGCTTGCCCGTAGTGCCCGAGGTATACAGCATAAGTGCGACGTTATCCGGGTTCGGCGTAACAAAATCATGAGACTCACCCGATTCCAACAGCGTGTCCAGACCGTATTCCCTGGGCACCGCATCCGCGTCATCCGTTCCGTTCAACACCGCAATCCATTGAATGTGATCCAGCCCTGCCGCAGCTTCCCTAACCGTTTCGATTTTGTCCCCGTCCGTAAACACACATCGGCACCGGGTATGCTCAAAGATAAACCGCAATTCGTGAGCCGTCAATTGCGGTATCACCGGCGTAATCGTAACCCCTGCACGAAACCCGCCCAAAAAAACCGAATGCACCAGAGGATGATTTTTCATACAGACTACAGCAATACCCTCGTCATCCATCCCCAGTTCCAAAAGCGAGCACTGGATTTTTCGCGCATCACGAAGCACACGCATATTGGACACAGGGGTACCGTCATACACCAGTGCTGTGTGTTCACCCTGTTTATCTACGGCTTCTTCAGCCAGCGAAGCCAGATCGGAGGAGGTATACATTAAAATCTCAGAGAATGGTAACTCGCCATAAAAAACGAAGCCTGTATCTGGAATGGAAAAACTCACCATTCCAGATACAGGCTTAAAAATCGTTAGATACGTTTGCTCTTACTCAGCAGCTGCATCTTCAGCCGGAGCTGATTCTTCTGTGGTTGCTGCATCGTCGCCTTCTTCAGAAGCGCACCCGGTGAGACCGACAGCAAAAGTAATCAACAAAGTTGCAATTAAAGCTCTCATGATATTCCCTTTCCTTCGTTTCAATTTCATTAGTTATTAATGATAACAGGCCATACCATACCATAATTTAATGGAAAATCAACACTTTTTTCCATTATTCCCCCCTTGTCAAGAATGGGGTATAATTTTCGTCGTATAGTGTAATGAAAGATCAAAAATCTCCTTCAATTCGCCCGCCTACATTACGTATTCGGCAGCCACTGACATTGTGCGCTCTTCCTTATATCCCGCATGCGCCAAAGCGGTGAAAAAACAAACTGCCAATATAGTTAAACGAATCATGATGCGCTTCTCCTGTTGTCCTGTCAGTTGGACGCCGCCGAAAGGGAAAGGGTTTCAACACTATTCAAGCGGCCAAAGACCCATCGCCACATACTGCTTCAAAAGAATCTCGGTGCGTTGAGGAAAATAGTCAGTCAAAAGCCGTTGCTGTTCAGTCAACCAATGTTCATCCCGGGTGTAACGCTCGTACGGCCCCGTACCCGGCACGTCTGCGTTCAGGCGATAATCTCCCCACCGTGCCGATTCCGCCACAATAGCCAAATCAATTTCCTTTGCCAGAGTTTTATATCGCGCCACAGTAGATTCCGGGGTGAGGGCGCCATTTCCCGTGCAATGAATCTCCAAACGCTGCGCAAATTGCTGCTGAAAAGCGGGCAGCATACGAAGGGTTTGAAACAATGCGGTAGGCCGTAAATTGTTACGGGTAAAAGTTCGATTCTCCCATACCCGATCCATACTGGTTTCCCCGTCCCACACGAAAAAATGAAACTTCCCGTTTTCCGTTCGGTTTCGTGCCCCGTACCAGTTTCCAAAATCCCATGTTTCGTTACCAATAAAATGATTCAGAATGATGAAGTCAATGAAGCCGTCCATGTCTATGAGTTCATCCAGGGCATTAAATTTTTCATCGGCATTTAATTTCGATTCAGCAACGGCGAAAAGATGTCGCCATGCACGGGGATTTCCCGCCACGGTGTCCCCGCCCTTGAATACATCATAGTTCGATTTCGTCCCGCCGAAATACGATGCCATGAATTGATCGTCCGGCCGTTCACTCACGTTGTACAGTCCCCAATACAATCCATTAAGGTACAAATGAATAAAACGCGTACGCGGTGCCGTATGGCCCATAGCGCGAAATGTTTCTTTCACCCAAGGATCGCGCAGATACTGGGCCCGTTCTCGCTGTTCCGCCACTGGAAACAGCCATGAATGATTGCTGGTGGCCCGCAGCACCAACGTATCAAAGGCCTGCGCTGCTTCCTCACCAAATAGGGGGTACTCTAATTGATCCGGACCGTGTCCCCGCTTGAACAACAGTCGGAAAGAATGTTTCGGCGTGGTCCTGGCCTGACGACTGCTCCGTCCCTGAATGCGAATACCCGCGTCAACGGAAAAACCAGCGGCCTCTCCATCAAGCCATTCCACACTCACGGGACGTTCCCAATCCTGCCCTTCCTTCAGGGTGTTCACATAAATACCCGTCTCCGAATTAAAGAAATCTCGCGCATCAAATACCAGCGACAGCGTCGGCAAGGCTTCCAGCGCAGGCACGAAACGATCCGTGTAAGTGACCCCCTCGGTTATTGTCGGATCCAATGTGTAATCTGCCGGATACCCTCCCCAATTAACCGGAAAATATCCAGGTGCCTCCTGTCGCTCCACCTGTCCAGGAAAAAGATACGTCTGCGTCGTTGCATGAGACGACAACCAATGTTCCGCCGTCGCCACAGCCCGAAATATCGATGTGATAGATACCGTCAGCGCATTATCAAAAGGTATACCATCCTGTGATGTGGGAAAAGATCCATCCAGCGAATAAACTATCCGTACATTTTTTTGCGAGGCCGTGATATCTAACAGAAAATCTTCCGTGAACAACCCACGATCATGTGAAAAAATCGGTGCATCCAATCTCCCAAAATACCACTCCCGCAAATCATTCAGATCCCCCGCCGTTGTGTTGGGCGTGAAAACATATCGATTTTTCCCACCGTCAAACGCATACCCAAAATCCGATAATTGCTCAGGATACCCATCCGACCCGCCCGGCATGGACACCAGCGCACCATCCGGCGCATACAGCCCCAGCACCTCCCCGTCCCGATCCAGTTGAAAATTGGTATGGAGAGCAGCAGGGTCTACGCGATTCTTCCCCGATGCAAAAATGAGAAGATAAGCGTTCGGCTCAATAATAACGGCAGGAAATACCCACTTGCGCGGCGCCTCGGCTTTATCCGACAACGACCACCCTGCCAAAGAAACCGGATCCTCCCCCCAATTAACCAGCTCTATCCAGTCGCTGTGATCGCCATCCTCATCCGTTAACCCCGAATCGTTCAGTGCCACGAATTCGCTAATCATCACAAGCGGGGTCTCAGAAAAAACTACAGGCGACGCAAAAAACACGCCGCCTACAAAAATAATCGTAAGAAGTTTATTATGAGGCTTGAACCATCGCCACAATGTCATCAAAGGCTCCCTCGGCCAACGCTTCTATTTCTTCACTGGTGCGATCTTGAATAGGGTGGGGGACAAATACGCACGCCGTGTCAAAGCCCAACGCCTTCTGCTGCGTCGCCGCAGCATCAATGAATTCCGTGGACGCAATGAACCCGCCCGGAATGCCCCGCCCTTCCAAATCCGTGATGTCATGCACACTGCACGACGTACAGGAGCCTCAATCCGCCAGCGCTTCAATCACCACATCGCACTGTGTACTGATGAGCTGCTTCAAATCCATGGGCGCAACCCGCGTGAACGTGGGCTTGGCATACCGCTCAACCTTCGCGCCCATACCTTCCAGCTTCAGCGCAATGTGATCCAAAAAAATATCGCCCTTGGCCTTCGATATATCCAGCAGCCCCACCGTCAATCCTTTCAACGATGCTGGTCGTTCCAGCCGCTCCCGTTTCGCCGACGACAGTTCCCCGGTAGGGTCTACAAAAACGCGTTCCGTATTCATTCGCCGATCTCCTTCGTTACAGGTTCGCTGCCAATAGCGCCGCTGGCGACCCATCCGCCGATTATAGCCGAAAACATCCCTGCTTTGCCCCCGGCACGAATAATCTGCAACCCGCCAGGTCGAAATTTAGGAATAGTCGCTTCCCTAAAACCCTCAGGCAGCCCTTCCGCGATACCCCCGGCCCCTCGAATCAATTCCTCCCCGGATCGCACCGTTCGCTGCTCCACCTCATCCCGAAATTTCGCTTTATCCCACCCCGCCTCATAAAAAACCCGGCAATGCTCCGGCGATACCACCAGCACCGCATCCGCCGCCATAGCCAATTTAGGATGGGCCACCGCCTTCAGCGACTCTGCAAAAGTACTGGCCAACGATTCCGGTGTGCGGGACTGCTGATCCATAATTCCCTGCAAGCCTTCTCCCGCAAACAACGTAACCGTAGATTGCCCCTTGTCGAACCCCTTTTCCTCCGCCATAGTGATCCACCGATCATCCGATTCATCTTCCGCAAAACAATACGTGTACTTGCCCGGATTCCCCARCGCCGCCCGGTCCACTTCGCCAGGACGTCCGCCACCCACATTGCGTATCACCAATTGAAGCGCCCGACCAATCGTAGCATTAGCCCGATTGCCCTGACCCAGAGCGTTGCCACCTGCATTCATTCCGATGCGTTGAATGATAGGACCGTTCACCATCACCACCGGACCGGAAAACCATGTAGTCGCCAACAGACCGTGCATACAAAATGCATCGTCAATCGAAGCCTCCACCGCCGCCAGCACCACTGGCATATACTCCGGCTTGCACCCCGCCATCACCGCATTGATAGCCACCTTCTCCACCGTACAGTCCACCAAATTCGGTGGCACTTTTCCCATCACTTCATCAGGAGATCGCGTCGTTCCAGAAAGCATACGTACCACCCGCACCTCCGTAGGCGGCACCACTGGCAGCCCATCCGACCAGCCCCGGTCGAAACACGCCTCCATATCGTCTTCCATATCTGCAATAAGAACACGCCGCGATTCCAGCGTCACGTCACCATAACGCAGCGCCAATATCTCTGACATGCCCGGCTCCACATTCTTCGAACCGCAGCCCGGACGATGCTCCGGCAGATCCCCCCCAAGGGAATCCACACCCGTCAGTGCCCGCCACGCCTCCTTATTCCATCCCACCGTCCGTTCCGCCTCCTTGCCATTCTCAAATCGAATCAACGTAGGCACCGTCTCAATATGCAGACGATGGGACTGCTCCAGCGACGTATCATCCACCACATCGAGCATACTATAAGGAAACGCCGGATCATCCTGAGACAACACCATCAGCTCCAGTCCGCTGTCAGCAATCTCTGACAATACAGGCTCCACCAACACGCATGTAGGGCACTCTTTCTTACTAATAACAACCAGGCCTGATTGGGGGAATTCCATAAAAATCAGCTCCAAAAAATTTGTTGCAACTTTTTCGTTCACATGTTAATTAAGTAAGACAATATGAAGATAGAGTATCAAGGTAATAGCTAATTCGCAAAATACGTAATTTTACACCCTATTTTGTCAATAATTTACCATTCGGCATCGTTTCTATAAGCAAAATGCGCTATAATTGGATACGATTAAGATATAACACAGCAACAAGGAGTACATGGGGATGGCACCACACCAATCACGTTCTTCGCATAGCAAAATCGGCTGTTGTACTGGGCCACTGGATAGACGAAATTTCCTGAAAGTAGGCATCGTCTCCGGGCTGGGTTTGACCCTGGGTGACTATTTTCAGCTCCAGGCCGCCCAAGCCGATGAGCAAGCCCCAAAGAAGGCTGCCGCCGCCGAATCCGTCATCTTCATTTTCATGGCTGGCGGGATGAGCCACATGGACACCTTCGACCCCAAGCCCTACATGCCCATCGAATATCGCGGCGAATTGGGGACGGTGAAAACAAAAAACCAGGATGTATTCAGCGGTCAGCTCCAGCGTCTCGCGAAAATATCCGATAAATTTTCCGTAATCCGCTCCATGACCCACGGCGAAGCGGCTCATGAACGAGGCACCCATAACATGCTCACCGGGTATCGTCCCAGCGCCGCCGTTCAATACCCCAGCTACGGCTCCGTCGTGGCCCACGAATTCGGACCAAGAAACGATCTGCCTCCCTATATCACCATTCCCAATTCCGGTGATAAATATTTCGGTACAGGCTACCTCAGTTCCGCTTACGGCCCCTTCAGCGTAGGAGGCGAACCTTCCGCTGCCGATTTCAAAGTACGCGATCTCAATTTATCCGCAGGCATAACTCCCGAGCGCATGGAGAAGCGAAAGAATCTTCTCGCAGATGTGGATCATCATTTCAGCGAACTGGAAAGTTCCGATCTTCTTTCCGCCATGGATTCCTACTACCAACGCGCCTACTCGCTCATCTCGTCTCAAAAAGCCCGCGAAGCGTTCGACATGACCGGCGAACCCGATGCCATTAAAGATGARTACGGTCGTACCCCATTCGGCCAGCGACTGCTCCTGTCCCGACGTCTCGTAGAAGCCGGCGCACGTTTCGTCACTGTTATTGATGGCGGATGGGATAACCACGAGAAAATTCGAGATGCCATGCGCGGAAAACTACCCCCAGTGGACCAGGGCATCGCCACACTCCTCACCGATCTGGATCGCCGGGGATTACTGGAAAAAACCATGGTAGTGGTGTCCACCGAGTTCGGCCGTACCGTAAAGATAAACACCGATGGAGGCCGGGACCATTGGCCCAAAGCATTCAGCGTCATGCTGGCAGGCGGCGGTATCACCGGAGGTCAAATCTACGGTAAAACCGATGCCCGAGGTGCAGAACCTGCGGAGGACCCCGTAACACCGGAAGATCTGGCATCTACCATCTACACCCAACTGGGTATCAATCCTGGCCACGAACTTATGAGCCCAGGGGACAGGCCAATCGAAATTGTGAAGGATGGCTCCCCGTTATACAACCTCATCACGTAAGAAATGGGAACGATGAATAACGCAATGCGCGCCATACGTCCAATGATAATTCTGATGCTGCTGTTGAGCTGCATCACCGCTTCAGCTGTGGGTCCGGTTCTGAATACCATGGTCCCTCGCGGCGGAACTCGCGGTACCGACGTGGAAGTTGTCTTTCGCGGTAAGAATTTACAAGACGCCGCCGCCCTCTTGTTTCATGCCGATGGCATCACCCTGAAAGAAATTATAAAAGCCGAAGCAGGCAGCATGGTATGTATTTTGACCATCGCACCCGATTGTGCTCTGGGCCCCCAGCCCATCCGCGTACGCACCGCCACTGGCCTGTCCAACATACGCTTGTTTTCAGTAGGCAATCTAAAAGAAGTAGATGAAGCCGAGCCCAACAGTCTGATGTCCCAAGCCAAGGCCATAGAAATAGATACCACCGTAAACGGTGTGGTCAATAATGAAGATGTAGATTACTTTACCGTTACCCTGGCAGAAGGAGAACGGGTCGCAGTAGAAATCGAAGCGCTGCGTCTAGGACACATGCTTTTCGATGTCAAAGCTCGTTTCTACGATCCCCAAGGACGCGAAGTCATCGCCGAAGATGATACCGCCCTCATGAAACAGGATGCCGCATTCATATACACCGCCCAGGAAGCAGGTGCCCACACCATCGCCGTAAGCGAAGCCAGCTACGGCGGTTCAGGCAATTACAATTATCGTCTCCACGTAGGACACTTCCCCAGACCGCTCGCCGTAACCCCTATGGGCGGCATGCCCGGCGCGACGGTACTCGTCAATTGGCTGGGTGATACCGGCATACAGACCCAAGAAGTTATATTGCCCACCGAACCTGCCGGACTATCTCCCATAATGGCTGAAACCGATAAGGGAGTATCGCCAACAGCAGTACCGTTCCGTCTCCTGGAATTCCCCGGCGTACTGGAAGTCGAACCCAATAACGCACGGGAACAAGCCACAGCAGGTCAGTCCCCAGGTGCTTCGACGGTGTCATTGGCGAGAAAGGTGACATGGATTGGTTTTCCTTCGACGCGAAGAAAGGCCAGAAATACAACGTGCGCGTTTGGGCACGCGCCATGGGATCGCCGTTGGACAGCGTCATGAGTGTGTATGGACCCAAAGGAAATCAAGTCGCCTCCGATGACGATAGCCGGGGCATGGACAGCTTTGCACGGGTAACCATAGCCGAGGACGGCATTCATACCGTACGCGTACATGACCTGCTTAAACGGGGAGGCGATACATTCGCCTACCGTATCGAAATCACCCCCATCGTACCCAAGCTGTCTTTCTTTCTTACAGACTATGAAAGCGCATCGCTGGTCGTGCCTCAAGGCAATCGAATACTATTCAGACTTTCCACACGCCGCTCCGATTTCGACGGCCTCATCAATTTTTCGTTTCTGGATCTCCCTGAAGGCGTCACCGCCGAATACGGAACCTTTGCCCAGGGCCGCACTGAAATACCAGTCCTCATTACCGCGACTCCAGAAGCCATGGTGAGTGGAGCGTTGACCAGTATTGCAGGAATCTATGAGAAAGAAGGATTGAAAGTCGAAGGAATCTACGATCAGAAAGTCCCCCTCGTTTTTGGACGGAACAAAATAGTCCACCTGGCTCAGCCTGTGAATAAACTCGCTTTAGCTGTCACCGATAAAGCACCGTTTCACATAGAATTCACCGTACCAAAAAGCCCAATCATTCAACGCAGTACAAAACGAATCAAAATCGTAGCCACACGCGATGAAGGATTTACCGCGCCCATCAAAGTACATGTACCCTATTTCCCCACAGGATTCGGCGGGGGAACTCTCACCATTCCAGAAGGAAAGACAGAAGCGTATTTACAATTGGAAGCGCGACCCGATGCCCCTCTGGGTGAAATGAAACTCGCCGCCATAGGGGAAAGCGGGGGATATCAGGTTGCCACATTCTTCACGCCCATTCCCGTAGACGAGCCATGGATTCGTTACGAAATGGAGGAACTCCGCCTCGAACAAGGTAAAAACGTGGAAGTTAAGGTCAAGGTGATACAAGTTAAGCCCTATGAAGGGAGCTATGAACTGGAAATGCGTCGCCTTCCCAAAGGGGTGACCACTACGAAAATACCCATAGATCACACCATGACCGAGGTAACCTTCCCACTTACCGTAGCTGTCGATGCCGCTGCAGGTAAACACGGTGTCGTCGGGTTTGCAGTGATGCTCAAACAGCATGACGAAGATGTTCTTCAAATGTTTCCCGGAAATAAAATTACCGTATTTAAGCCCTTACCGCCGGAACTGCAGAAAAAACCAGAACCCAAACCCGATCCCAAAGTAGCCAAAACAGAAAAACCGAAACCAAAACGGCGCACCCGATTCCCGGAGACCCAGTAGAATGATCATTCGCATAGTGATAGTCGGCTTGATGATGACCACAGCGGCCTTCCCCGCTGGCCTTACCATATATCCAGAAAAAGTGCAGCTCGACAATGCCCGTGATATACAACGCCTGGTCGCGGTTCAGGTACGGGAAGACGGGGTTACCCAAGATGTAACTGCCAAAATTACCATCACCATCGAACCGGCAGGACTTGCCGCATGGACACCGGAACATCGGTTTCAGCCCTTGGTAGATGGCGAAGGAATTATAAAAGTGGAATACGAAGGTCAAACAAAGACCATTCCGCTTTCCGTTAAACAAAGCAAATCAGACCCGCCCATCAGCTTCCGCAATGACCTCATGCCAGTGCTCATGAACTCCGGATGTAATACCGGTAAGTGCCACGGCAGCGCTCAAGGCAAAAACGGTTTTCTTATGTCCCTGTTCGGATACGACCCAGAAGCAGATTACATTCGATTCACCCGTGAATCCCGGGTACGTCGCGTAAACGTGGCTCTACCGGATCAGAGTCTCTTTCTAACCAAACCACTGAGCGAAGTGGATCACGGCGGCGGTACCGTTTTCACGAAAGATAGTTTTTTATATAAAACCATGCAAAGATGGATTTCCGAAGGTGCCCCCGATGACAAGGCAGACCTGCCCACCGTAATCGGCCTGCGTATACTCCCCGAAGAAGTGGTGATGGAAGGCAAGGGCACGACCCAGCAGTTAATGATGATCGCATCCTATTCCGACGGTACCGACCGGGATGTCACCGATCTGGCAATATTGAGTACCGTAGACGACAGTCTCGTCGCTATAGATAAACAAGGATTAGCCACCGCCGGAAATCGAGGCGAAGCCTATATCATGGCCAGGTTCAGCACCTTCGCCGTCGTGTCCAAATTTATTACTATCCCTCAAGGTGAGCAAGTACGCTCTCAATCGTTGCCTCCGGCGAATTACATTGACGAACTGATTCACAATAAACTCAAAAAACTCCGCATTACCCAGGCAAGTCTGTGTACCGATGAAGTTTTCCTGCGCCGCGCCTATCTGGATATCCTGGGCGTACTCCCTACAGTAGACGAAGCTTTGGAATTCCTTGATAATACCGCCCCGGATAAACGCGCCAAGTTAATCGATGTCCTCCTGGAGCGTCCCGAATTCTCCGAATTATGGGCCATGAAATGGGCCGAAGTGCTCCGCGTCCGCTCCACAATCCAACTCGATCTAAAAGGTATGCACCGCTACAACGACTGGCTTCGGAATGCCATTACCAGCAATAAGCCCATGGACCAACTCGTGCGGGAACTGCTCTCCGCTACAGGTGGTAATTTCGCCGAACCCGCCAGCAATTTCTACCTCGTTGAGCGGGAACCCAACATGATGGCCGAAAATGTAGCCCAGGTATTCATGGGCGTTCAGATCAAATGCGCGCAATGCCACAATCATCCCTTCGAGCGATGGACAATGGACGACTACTTTTCGTTCTCCGCCTTTTTCGCTCAAGTAGGCCGTAAAACCTCCAGCGATCCTAGAGAAACCATCATCTATAACTCCGGTTCTGGAGAAGTGAGAAATCCTCAGAACAACAAAGTCATGGCCCCGAAATTCCTGGGAGATATTCAGCCCGACCTGAAAGACCGCGACCGTCGCGTTGTACTCGCTGAATGGCTAACCGCACCCGAAAACCCATGGTTCGCCAACAATCTGGCCAACCGCGTCTGGTCTCATTTCATGGGACAAGGCATTATCGAACCTACCGACGATGTGCGCGTCAGTAATCCTCCCAGCAACCCACAGTTACTGGATGAAATGGGACGACRTCTGGTCGGTTACAACTACGACATGCGCCAGCTCATCCGGGATATTTGCAATTCCAACACCTATCAATCCTCCACACAGGCACCAGAAGAATCCAAAAGCGATACACGGAATTTCGCCTACGCCCAATTACGCCGCCTACCCTCCGAAGTCATGCTGGATGCCATCAGCAAGGTCACCGATACCCAAGTGAAATTCGCTTCCCTGCCCATAGGGGCTCGTGCCGTCCAGGTAGCCGACGGCGATTCAAAAAATTACTTCCTCGAAGTGTTCGGTCGGCCCAGCCGCGAAACAGCCTGCACCACGGAACGGCGAAACGAACCTACCCTGGCCCAGGTGCTGCACCTCATCAACGGCGACACTCTGACCCATGCCATTCAATCCGGTGACAGCCGCCTGGCGCAGCGATTCGCACAGGAAATGACCGACGAAGCCATCGTAGAAGAATTGTTCCTCGCGGCCTATAGCCGTAGACCCAGGGACGATGAAGCCATGATGATGTTAAAATACATTACAGAAGGCGAAGACCGTAAAGCCGCCCTGGAAGATGTCTACTGGAGTATTTTGAACTCAAAGGAATTTGTCTTTTCCCACTAAGGGGCCAAGACGTAGCAAGTAAAGGAGTACCACCATGTTAAAGAAAATAGCAGCCACAACCGCGTTGCTTTCCGTGCTGGCATTCGGATCCATAGCCGCAGAACCAGCCAAGCCGTCTGCCGAACAAGTGATACAGCAAATTACGACCCTCGGTCCCGACGCGCTGCTTGCACATGTGAAAACCCTAAAAGATCAGTCCGGAAGCCTGAAAACCAAGGCCGCCGATCTGCGTAAACAAGCCGATCAGCTCGATGCCCAGGCCGCTGCGCTTCAAAAACAAGTCGGCTCCGTAGAAAAATTCATGACCGAATTGACCAAAGCCGTTGCACCGCCCAAACCCGCAGCGGCACCAGCTCCACCCGCAGCTAAACCAGCAACACCCGCAGCCGCTCCTGCTCCTGCAGCGCCCGCTCCACCGAAACCCGCAGCACCAGCAGCACCGGCACCGGCCGCGCCAGCTAAACCATAACAATAAGTGGAGTATTTAGATTGATGTCACAATGGGTTCGATATTCGCTACTGAGCGTCCTGGTAGCAGGACAGGTATTTACCAATCCGTCCGCTACAGCACAGGATGCCCCAAAACCAGATCAGGTCATCACCAACATGATGAACCTGTCCCCGGCGGAAATCGCTGCCCACTTGAAAGCATTGAAGGATCAAGAAAACTCCCTTCGCGCCCAAGCTAAAAAGCTCCGGGAACAAGCCGCCGCACTGGATGTTCAAGATAAAACTATCCAGAAATCACTCCAATCCGTCAACGGGTTCGTCAAAGCCATGGCGCCAGCCCCCGCTGAACCCGCCATGGTAAAGCCTGCCGTCCAGACCGCAGAAAAACCAAGTTTTAATTATATCGATAACATCTTACCCATCTTCGAAGCCCGATGTATTAAATGTCACGGTAACGATAAACGGGAAGGCGGGCTTTCTCTCGCTACCTTCGGACACATGCAGACCGGCGGCAGTTCAGGCGAGCAGCTCATCGTACCAGGCGATCCAGACGGCAGTAGAATGTTTCAGCTCGTCCTTCAGGAAATGGATCCCGTCATGCCGCCCGAAGGAAAACCCATGAGCGATGAGCAGCTTGACCTTATGGAGGCATGGATTGAATCCGGTGCCCGGTCCAACGCCGATGCCAAAGTCAAAGTCGCCAAAGTCGAAAAGAAAGCACCCAATCCCGTATTCCTCGCCGCAGAAATTAAAGACGGTCCCCCGCCCATGCCGGAAGTACCATTGACAGCGTACAAGACTTCCGCCCAACGCGGCATCGCCGTCCGGGCCATGGCCACCAGTTCCACCGCGCCGCTCCTGGCTACCGGCGGCGACCACCAAATTCTCCTCTACAACCTGGACACCTATAAGATGATCGGCGCGTTGCCTTTTCCCGAAGGCGATATCTACTCCATGACCTTCAGCTTCAACGGCGAACTGCTCCTCGTGTGCGGCGGCGTGAACGGAGGCTCCGCAGCAGCAGTCATCTACGACATCCGCAAAGCCAAACGCGTTGGCTCCTACGGCAAAGGCTACGACTCCATGCTCGCAGGAGATATCAGTCCCGACCACCGCATGGTGGCTTTGGGCGGCCCCGACAAGAAAGTTCGGGTATACGACACCAACGACGGCGCATTGTTATACGAAATGGACAAGCATACCGATTGGGTGCAGAGCATCCGATTCTCCCCAGACGGCGAGCTCCTGGCTACGTCGGATCGAGGCGGCGGTCTCTACTACTGGCAAGCCGCCAACGGACGCTTCGTGGAGCCACTTCCCGGTCATAACTCCGCTATCCACGACATGGCCTACACCTACGACTCCAACATCATGGCGACCGCAGGCGAAGACGGCACCGTTATTCTGTGGGATACATGGAAATATCGCCAGGTACGGAAGATCAGAGCCCACAACGGCCCCGTCCTGTCCGTACACTACAATCACGCCAACGAACTCATCACCACCGGAAAAGACGGTCAGACCCTGAAGTGGGGGAACGACGGCAAACAGATATCCAAGTTTCCCCAACGTCCCGACTGGGCATATCAATCCCGATTCGCCGCCAAGGACAGCTTGGTAATCACCGGAGATTGGTCGGGAAATATCGTTGTCTGGAACGCTGCCGACACCAAGGAAACGGCCACGCTCTCTACACGGCCCACGCCGGACATGCTGCTCGCCTCGGAGCCCACGCCACCAGCATCAACGGATTAACTACGTTTTTTCATAAAGCTAAGATAAATAGAGCACGTACGGGGGCGTTTTTTTCATAGAGGGAAGTCAATGGGGTAAAGAGATTGCCGCACTTCACTTCGTTTCGTTCGCAATGACACCGTAAAGTGAGATCTATTCTAGTAAGTGTGTCATTGCAAGGAAGGCAAAGCCTGACGCGGCAATCTGATAACCCCGACAACTGTTCCTCGTGTCTCAGGTTTCTGATAAACTATCTAAGCCTTAACTATTTTCCGATACCGAGCCCGACGGTTCTCGAAGAGTTTTCCGCCCAATTCTTTCTCGCGCCATTCTTCGTACTCAGCATAGTTTCCTTCGAACCAGCGCACCACCTGGTTGCCCTCAAATACCAGCAGGTGCGTGCAGACTCTATCCAGAAAAAAGCGGTCGTGACTGATAATCATCGCACAGCCGCTGTAATTCTGCATGGCTACCTCCAGAAGACGCAGCGTATTTACATCCAGGTCATTGGTAGGTTCATCCAGCAGCAGCAAGTTGCCGCCGTCCTTCAACAGCTTCGCCAAATTACATCGATTCCGTTCTCCGCCCGATAGCTGGCTCGCCGTTTTCTGCTGATCCGCCCCTTTGAATCCGAACCGGGACAAGTATTGACGCACCGGAACCACTCGGTCGCCCAGTTTAATATCTTCCGCACCGCCGCCTACTTCCTCCACCAGCGACACGTCTCCACCAATGGCAGCCCGTTCCTGGTCTACATACGAAATCTTTACCGTAGAACCAACAGCAACCTCCCCGGAGTCCGGCGTTTCTTCACCCACAATCATGCGCATCATGGTGGTTTTACCCGTGCCGTTAGGTCCTACTACGCCCACGATAGCGCCTTTGGGGATATTAAAAGACAGGTTCTCGAAAAGTACCTTGCCGTCATATTGCTTCGATACGTTTTTGAATTCCACCACCTGGCTGCCTAATTCCGGTCCCGGCGCGATCTGGATGATAGCCGCATCTTTACCCGTTGCCGCCGATTCTCGCGCTACCAGTTGTTCGTATTGATCAATACGTGCCCGACTCATTTCCTGACGATCCGAGTTGTTCATGCGAATCCACTTCAGCTCATGTTCCAGGGCCTGGCCTCGCGCCGTGAGTTTATTTTCCTTATTCGCCATCTTCACCAATTTCTGTTCCAGCCACGACGAATAATTCCCTTCCCAAGGAACACCCTCACCGTGATCCAATTCCAGAATCCATTTCGTGATGTTGTCCAGAAAATAGCGGTCGTGGGTCACGATAATAACCGTGCCAGGGTATTCACTAAGCTGCATCTCCATCCAGTCGATGGTTTCTGCATCCAGATGGTTCGTAGGCTCATCCAGCAGCAGCAAGTCGGGACGTTCCAGCAAAGCCTTGCACAACGCCACGCGCCGTTTTTCCCCACCACTCAACGTCTCCACCTTCTGATCATCATCCGGCAGACACAACGCCTCACTGGCGCGATTGAAATGCTGATCCATATCCCACGCGTCCGCCGCGTCCAATTCATCCTGCAGCACACCCATGCGATCCAGCGCCTTCTGCATCTCGTCATCATCCAGCGGCTCGCCCAGTTTCATGCTGATCTCTTCAAATTCCTTCAGCTTCCCCATGGTGTCCGCGAAGGCCGTTTGTAGCACTTCACGTACCGTCATCTCCGGATCCAATTTTGGTTCCTGCGGTACATACGCCGAGGTGTAGCCCTTCGACAGCCACGCCTCCCCGTCAAATTCTAATTCCTCACCAGCCATGATACGCAGCACCGTGGATTTCCCCGATCCATTCTCACCCACAATGCCAATCTTCGCACCGGGAAAAAAGCTGAGATAAATATCCTTCAGCACCTGCTTCTTGCCATAATGCTTGTTCAGACCGCTCATATTATAAATATATTGTTCCGCCATGGGGTGTTGAGCTCTCTTTCTATGTCGATTGATCAGGTTACAATGGAATCACGAAAGGCGATAGTATAATCCACCTCCACAACCCGATGCACGGTCTCCAACATCACCCGTTGTGCCAGGGCCTCCATCACCGTTGTGGCGGGGTCTCCTCGCTGTGGCCGGGCTCCTGACCGAGCCACTTGCCCGACCCGAAGGGGCTCCATTTATCTTTTATACGCACATCGTTGTGTCGGGGTCTCCGACCCAGGCACCGCCTCAATATACCGTACGGCAGTACCCCGGCACGGGTCTCCAGCATACTCACCATGTTCATTGCTGTACGAAGCGTAGCGCAGTGCGGCAATCTCATCACCCCATCGACCCCACACTAACAACCAGCGACCTCGCCCCCTAATCGGGTCACAGGCATCCTGCCTGTGTTGTCTTTATTCATGGTCAAGTTTTCCATGATCCGAAATTACAATGCCCGTTGTGGCTTGTTGATATAAAATAGCGACCTGTTGAGCTTGTGTTGTGAGATTAAATTCGTTTTCAATATGCTGCCGGGTTCGATAAGTGATTTCCTCCCAATTGCATGGCTTATCCACCAGTGAACTGATAGCTGTAACGATTCCATCTACATCGCGTTCGTCGGCGAGCATTCCAGTCTTTCCATCTTTGATAAGCTCAGGAATATCACAATGGGCCGAGGCAACACACAGCATACCAGACGCAGCCATCACGATAAGCGAGTAAGGCAGTCCCCCTTCCGCATCTCCATTTGCTGCTGTGACACTAGGCGCTAGATAGATATGATGGTCGTAGGCTTCCTCCATCAGTTTCTCGAAGGGCTGAAATCCCAAGACGCTAACCACTTCGGTCAATCCTTCGCGACGAATAGTATCTTCTATGATTTTCTTTTCTTCAGGATCGCCTGCATCCCCTATGATAGTGACCTCGATCTCATATTGCTTTCGTAATTTGGCAATTGCCATAAGGCCGTAAGGAATGCCCTTCTTTTCGCGAAACGCCGAGGCCATCAAGATACGAATCGGACCRGTGCCTGACCATGCACGGGGTATAAATTCAACTTCTTCCAGGGGAACGCCAAGGTGGATTTTAACTACCTTTTCACTTGGACAGCCCAGCGAGATAAGCGTATCACGCATATACGCTCCTTCCGCCAGAACTAAATTCACGGTATCAAAAAGTTCAGCGTATCGTTGCTTCCATACCGCGTTATTTTGCGGAATATACGTGGCATCGAAACCGTAGAAGCTGGCAATGTGAGGTATATCCAACTGTCGAGCAACATGGATCGAGCGCCAAGCATGGGGACCAAAGTGGGAGTGGAGAATAGCGGTCGATTTATTTGGAATGATTTCAGAAATTTCTGCGGACCGACGACCCATCATACGACTGTTTGTGATTGATTCATGAATGACGCGGACAGCACTCGAAATAGACGGTGATGTTTCCAAGCACCGCAAATTGGAAGCAGGGAACATCTCCAGATTCGCTGTCTGTACGCAGACGACATGATTGACGATGCTCTCCGGGAGGCTGCGTATCAGGTTGTATAGCCAGTTTTCAGTGATAGGCAGCCACGTAGCGCAGTTGTGGACAACATGAATAGGATGACTAAATACTGAACCACTTGCCATAGTGTTGTTTCCCCTGTTACCGGATGTACTTTCAGTTTGTCATCCTGTGTAAAACCATCCTGTAGTAGGGGCTTCTGACCGAGCCACTTGCCCGACCCGAAGGGGCTCCATTTATCTTTTATACGCACACCGTTGTGGCGGGGTCTTCYRWSMSAAGSWCMWGYCAWAYWTAYYRWMYGSCRKKRCMSYKRWWCSGKTSYYYSYCKSYWWYWCAYYYAKWWWAYWGWYRWYYSKTYWGTGCGTTTAGTTCTCGTTGTTTTTCACGCTGCCGGCACCGGAAGTTTCTTCCAAGAACCATTCGTCATCGTCGGAAACAACTTCGGATACCACAATAACTTTCAAGCCGTCTTTGCTCTGGACTTTCCCGATAACTTCCACTTCCGCGCCCATGTGCTCTACCATCAGGTCTTTCGAGGATTTACCTTCTGAACCCAATACCAGATAAACTTGTTTAGCGTCGCCTTCGGTGACCAGAAATCCAATGGGATTGCCTCGCTCTGCACAAGAACGGGCGCATGCCGCATGGCCTTCACCTGATTTCCCACCACCCAGGTAGCAGTTAATATCTATCGGTTCACCAATGAGGGATGTTTCTTCGTCCGCCGCCAAAGCCGTTCCGGTAGGAATCAAAGCAAGAGCAGCCAAAGCCACCGCAAAAAAAGTCGTCATTTTCATTGTAGATCTCCTTAAATTATCCTCAGTATCGTCACCTAATCTAAACGCCTTCCACAGGCGAAATATTCATTTTCCACATGAATCACCAATATACCAAATTCCGAAAAATGGCTCAAGTATCAGCCTTTTGAGGGATTCTCATGATGGAATAGGTACCGTTCTTGGAATAATTAGGATAGGAGCGCATGCCGTGCATTTTTGTATCGTGACAATCGTTCGATATCTGATGGCTGGATTTCGTCGAGTCTATTGATGTCCATATTATCTTCAATATCCGCCAGTTTCACCTGCCGTGCAATGGCATTAGGTTTGCACCGTATAACGAATTCCTCATAAGTCTCCTCCGAACGACGCGTAAGGCAATCGACGGCCTCAACAACGGTTTCAGGAAGCCCTCGTTCGCGTAATTTGTCTAGCGTCCATTCCGTGTCCTCTACCACATCGTGCAACAGGGCTGCCATACGCTCCTCGTCTGAATTTACATTGTGCATGACCCGCAGTGGATGGAGGATATAACTCTGTCCGCCTTTATCAACCATTCCACGGTGTGCTTCCGTTGCAATGATGATCGCGTCCTCGATAGTAAACAATATTCTTAACCTCCTTGTATTGACGAAGCCGTTGGAATCTCCTTCCAAACGACTATACACTACCAGACAAACTCACCAAACGACTCTATACTCCATGTACACCTCCCGGATTCATATACTAAGCGCAACACTTGCTCGTGAGACTCAGCGCGCAGTTATCCATATATCCACGGCGTAGGGTTCCCGTCGGCCTTGGCACTAG
>NVWG01000038.1:0-29349 GCA_002746185.1 Candidatus Hydrogenedentota bacterium
TTGGACGTTATCCACTATGGATTTCCAAACTCCAATGGAGTGCTATCTTAGCAACTCCGCCGGAGCCGACCTTCTCATCTTATCTCCCGACCCAGGCACGGCACCGACCCGGAACGGGTCTCCAACACACCCGCAACACCTACGCCCAATGTATATGTGATGCTCCCCAACACCAACACCCCCCGTAGCCCCCCTCGAGGGGGGAATAAGTGCAAATGCAGTTGTCCGAAAAATAAACCTCAACCCCGGCTCACATAGTTTGTGGCACAGCCGCCCCGGCTGTGAGTCAATTCAAAACACAGCCGAGGGTGGCTGTACCACAATCCGTTCTTTTGTCGGATACATTTCTCCTGCTTGCTTGACCTTCAATTACTACAATCGATAAGATAGTCGTTCCACTACAATCGTGTATGGGAATTGACTGATACTATAATTTTGAAGGAGATTCGGAACATGGCTGATATCGATTTGAGTACGGCACAGAAGGCTGTTGAAGCGGCTATTGCTAAGGCAAGTGAAATAGGGACTAAGATGGATATCTGTGTCGTTGATGCAGGAGCCAATCTTAAGGCCTTTGCTCGCATGGACGGTGCCTGGCTGGGCAGTATTGATATCAGCATCAAAAAAGCAAAGACGGCACGCTTCTTTGATATGAATACAGGCGACATCGGCGGACTCAGCCAGCCCGGCGGTCCTCTCTACAACATCGAGCATTCCAACGGCGGACTCATCACCTTTCCCGGCGGCATTCCTTTGAAGAATAGCGAAGGTGTTGTCATTGGCGGCATAGGTGTATCCGGCTCAACTGTAGAAGACGACCATGCTGTCGCCTCGGCAGGTGCGAACGCGGTATAGCGTAGTTTCACGGAGGTACAGTGCAGGCTTTGTTCTCCTGTTCGTGTTCTAAACAGCGATGCTGCATATTTTAGTGTAATGTTTCATCCAATGCCGTGATTTATTGCARCCAWGSTAYAATATAMACTTACGTTTAGATTAGTATTCAAGATTCATACTCTTAATGTAATAYYGACCTGAGGAGGAATCAGATGGATGATAAGCCGGGGTTATATATCGGNTTAGGTGTTTCTCTGGGCATAAGTTTGGGCATTGCATTTGGAACCGCAATAGACAATATCGGACTGGGTATTGCCTTGGGGATTTCACTGGGCACTACATTGGGAATTGTCGCTTGGATGGTTATGAGCTCGGATAGCAATATGCAGCCAGAAGAAGACCAGACTCATGTTCGCAAATTTAGGATTCGAACTAAATCGAATAAGTAATTGTAGTTGAATGTTTAATTTATTTTTTCGGAGTATGCGACACTGTTTATGACAAGAAATTAAAAATCCACAGTCACSATCAGGAGTATTCGTATGGCAAGCTATCTAGTCGCAACTTATAAAATCACCAACATGGAAGACTATACAAAATATACAGCCGCAGTCGGCCCTACGATCATCTCCCATGGCGGAAAAATTGTAGTTGCCGGACCTGACAGCACTCCCATAGAAGGCACCCCTGACCCGGTGACGATAGTTCTGGAGTTTCCCTCCCGCGAAGCATTGCAGGGCTGGTATGATTCACCAGAGTATCAGGAAATAATCCATCTCCGCACAGACAATACCGAAGGCTCCATGGTATTTGCCGATGGGTTTGTAATGCCGACCTAGCCTATTGGAACTTATTGATTAACGAGATAATCAATGAAGCAGCGATAATGCGGTACCTTGAATTTGCACTTGAACCGTCACTGTATGAGAATGAATATTWWYMATGGACGCYGGAAAYGARACYCATAGYCGAATRTCTCARGACGRWACCCYGTTGGGWCGTGCCCGGAACGGGGATGTATCGGCTTTTAAGTCGCTGAGTAAACCTCATATCCCGTTCCTCTATAGCCTGAGTTACCGTATATGCGAGCGTGCGAATATAGCTGAGTATCTTACTGCGGCCATCGTAGTCCGAACCTGGGAATCCCTGGCTGAACTGGATGCGGAATCGGATATGGAGGGGTTCCTGCACAGTCGTGCAGAACAGGTGTTGAGGTCGGAGCTACGTCGAAAGAATATTCCGGGTAAAAAGGTATCAGATTTTCCCAGCTCTGTCCTGCGAGAATGTATGGCAGAGCTGATTTCCTCGCAAAATCTTGTGGAGCCTAAACGGTCGTTGTGGCCGGAYATACTGGGCGCGATTGAAACGGAAAATGTCGCACCGAATGATCGAAAGAAGCAATGGGAGACCAGTCGTAAGTGGAAGCTAAGACTATTGGCAGCAGCGGCGGTTGCCGTGCTTATTTTTATTTTACCCGGCGACAATACACCGCCAGCTCCCGATGCAGCGATACCTGGCGAAAACGATGAGGGGGTAGACGTTGATGTTTCGCAGGCATCAACCGGGAAATCGTTTGAGCTGCCAGAGCATATTCGAACTCTTCAGCAGGAATATGGAAAAGCGAAGACCGATATGGTGGGTGGGTTTGTTCTGGACGAAGATTCGGATGAGAGTATTGCGCAACAGTCCATGGTAGAGGATTTGGGTGTTGTGGAAACTGCTATTAACGAAATCATTACAGCATTGGTAAACGAGCCTGAAAATGAAATGCTGGAGCAAATGCTGGTAACGACGTATGTAAAACAGATGAAACTGTTAACCAATGCCGTTCGTCTGTTTGATTAGGCCTGTCGATTGGTATTGCGCTGTCTCTCCAGTGCCAGAAATGAGGATTTGGAAAATATTTTTGGTGTTGCAGTTGAAAAATCAGGTGGGGTTGTGTCTAAATGATGGGGATTAGTGGTATGAGGAAGAGGCAGGAATTGAGGGAGTTATGAAAGTGCTACTTGTGAGCGACGCTTGGGGAATTTTTCGGGGTGCAACAGTTTCACTGATGTTGCTGATGCTATCGGCGTGTGGTGGCAGTGAACACCCTTTTCATGATGAAAATCTGGCGTCGGGTGTGCGTGATGAGCTGGCCCGGGTGGGGAGTGGAAATTCAGGACGTATATCCGCCTCTGATTTAACGGATGCGGGATTTGTACTTCTTTATAACGATGCTGCGGGCATTCAGTCTTTAGACGGGTTGGATTTGGCGACGGATCTGGAGCGCGTTTCACTGGATGATAATGGTATTTCAGATCTGTCACCGCTGGTTATGCTGACGAAATTACAGTCCCTTTCACTGGAGGAGAATCAAATTACAGATATATCCCCGTTGTCAGGGTTGACCGAGTTGGTGATGCTGGATTTATACGATAATCGAATTGTGAATATCGAACCGCTGGCTTCCCTGAAAAATCTGTCATTTTTAAGTCTGGACGCGAATCTGGTACGTGATTTAACTCCATTGCGTTCGTTGACGAAGTTGAAGACGTTGTATTTATTTAATAACGGTTTGGTTATGATTTCTTCTTTGGACAGTTTAACATCCTTAACACGACTGGATTTGGATAGAAATGCCATATCGAATTTAACACCGTTGACTTCTTTGATTGAACTGGCAGATCTGGATTTGAGCGAGAACAATGTAACGGATATTTCTCCGTTATCATCGTTGGTAAATTTACGAAATTTGGATTTGAACAATAATGATGTGAGTGATATTTCGCCATTGTATTCATTACGTTTGCTGGAAACACTGACAATTTCCAATAATACGATTTCAGATATCAGTGTTTTGGCTGGTCTTGAGAATATTACTGGACTGGACTTAGGCGGCAATAGTATTACGGATATAAAGGCACTGGCTCGTTTGCAAGGATTGACGGTATTGGCATTGAATGGCAACCAAATYAAATCTATTGCGRTACTGGCRCAAAATGGCGTGATGGCTAAGGGCGGTATACTGCTGCTGAATGACAATCCTCTGGATAAAGCGTCCCGTGAAATTCACATCCCTGCTTTGCGTGAACAGGGTGTGACCGTCGTTTTTGAGTAATTGCCGACTTAAAGTCCCGGATATAATTCAGGGCGACGATCTTCGAAGCGATGGTTTTGCGGAGTGATGAATTTATTGTCGGCTTCCCCTGGATCTATGGCGACCCATCCAGCGTGTTGGCCATCCGCAGGAGCTTGCAGCAGTTGATTTCCAGCAGGGTCCATGACTTGGCTGGCACCGGTAAAAGTGAGGGAGCGCCCGGCGCGATCCTCGGTTCCTGTTCTGTTGGCTGTGATGGCGAATATGCCGTTTTCCACGCATCGGCARTACATGGCCTGTTGGCAGTARTCCAGAACCAGATTCGATGGATGGGCGATAATCTGCGCCCCCTGTAACGCAAGGGAGCGGGCGGTCTCTGGAAATATCCAGTCGAAACAAATCATGATTCCTACACGTCCTGCAGATGTTTCAATTATCGACGGCGGGGCATCGCCGGGAAGGAAGAGTTCGGTCTCTCGTGAAAATAGATGGATCTTGCGATAGTTAAAGAGTTGTCCATCGGGCAGCGCGGTCATGGCGGAATTGTAAAAACCGTCTGGAGTCGTCTCCGGATATCCCATGACCAGAGTGCAGTTTATTTCCGCAGCCAAATCGAGCAGGGGTTGGCTGGACGGTCCTTTTCCGAATGGTTCCGCGTATCGCGACAATTCCTGTTTATCCACGAAATCATAACCCGTGAGAGCCAGTTCCGGCAGTACCAGTAAATCTGCATCGGCGTTGTACCGTACTAATTCTTGTACCGTATTCAGATTGGCCTGAACATCGCCGAAACTCACTTCGTACTGAATATAGCCGACATTTTTTTGCATGTCAGACCTTTGGAGCCAGATCAATATTGGACATGATAGAGCGTATCTGAATTCCCCAGTGGCCGTCCTGTTTCGTGACAATCCATAATGCGGGTACGGTTCGGTAGGCTGTACCGTCTTTATGGCGACGACTGAATACAATTTCGAAATGGACCTTGTCAGGAGAGCTTCGCGTAATTTCGATGGAATCCAGACTGCTGGAATGCCAGTCCGAGTCTTTTCGCATACGGTCAAAATCAGTAATGAGTTCATCCGGCCCGTTTGCGATGGCCATACGTCCGTTATTCACAAGAAAAACATGGGGAAAGTTGATGGCCTTGTGGATGGCAGGGTTGTCGGCATTGTTCCATGCGACGAAAAATTCATCGACGACCTGACGGGCAGCGTGTTCGGCTTCGGCAGTGCCGTTGTCATCCGCCGGGTATACGGGATGGAGGGGAATGGCAGGGTTTTGCTGCGTTGCGGCACTAAAACTTATTGCCAAGGAAAGAATAATCGTCAAATAAAGTGGAAATTTCATGATGACCTCTCGCAGGTTAGTAAGATTTTGGAGACACCAATTTAGCGCAGCGGCAAAATGAGATCAAGTGAGCAATACTTACGCCGGGAGTGTTGGAGTTCACCCGACCGATGAATTCCCGAATAATCTTAGGCTTGTTACCTGCGGCTTCAATAATGGTGGGGGATTCAATGAGTTTCGGCATGATTTTTCCTTTCTAGGGTAAGACTTTATAAACAAGTCCCTAAACGAATTGTAATGGCTACAAAGCCCTATATTGATTGACAGTGTGGGAGAGACGTGGGATACTTAGCGTGTCGTTAGATTACATTTCGGRGCTTACGATATATGAATAAGAAAAATCATGGGTTTACCCTACTGGAGCTGCTGGTAGTTATTGCGATTATCAGTATATTGGCATCCATGTTGATGCCTGCGCTGGTTCGGGCTAGAGAATCAGCTCGCAGGGCATCATGCATAAATAATTTGCGACAAGTCGGTATGTCATTGATGATGTATTCCGATGAAAGCAACGGACATTATCCACGCCTTGGAGCAAGAGAATCGGAATCGTGTGGGGAGCGTCTCATTTGTGAATCGTCGCAGCAGTACGAGCTGTTTGTGTTTGAAGGCAGGGCGGTATATCCAGAATATTTACCCGATGTGGAAGTGTTGGTATGTCCTTCCGATATGGATGGAACAACCCGGTATGATGATGGGGTGTGGAGTCCGCCGCCACCAGACGAGGGTATGCTACCTCCAAATTATATCGATCCGTGTCTCTTGACTCCATTGTCGTATTTATATGTGCCTTGGGTAATCCGTCTCGATTGGATGCTGGATGAGGCAACTTTTGATCTAGACGAATCTTTTTCAGAGGGTCTTGTGGGTGCTGCCTATGGTCGCGGAGAAGGGGATTGGCGATTCGAAGATGAGGATGGTCACAATATCATGGTGCCGTATATGCGACAGGGAGTCTCCCGATTTCTAATTACCGATATCAATAACCCTGCATGGGGCCATTTATCAGAGTCTCGTATCCCCGTTATGTTTGATATGGTGAGTATCATCCCGGAACGTTTCAATCATATTCCGGGCGGCGGGAATGTGATGTACATGGATGGCCATGTAGGATTCGAACGATATCCATCCCGGCAGGTTTATCCGGTATCCACGGCGTGGGCCTTTTTTATCGATGACGCTAAGGTGCCTTGTCCGGATGATTCATTGGAGCCCCCCGAGGCTCGTTAACGTGTCAAACATGAGGGTGTCTTCGAGTTCAAGCGCCAAGGTGAGGGATGTCTTCCCGTCCCTGTTACGCTCGTTTATCTCCGCTCCATTGTTCAGGAGAGCATTGACCATACTCATGTTGTGATTCAGCACCGCGATATGTAAATTTGGTTGACCCAGTATGGGCTTGATACGAATATCGGCATCTTTAGTGAGCAAATATAGACTGAAATCCCACAACTTATTTTCAAGCGCAAAATTCAAGAGTGATTGATTGTCATCGAGCCGTGAATCCACACTTCGCCCGTTTTCAATGAGTATTTTTATGATCTCTGTATTTTGATGGCGCACGGCGTAATCCATGAGTGTCCGTTCACCAGGGGGATTATCATGAATATTTGCCCCTTCGCGCATAAGAACTTTTAGTATATCCGTTTGATTATCGCGGATGGATAATTGCAGAGGGGTCCAGCCAGATGCAGTAGTAATATCCACCAGCGCGTCGTAGGTCAGGAGCATGAGAACCACATCCATCTTCCCGTCCCGTGCGGCACGATGCAGCGGCGCGACTCCATTTGCATCCAGTACATTCGGATTGGCCTGGTTTTCATACAGAAGCAATTCGAGTTTTTCCAAATCGCCCTGCATAGCGGTTGTATGTACCGCAGTGAGGCCATGGGCGTTTTGCGATTCGTAGGAATCGGCAGGAGATCCATTGCACCCCGGAAACATTCCAGCTGATAGAATCAGCGCAACTATATATCGTCTCAAAGTGAATCCCCTTGTTATCGGCTTGCACCCAGCCAAAGCTTGGCTCGTTGTGCCAGCGTAAAGGTCACATTTGTAAGGTCAGCATTYTTCAAGTTGGCCTTTTTCATGGATGTGTTTTCAAAGGTGGCGCTGGTTAAATTGGCCTCTGATAAATTTGCGTTATCCAGCATAGCATCATTTAGATTGGCTTCTGTAAAATCAGCTTGAACAGCGGAAACTTCTTCGAGAAGCGCTCCCTGTAATGTTGCTTTCGTAAACCGAGCTTTATCCAATACGGCTTCCGTTAGATTCATCCCTGCCATATTGGCATCAATGAAAAGGGATTCTTTGAAGTTAGATTGACGAGCGGTAACTCCTTNCATATTTACTCCTGCAAAGGAAGTCCGTATGGCCTCTGCTTTATCAAGAATAACGCCAGGAAGCTGTGAGCGAGTGAGATTTGCTCCGCTCAGATTGCACCCCGACATTTCTGCTCCGTCGAGCTTAGATCCGGTTATAGTAGCACCGCGTAACATAGCTCCTGTCAGGATTGTAACGCGGAGATCCGCCCCTTTCATATTCGCTTCAGTAAGATTGATGCGTTTCATATTCGCCCCGCGTAGATTGGCACCTTCCAGGATGGCTCCCATCATGTTTGATCCAGCCAGGTTTGCATTGCGCAGGTCGGTGTTCTTGAGATTAACATTTAGCAGATCATAGCCGTTGAGTGATACGTTTCGCAGGTCGATAGCGCGCAGTTCCGGATTCGTAGCCATGTGAGCCTCATACCAATCGTTCCAGATTCCCACACCTTGCTCCAGGATAACCTGCGGACCCTGCAGGATAATCTTCTTTTCTTTGGCCCATTCCCGAAATCCTTTAGGTGCATAAAAAACGCCGGTCATGTTCGTGCCATTCACGACCATGCTCTCCCAGTCCCGGGCATTATGGAGATTGGCAGCGACCAGATTGGCCTGGGAAAAATCGGTGCTGCTCAAGAGTGCCTGTGCCAGAATAATTCCCGGTGCTGTAACGTTGCTTAACTGTGCATTGGTTAAATCTGCTGCGGTAAAGTTGGCACGAATGAGGATACATTCATGCATCTGACAGTTATTCAGATTGGCATTGGTAAAGGTCGTTTCTGTCAAATCTGAACGAGAGAGAATGGCCTCATTTAAATTGGTTTTTGTAAACGCGCTACCTGTGAGGGTGAGATTTTCCATGTTGGCTTTGTGTAAATTTGCACCAGAAAATATGCACCCTTTTAGTTGTGCGCTGGTGAGATTAATATTTTCCATTTCCGCTTGCGAAAAATCAGCTTTGTTATAAGTGCCGTTCTGGAGTTGAGCGCCAGTGAGAATCGTCCCGGTGAAGTTTGCATTTTCTGCGGTGGCATCCATCAGATTGGCGTTTAACATATTCGTGCCGGAGAGATTGGCACTGGTCAGCTTGGCATCGCTCAAGTCCGCTTTTTCCATGGAGACCTGTCTCAGATCCTGCTGTGCCAAATTCAGGCCACTCATGTTGGCCATGTCAAACGAAACGTATTCGTATTTGACGTTTGTCAAAATAACGTGATGTAAGTACGCGTCAGAAAAATCTACATGGGATAAGATTGCTTTAGTGAAATTCGCTTGTTTGCAGTTCGATTCCTTAAAAGTACAATGCGTATAGGTGCCTCCCCGCAAATCGGCTTGGCGAATATCTGCTTTATCAAATGAAACATGGGAGATATTCAGGTTCATTAGTTTGGCGGCGTACAGATTCGCCGATTCCAGAGACACATCTTTAATGGATACCTTGGTGAGATCGGCTTCGGATAAATCGGGAATAATATCCGGATTCTCTTTGCGCCATTGGGTCCATTTTTCTGAACCATGCCGTAGAATTTTTACGTGTTCTGGATTTGCCACATGTACCTCGCTTGACTAGGGGGTATTATAGGAATCTCCATGGATGTGCGCAAGTGGAAGTCAATACGTGAATACAGACCCTTCTAGGTGTTGAAGCGAAAGTGCATGACATCGCCATCCTGAACGATGTATTCCTTTCCTTCCACGCCCATRTCCCCGGCGGACTTCGCAGCGGCTTCCGTTCCATGTTCAATGTACGCTGCATAGGGAATAACCTCGGCGCGGATAAATCCTCGTTCGAAGTCCGAATGGATAACCCCGGCAGCCTGTGGAGCGGTCCAGCCCTCACGGATAGTCCAGGCACGGACTTCCTTTTCTCCGGCGGTAAAATAGCTGATGAGACCCAGGGCGTCGTATCCTTTGCGAATGACCTGATTCAGACCGCTTTCCTCGGCTCCCATGGATTCCAGAAATTCCTGACGGTCTGTATCGCTTAACCCGGCCATTTCTTCTTCCATCTTGGCGCACAAGACAACTACTTCAGCATTTCGTTCGGCAGCTATACTACGAACGGTCTTTACGTATTCATTGTCCTCGGCCAAGGCATCTTCATCCACGTTTGCCGCATAGATGACCGTCTTTGCCGTCATGAAACGAAGCTCCTGGTCCAGTTCATTGAAGGTGTCTGAATCTTTTTCGCCAAAGGTGGAGGCGGGTTGACCGTCCCCCATGTGTGAGAGGAGGGCTTGTGCCATATCCATCAGAGGCTGGAGTTTTTTATCACCTTTAACCTGACGGGTTAAGCGTTCAATCTTTCGCTCCACCTGTTCCAGGTCAGCCAGTATCAGCTCGGTCTCGATAATCTCGATGTCATGAGCCGGATCAGTTTTCGCGTGGACGTGCACCACATTGTCGTCATCGAAACAGCGTACAACATGAACGATGGCAGAGGTCTCTCGAATGTTACCCAAAAACTGGTTGCCTAATCCCTCGCCTTTGCTGGCGCCTTCGACCAATCCCGCAATGTCTACGAATTCGATGGTAGCCGATAGGATTTTCTCCGGATGAACCAGCTCTGCCAATTTATCCAACCGCTCATCGGGTAGAGGCACGATGGCCTTGTTGGGTTCGATGGTGCAGAAAGGATAATTTGCCGCTTCCGCGTTCTGTTCTTTGGTTAATGCATTGAATGTGGTGCTCTTTCCCACATTGGGGAGGCCCACGATACCGATACTGAGTGCCATAATACTGCCTTATTGGTTGTTCGGGTCAGATTCTTGTACATCTTCCTTCGCAAAGACGAGGCTGATAAGTTTCTGACCAGATTGGAGTTTTGGAGGATCTACAGCCGTGTAGGGTGTAATACGACCTTCCTTCTCTATGATAGCTAATGGCAGGGCCTCTTCTCCATAGTGGRCGTAAAATTCCGCCATAGTGAAGGTATCGGTGAGCGGTGTTTTCTTGATAACAGCACCATCGGTAAAGTGGCGTGCCAGAATCCGAAACGACACGCCCTCTTTAAACAATTCCCTGCCACGGAACCGTTCAGATTTCATGGTGCGGCCCAGGACTTTTTCTGTGTTTGCTCCCAGTTGGTATACCTTTCCGCGACCGAATAGCGGCGCGAAATGGAGAGAAACCAGTGAGTTAACCTGATCGTTTGGTGTAAGTGCTATGCAGTATCCGATCCCGCTCAGATCCATCTCATCGTCCGAACTTTCGGACAGGGCATTGCCGAAATAGGCTTGTAACCCTTCCATCCTCGCCTCGGAAATGCTTGACCAATTGGTGTCCGACAAGAGCACAGTAACACCTTCTTCCCGAAAAGCATGGGCTAAAGAGCGGGCCCATTTGTGTGCGCCGATAATAAGAAATCCGCTGGGATTGGGTTCGGCAACTCCCAGACGTTGAGCCAGGGGCTTGGTGCCGAGCCCGTAAACGGCCACGGTTCCTATAATAATGAGAAAGGTCATGGGGACAAGCACGGCTGCTTCCGGATATCCCTGCTCTACCATGCGCAAGGAAAATACGGACGATACGGCGGCGGCCACGATACCCCGAGGTGCTACACCTGCCAGGAAGGTTTTTTCGTTAACTTCCAGATTGGATTTAGCCGTGGAGATAAACACAGCGGCGGGGCGCACAACCGCGATCATGAGAATGAGAAATAGGATGCTGGTACCGGGGAGAGCCATCAGATCGGAAAATTGGATGCGTGATGCCAGCAATATGAACAATCCTGATATGAGAAGTACCCGAAGATTCTCTTTGAATTCCACGATATGTTCTATGTCGGCCCAACGCTGGTTAGCCATGAAGATCCCCATGACGGTAACCGCTAGCAGGCCGGATTCATGCTGCCCGGTGTTAGACAGGGTGAAAATAAACAGGACGATCATGATGGTGACGGGGTTTTGAAGAAAATCGGGAATCCAGTATTTGCGCAGCATATACGACAGGAATAATCCGCCGCCCAATCCTGAGAGTCCACCGTATAAAAGGGTCTTGATAATAGCGGCTGTGATAGCAACAGCGGGATTGCCATGGTCACCAATGGTGATTGCTTCATATACAAGCAAAGCTAATGTTGCCCCAACAGGATCAATGAGAATGCCTTCCCATTTGAGTATATTCGCCACCTGTCCAGCGGGTCGCACCTGTCGCATGAGCGGAATAATGACCGTGGGGCCAGTTACGACCAGTACCGCTCCCAACAGCAGCGCAAGACCAGTAGAAAGTCCCAGCACCCAATACGCGAAGAATGATCCGAGTGCCCAGGTGACAGCTGCACCAATGAGGAGAAGTTTGGGAAGAGTACGCCCGATGCTTTGCAGATCCACTAAACGCAGACCCAATCCGCCTTCGAACATGATAAGCGCAACGGAGAGAGAGACGATGGGGAACAGGAGGTTTCCGAAGAGTTCATCGGTATTGAGATAGGGCGTATTCCCTGCCAGAAAACCGGCAACCAGCATGAGCAAAATAGACGGCAGGCGGAGCTGCCATGCCAGCCATTGCGATCCGATACCCAATACAACCATGAAGGTGAGGCTAATAAGGAGTTGTGATTCCATACTCGAAGGGGCGATGTCCGTTTTTCTATTACGCTACGTTAAAATATAAGGCGATATAGTATCATGCTGGCATTCTCGTTCGTTAATGGTGTAGGTTTAGATTATTGTCTTGAATAACCTTGTTTAATTAACCTTTTTTGAGGATGGAACGATGAAATCAGGGTATCTATTGGGATTGGGATTAGTGGTATGCGTATTCGCGTTGGGCAGTCATTCGCCCAGTGTTGCTGTGGCGGAAACCGGATACATCGGGCATGACGTGGATCTGGCATCGGCTATGCGGGTCATCAATGCAGGGCTGAAAAAATCCAAAGAGCTGGATGTGAAAATGAATATCACCGTGCTGGATGTGGGCGGCAATCTGAAGGCCTTTGTACGTATGGACGATGCGTATTTGGGTAGCGCGGATATTTCCATGAAGAAAGCCAAGACATCCCGCTATTTTAACGCTCCATCCGGGGTGATAGGGGGGATGTCGCAGCCCGGCGGTCCGTTGTATGGCATAGAATCAACCAGCGGCGGCCTGGTTACTTTCGGCGGCGGGCTCCCGTTGATGAATAAAGACGGTAAAGTWATTGGGTCGGTWGGGGTTTCCGGRTCCAATGTRGAAAACKACGTGGCGGTTGCGGAAGCAGCAGCCAACGCATTCTAGGAGACACATCATGGCAATAGTTTTTGATCGCGCTTTCGTGGATAGTTCCTTGGGGCGCATGGGGGAAATTTCGGATGATGCGAAACCCGTTTGGGGTAGTATGTCGCCAGGGCAGATGCGGGCTCACCTGCAGCTCGCTATACGATATTCCCTGGGCAAAGAAGAAGAGAGTCCTGATGAAAGTAAACCCCTTCTTAATATGATACTGATCCCCGTTTTGTWAAGCGGCATCATGAAACTGCCAAAGGGAGTCAAAGGACCGGCTATGTACGATGCTGCTGCTCCGTCGGCTACGTTGGACGAAGTAAAGGCGGAGTTGGAAGAGTATCTCACCAACTACGAAGGAAGCGGTTTTAATCCGCCTGCACATCCATCATTGGGAAATCTGGGGCCGGATAAATGGAGTAAACTGCATGTAATCCATGTTGATCACCATCTACGGCAATTTGGAGTATAGAGAATGGGAATCTCTTTTGATCGTGCTGCGGTAACTAATAATCTGGAGCGTATGGGAAAGATTCCTGACGATGCAAAACCCTTATGGGGGACTATGTCGTCGGGTCAGATGCGGGCTCATCTGCAAACCGCATTGCGGTACTCTTTGGGTAAGGAAGAGGTGCCTCCAGATAAAAGTAAATTCCTCATTCGTGCGATAGTGGTGCCTTTACTGTTGAGTGGCCTGATAAAAATTCCAAGAGGCAGTTCCAAATCCGCCATGTATGACGCGGCGGCTCCCACGGCTTCACTGGAAGAAGTGAAAGCTGAGTTGGAGGAATTTCTGTCCAGAAAGGATACAGGCGGGCTGAATCCCCCTGCACATCCGGCGTTGGGTGATCTGGGGCCGAATAAGTGGGGTAAACTGCATGTTATTCACTTTGATCACCATCTGCGGCAATTTGGAGTATAAAATCTAATGGCGACAAAAATAAAATTTATTTCCCGGATGGCCTTTACGACCGTCCTGCTATTGGTTGGAATAGCTGCTCAAGCGGGAGAATTGACCGTCACGTTCATCGGCAATATGGCGTTTCATATCACCGACGGCAAAACCACGCTGCTCAGCGATTTCCCTTATGGGTCCGGCGCCTATGGCTATATGGAATACGACATGGCCGAGGTGCCCAAGGTGAAGGATGGACTCAGCCTCATCACTCATTTTCATAGTGACCACTGGAACACCCGGCTTTTTCGAGACATGAAACATAAAATTATCGCGCCGCCGGGAATCACAAAGCGGATTGAAGAAAACCGTGTAATACTTTTCTCGAAAGACACCCCTATGCGGTACAAGGATATCCAGGTGGAAGCTATTGAAATGCCCCACAACCTCGCGCCGGAACATTTTTCCTATCTGGTGACGTGGCATGGACTGCGACTTTATTTTACCGGCGATACCGAAACCCCGGCGGACATCTTGAAGCAGAAGGGCATCGATATCATGTTTGTGTCCCCATGGTTAATTCGGACGATTGAGCGACAGGATCTGGTTCTGGATACGAAACACCTGGTCATGTATCACCAGAGGGTTGGAGAGGAAGTGGTGCCGTATCAGGATTACAAACGGATGGAACAAGGGACATCTTTTTCCGTTGAATATCCCGAGGACTAGATACCTTTTTATAAACTGAGGTATCGCTTCCTGTTAAAAGATATTTATCCTCCCTTTGAGGGGAGGCAGAGGGGTGTTATTAAGCGCAACATCCCCTTGATCCGTAGTCACGAGGGTGACTAGATTGCCGCGCCCGGCTTTGCCGTCTCGCAATGACACAGAAACGATGTCATTGCGAACGAAGCGTAGCGTAGTGCGGCAATCTCCTCACCCCCAGGACTGTTCTTTTTGTCTCAGGTTTTTGAAAAACTATTTAGCGCCATGAATTTATTCTCCCCTTGAGGGGAGTTAGAGGGGTGTTTTCAAGCGTAACATCCCCCTTGATCCCCCTTCGAAGGGGGAATGGATTTGAGCGTTCATTTACATTCTGTTTTATGACTAATATTCTAGGCCGCAGTGTTTAAATTTTCGATATAGTTGGATGCACGTACGAGAGCGATGTAGCCCCCTTCCGAGTCATCCCTGAATTCTTCCGCCACGCGTCCTTGCAGATACACAGGCATACCGCGAAACGACAAGCAATTCAGCGAGAGTTCAATACATTCACCCATGACCAACCGAGCCTGTGTGCGAATTTCGATATCGCCGTAACCCAGATTCTGGCAGGTACCAACCCCTTCGATCAGGTCCCCTTGGGAATACGTGATCTTTCCCGAGAAACCCCGCATGAGAGCTTTCCGTGCTATATCGTTCAATAACTCGGAATCGGTATTGTAGGCTTCTTTTGTGTTCGTTGGGCTGGTGTCTAAAGTTGTCATCGCTTCATCCTCACCTTTTTAATGTACTTCTTAGAGCAATACCGATGCCAAATGGTTTGAAGAGATGGGTATGACCGAATATAAAGGGAAATGCCGATGTATTCTCTTAATAAAGATGCAGTAGCACGGCAGTACATAGCGAGGTATGGTTATATTTGACGCTGCGATGGCGGATTTCGCCTCGCAATTTGGCCTGCCTTGCCAACGACAGGAGAAGTAAACTATATTAAATGTCCATATACACTAGATTTCTTTTCATAAATTTGAGACAAGCCTTTTACTCTCCGCCTCTTGATGAAAAGGATTTCACATATAGGGTTTCATCGGCGCGAGATGTGGTGCCCTTGTTTCATAGTCTCAGGAGTGACTAGATTGCCGCGTCCGGCTTCGCCGTCTCGCAATGACACAGAAACGATGTCATTGCGAACGAAGCAACGCGAAGTGCGGCAATCTCCTCACCCCCCAGGACCGTTCTTTTTGTCTCAGGTTTATGAAAAACTATTTAGATTAAGGGGATACGCAAGAGTGAAACGGTTGACTCGATACGGAGTGTGGAGTGTGATATTGCTCTGCGCCTTAGTAGGGACCACAGCAGCTGCGTACCAACCCGGTTTTTTCGGTGGTGGGCACCTGTTTGATTTCTCATCTTGGAATAACGATGAGTTAAGTGATGAGCNAAAAAAACAAATGCAGCATGCAGTAGCTGTGTGCACACAACACATTGAGCAAGGTACGGAAAATCTTCACTGGTATCTTTTTCGAGCAAGTTATAATTTTGGTTTATATGAACTAGATGACATACTTTCTGATTTCGATTATTTGGTTGAGCAATATCCAGAAAGTGACTGGGTGTTATCTCGTCGCGGTGATGTGTTTGCTTATATGGAAAATGCTAAACGTTCGATYRAAGATTATTCGTCAGCATTAGCGTTAAATTCGGAAAATTTTCATGCTCTATATCATCGAGGGCGTCTATATACTTATTTAGAAGAATATGAAAATGCTTTAATCGACTTAAATCATGTAATAACATTGAATGATACGTACATTTGGGGCTATATACGGCGAGCAGAAGTTCTGGAGGCATTGGGTCTGAATGAAAAAGCTTTTGTAGACCTGTCAAAAATTATCGAGTTGGATCCTGACTATGCTTGGGCGTATAGACAGCGCGGTTGGTTTCAAAGAAAGTTCAAAGATTATGATGCTGGAATAGCCGATTTCGATATAGCATTGGAATTGGAGCCGGATAGTGAATGGGGATTGGCTCATCGTGGTTGGATGTATAGTAAATTGAAAAACTATGATTCAGCGATTTCAGATTTTACCCATGCTCTACAAATCGACCCAGAATATGAATGGGTATACTATCGACGTGGGAAGGCATATTTTAATACAGGTAAATATCAATTAGCTGAGCAAGATTTTACTCAGGCAATTTTATTAGATCCATCATACGGGGAATATTATAGGCATCGCGGGTTAACTCGCAAGCGGCTCAATAATATCTGGGGATCAATGCTGGATATGGATAAGTCGATGGCATTGAATGACGGAACACCACGAGGCACCTTCGCCTTTATAGTTTCTAACATGCTAGGTTTTGCCATTTTACTGGCTCTGATGTGTATCATTGTACCTTCAATCCTCATGTATACCTTTTACCAGAAGAAAAAGCGTCCGCGTCCTCCGGCATTACCTTCTTCTTAAATCATTTCAGATGACATTGGGATAGAAATGCCTCCAGGTGTCGTTGAACGAGTCTTGGAATGTCTATTCAAGCCAATGTTCCGGGCTTGAGAATCGCTTCTGAGGGCTATACAATGGATCTTTTCAGATTAGGGACGGCAGTTTTGGACGATTCTTCAGATAATCGCTATAGACAGATCTTGTGGAGTGCTGCAGCGGTGGGCGTTATGCTGTTTTGTGCTGCGTTTGCAGTTGTTTTGTGGCCTGATGACAGAGATACAGACGCGAAGCTGGATACGTTCAAGGTTGATTTTGCGAGTCGTGAACTGTGGATTAAAGCAGCGGATCTCCATCGGCGCGGGCAGGTTGCGGAAGCCGTGCCATTGTATGAACAGGCTTTGGAGATTAAGCAGGATGATGAGATTCCCTATTTGCTTCTGGGGTTGGCCAAGTATGATTTAGGGGATTATGCCGGGGCGATTGAGGTATACGATCAGGCTTTTGCGCTAGACAAACATCCTGCGTGGGCGGCWTCGGCTCGTGCVACTGCGCGATATCGGTTGGGGGATGTAGAGGGGGCGTATGSRGATTTWGATCTGGCGGAGAAGCTGGATAARAAATACCCYTGGMCATATCAGAACCGAGTCCTCATYGATTTATTTGAAGGKAATAGRGAAGAGGCACAAGCCGGWTTYGARCGTCTCACCAAGCAAATTCCCAAATACCCATCGCCCCTCGATTCGCTGGGCGTGTTGGCCTATGAGGATGGAAAATTGGATGAGGCGTTGAGATATTTTACGTTGGCCATCGAAGGAAAGCCGAATTATGCCAATGCGTATAAAAATCGGGCTGCTGTTCTCATTGAAAAAGGGGATACCGAGAGTGCCGCTTTAGACATGAAAATTTATCAAGATTTAACTAAATTGGATTTGGACTAATTGGCGTACATGATATGAACCGTATGCCGCAGAAAGGAAATACCGAACATGGATTTTGATTACACATCGAAGGTTCAGAATGAACGCGAAAAACTCATCGCGTTCATGGATAAGCACATTTATCCCAACGAGCAGGTCTTCGCGGATCAGTTGGAAGAAGGTGACCGCTGGCAGCCTATCCAGATCATTGAAGATCTGAAACCCCTTGCGAAGGAAGCGGGATTGTGGAACTTRTTTYTGCCYCACAGCGACGACGGTGCGGGATTCACCAACCTGGAATACGCCCCGCTTTGCGAAATTATGGGCCGTGTGGGATGGGCTTCCGAGGTGTTCAATTGTTCCGCTCCGGATACCGGGAACATGGAAGTGTTCGCGCGCTATGCCAACGATGAGTTAAAAGAAAAATGGATGAAACCCCTGTTAAACGGGGAAATTCGCTCTTGCTTTGCCATGACCGAGCCGCTGGTGGCTTCTTCGGATGCAACCAATATCGAGTCCCGCATCGTGCGTGACGGCGATGAGTATGTGATCAACGGTCGCAAATGGTGGACCTCCGGCGCAGGCGATCCACGTTGTAAAGTGGCTATATTTATGGGCAAGACCGACCCGGATGGGCCCCGTCACGTACAGCAGTCCATGATCGTGGTGCCTATGGACGCGCCGGGTATCGATATACACCGTATGCTCACAGTGTTCGGCTATGACGATGCACCTCACGGTCACGCAGAAGTATTTTTCAAAGATGTGCGCGTCCCGGCAAGTAATCTTCTTCTAGGCGAAGGTCGGGGTTTTGAAATTGCCCAGGGGCGTCTTGGACCTGGCCGTATTCATCACTGCATGCGTACTATCGGTGTTGCGGAACGCGCGCTGGAGTACATGTGTCAGCGAGTACAAAAGCGAGTAGCCTTCGGAAAACATTTATCTGAAATGGGTACCATCCGGGCAGATATTGCGCTGTCCCGTATGGAAATTGATCAGACACGTCTGCTCGTATTGAGAGCAGCAGACATGATGGATAAAGTAGGCAATAAAGTGGCACGGAAAGAAATCGCCATGATCAAAGTTATGGCTCCGAACATGGCGCTTCGTGTTATCGACCGTTCAATTCAAGCACACGGCGGCGCGGGTGTGTGTCAAGATTTCCCACTGGCCAAAATGTATGCCGGTATGCGCACGTTGCGGCTGGCTGATGGGCCGGATGAGGTACACACCGAATCCATCGCCAAACTGGAGTTAAAACAGCAAGCGTTGAGTGAATAAGAAGCGGACGTAACATAAGGAGATATCCTGATGCGTGATCCACAATCACTGGCGGAGTTGGCGGAACAGGCCATTGAGATACAAGGCGAGAAAAAGTCCATGGTGTTTCAGGGCGAGGATTTTCTGAATACCACCATGATGGGATGGGCGCGGAGACTCCAGTCGGCTTTTGAAGAGCTTGGATTGGGTAAAGGCGACGCTATGTGCCTGTGCATGGTAAACAACCCCAAAGTGAATTCCGTGTTTCAAGGCGGATTTCGTACTGGGGCGACGGTCGTTCCGGTTATGTTTCAACTGACACCGGATGAGCTGCGGTATATCTTTTCCCATACTGATGCCAGGGGTATTGTCACCGATGCCATGCTGCTGGACAAGGTTCGTGAGGCCATCGTTGGGCTGGACCATGTGCAGTGGATCGTTGTACTGGATGGCGAGACTAATACTGAAGCGTCGCCGTCGGAATATGCTATGGAGGAGCTTCTTCAGCGTGACGAATCGACTTCTATAGCGAATATCGATCCTCAGGACACGGCGCTCATGCTGTATACCTCGGGAACAACCGGGAAGCCCAAGGGTGTGATGTTGTCCCACCATGGACTTATCGAAGGAACCAAGAGCGGTATCCGTGCAGCCGATCTTCATGCCCGAACGCATCCCACCATTACCCTAACCGCCATGCCCATGGCACACATATACGGTGTAGGTGTCATGAATGCAGGATATCTGATGCCCAAAGAATATAGCGGTGGATTTTATGTGCAGGAAACCTGGTTTGATCCGCTGAAATTCTTGCAGCTTATCGACGAATATAAATGTACCGATATGGCCTCTGTCCCTACAATGCTGTCCATGCTCCTCAATCACCCGGAGTTGGAAAATTTCGACCTCACCTCGCTGGAAATGGTCAGTTGCGGTGCGTCTCCCTTGCCGGAAGAAGTTTCGGTTGCATTTATGAAGCGTACGGGATGCCGTATAAAGCAGCTCTATGGGATGACAGAGAACGCAGGTATCGGTACSGCGGATCGATTTGCTGAGCCGTATCGCCCCGGTTCAGTGGGTAAGCCTTATGACATTGTGGATATGCAAATTGTAGACGATRACGATCAGCCTGTAGCTACAGGGGAACCGGGCGAAATTTTGACGCGAGGACCTTCGACCATGAAGGGGTATCACAAGAATCCGGAGGCTACCGAAGAAGCACTGCGCGGCGGCTGGATGCACACCGGGGATATCGGCTACATGGACGAAGATGGCTGGGTGTATGTGGTGGATCGGAAAAAGGACATGATCATCAAAGGCGGTGAAAATATTTTCCCCGCAGAAATTGAAAATGTACTCTACGAGCACCCCGACATTGCCGAGGCGGCTGTGATTGGCGTTCCCGATGACGTATACGGTGAAAAAGTGGTGGCCTTCGTGGTACGAAATAGAGGAACGGATCTTAACGAGGAGCAGGTTATTGAGCATGTGAAGAAATCGGTATCCTCCTTCAAGGCTCCATCTCAGGTTCAATTTGTTACCGATCTGCCCAAAAGCGGGGTAGGGAAAATACTTCGACGCGAGCTGCGCGATCAGGTGACGGCGAAAAGCTAAATTAGAAACACCATAAAAGGAGTGAGGATGAGTACAGCCGGAATACAGTATGGAAATACGTTTGTGCCTCACGCTCAGGTGTTGTTACGCTGCGCACAGGCTGCGACTGGACTGGAATCGCTGGGTGTTCAGCGCGGCGATACCGTAGCACTTATGCTCCGCAACGATGTGGCTTTCCTGGAAGCTACACTGAGCATCCGCCTTCTGGGCGCTCTCCCCGTACCTGTGAATTGGCATCTGTCAGGTGAAGAAATGGGGTATATCCTTCAGGATTCCGGTGCCAAGACGTTAATCATTCACTCGGACCTCTATCATCACCTGAAAAATAATGTACCGGAAGGTCTTACGGTGTTGGAAGTAGCTACGCCGGAAATACTTCAGTCTGCCTATGGCCTGTCAGATGACGAAACGGCGGTACATGAAGGCACTATCGTCTGGAACGAGTGGGTTGATTCTCATAAGCCTTACGACAAAGAACCCGAGCTGCAGTCGTCCAGTATGATTTATACGTCAGGCACCACAGGACGTCCAAAAGGGGTGCGCAGGGAAGCCGCTACTCCCGAGCAGTATGCGGAGCAGGTTATGNCTGTGGCTGGGATACTGGGGGTGCTACCGGGCGTACGTACAGTTATTCCAGCGCCCATGTATCACGCCGCGCCCAATGCCTACTCCGTTTTTGCCGTCCAGTTGGAGACCTACTGCGTCATCATGCCGCGTTTCGACGCTGAGGATCTGCTGCGCGTGATTCAAGATCACAAGATCACCCACCTGCAGATGGTGCCTACCATGTTTGTTCGACTCCTGAAACTTCCTGAAGAAATCCGGAGCAAGTACGACATCAGCTCACTGGAATATGTTATCCACGCCGCGGCTCCGTGTCCGGCGGAAGTGAAGAAGTCCATGATTGAATGGTGGGGTCCGGTGATTCATGAATATTATGGAAGCACCGAAATGTCCGCCGTGACGTTATGTAATTCCGAGGATGCTTTGAAATATCCTGGCACAGTAGGCAAGCCAGTGGAACGTGCCGAAGTACGTATTTTTGATGATGATGGAAATGAAGTTCCCGCCGACACTATTGGAATGGTGTATGGAATGCTCCTCTGCAGTTCTGAATTTACCTATCAGAATGATGAAGCCAAACGTGAATCAATAGGAAAAGGCCGTCTCATTACCAGTGGCGATATCGGCTACTTTAATAAAGAAGGCTTTCTCTTTCTCTGCGACCGTGCCAACGACATGATCATTTCCGGCGGGGCGAATATTTATCCTGCTGAAATCGAATCGGTATTGATAAATTGTCCCGGCGTTCAAGATTGCGCCGTCTTTGGAATCCCAGATCCCGATTTTGGCGAGTCCATCGCTGCGTTCATCGAGGTGGAAGATGGAGCCGATTTGGATGAGGGCACCGTTCGTGAATACCTCCAGCAGCATTTGGCTAAGTTTAAAATCCCCAAACTTGTCGAGTTCCGTGATTCGCTGCCCCGAGAGGATTCGGGAAAATTGTTCAAACGCAAATTACGTGATCCCTTTTGGGCTGATACGGGCCGAAGCATATAAAAACCTGATCAGCAGTATTGGCCTTCCTGCTTTCCCGGCTTGGGAAAATAACCTATTTCTTAGGTTAGAATGCACCCGTAATTGTTGAGAAAGTGGTTACTTTTTCCATATCCCTAATAAAATAACGAATGATTCGTTATGTAATTTTTTTTGTTTGGACTTTCCTGCTCTTTTTTGCTTACCATATCCGCCAGATAGCGACGTAACCCCTCTGGGCTGGAGGGGCGATACATTGTTCGCTTCAAAAAATGCTTCAAAAAAGGGAGTAAGTCAGGTGTTATTCGGGATTTTTCTTGAAGTAATCGGTGGGCTAGGGATCTTTCTTCTGGGCATGAAAAACATGTCCGAGGGGGTGCAGGCCATCGCAGGACCGCGTTTGCGGACCATGATAAATATGGCTACCACCAATCGCTTCATGGCCGTTGGTATGGGGACCTTGGTTACGTGTATGGTCCAGTCCAGTTCCATCACCACTGTTATGGTAGTAGGACTGGCTAACATTTCCATGATGAATCTATCCCAATCTCTGGGAGTTATCATGGGTGCCAACATCGGCACTACCATCACAGGTTGGATCCTCGTGTTGAAGATCGGAAAATACGGGCTTCCCATTTTGGGCATCGCTGCAATTTGTTTTCTATTTGCCAAAAAGGAACGGGGACGTTTCCTCTCCATGGCCGTGATGGGCTTGGGGATGGTGTTCTTCGGATTGGAGTTGATGAAGAATGGTTTTTACCCCCTCAGAGAAATGCCCGAATTCGTTGATTGGTTTTCAAAATTCACTCCGGACACGTACTTTGGGGTATTAAAATGCTGCTTGGCTGGTGCGTTACTTACAGCCCTTGTTCAATCCTCATCGGCCACTTTAGGAATAACTATCGGTTTGGCCTGGACAGGAATCATTGACTACCCCACCGCTGCAGCTTTGGTACTTGGGGAAAATATTGGTACCACGGTAACCGCGTATTTAGCTTCCATTGGAGGATCGATAAATGCACGCCGTGCCTCGTTTGCCCACATATTCTTTAACATAATCGGGGTTGCCTGGATTACCGCTCTATTTCCGCAATATACGAAATTAGTCACTAAGTTTATCGAATGGCGTCATGGCGGATTGCCCGATACGATGATCATGGTGGATGGTGTGCAGGAATATCCCTATATTGCCGAAGCGATAGCAGCAACACATACTGGATTTAATATTGTTAACGTGATTTTATTCATACCCTTGATGGGAGTCATGGTAACGGTGCTTAAAAAGTTGATACCGGATACAACCGGAGCACCTGGCCATCTTACGTATTTCGATATGAATCTGGTGGATACTCCCGCGCTGAGCTTGCAGCAGTCGCAACGGGAAATTCTGCTCATGTGCGACGGTGTAGCGATGATGATGGATCGGCTGCGCCCGAATATAGCCGGTGAAGAAATTGATGAAGCGATTGAAAAAAAGATATTCAATCGAGAAGAAGTGCTGGATCTGGTGCAGAAAGAAATTAACGAATTCCTTAGCCATGTATTGTCAGGGAATGTGACACAAGACACGATTGATACGGTACACAGTCAGCTCAGAATGGCTGACGAATACGAATCCATTAGCGATTATATCGTCACCATTCTGAAATTGACGATTAAACTGCGCAAGGATGAATGCACCATATCCGATATTCAGCGCGCCGAGCTGTTGGACCTGCACGATCATGTGATGTCGTACATCACGTTGATCAACGATGCGGTGCAGTCTGATAAACGGGATGTGATAGCCAAAGCACGCACCCAGGGCGACGGAATTACCCACCTCATGAAGGAATACCGGGGCAACCACATGGAACGGCTGAGTAAAAAAGAATCCACCCCGCTGGAAAGCCTGGCCATAACCGACATGCTCAACGCGTATCGTCGCATTAAAGACCACGCACTGAATATCGCTGAAGTGGTAGCCGGAGAAAAGTAAGCTCGGTTGTAGTTGCGTATACATCTGGATGGTGTGGCGTGAGTGTACTTTACTCGAAGGGAATCTTGAATTTCGTGTGCGGCCGCTTTGCCCAGACCAAGGAGATGCAATCACTCCTGAGCCGCTTCAAATTCTTTATTGAAGATGCCGCTGGTGTTGTTCCCCGTTATAATATTGCCCCCACACAATCGGTGCCGGTTATTTTTCATGACGGAGAGGATCTCCATCTTCGAGATATGCGCTGGGGTCTTATCCCGCATTGGGCCAAGGATGATGCAATGGGCAATAAACTCATCAATGCACGGGGAGAAACAGCGGCAGCGRWRMYMWKCTTCCGCACCCCTTTTCGGCGTCGACGTTGTATTGTTCCCGCCACGGGGTTTTATGAATGGCAGAAACCTGCCGGGGGAAAAGGGAAGAAGATTCCCTATTACATTTCCCGGAGAGATGAAGGACTGATCTGTTTTGCCGGGTTATGGGATCATTGGGACGCGCTGAATGGTGAGATTATCCAGTCGTTTACGATACTTACCACGGAACCCAATAAATTGATGCGCACCGTGCATAATCGCATGCCGGTTATACTCGCTGAATCCGACGAGGATCTTTGGCTCAACACAGATGTACATGACGCGCATCGACTTGAACCCCTCATGAAATCTTGTCCWGATAGYCTWCTRTCAATGTATCCCGTGTCCTCCCTCGTKAATTCGCCTGCTCACGAATCTCCCGATTGCATCGCGCCGCAGCCTGAGCARRAAGARYTGCTRTAGGGATAAACGCGATTMTATGCCTTGCGGCCATCAATCTGACCGCATTGTAATATCGACATCCCGAAATGGCATGTACACCCCCGACCCGAAGGAGCTCCTCGTTGTGGCATAGTCGCCCTGGCTGTGCCACTAACACCCCTCTTGATTCCCCCCTCGTCTCAATGGAGGAATAGTCTTGCAACCGAATTGAAATAGGACCCGGCACTTTTTTCGGGGCTGTTGAAAAACTCGCTGTACCAATCCGCTCCGGCTATCCTCCCCCACGGGWTTGTCCTCACTACCACGGCTATCCTCACCACCACGGGGCATGGGCGTCTCGCCCATGTTGAGAGTGATTTTTCAACAGCCCCGAGACGCCCATGACCCGATGGTCCCTTCCGTTGTGGCGGGGTCTCCAGACCAAGGCACCTCCACCATATACCGTACGGCAGTACCTCGGAACGGGTCTCCTTCAGAACCACCCCCTAATAACCCTGCACCGTCGTTGCACTATGGATCTACGTCACGCTCCGGTGTTGCCATCTGCACCATCGACAAACAACCCGTAGCCGAGGGCGGCTGTGTCACAATAGTCCCTGTACGAAACAATAGGTCACGGAATTCTACAGGTGCGCGAAACGCCCGTTTTTATTGGCTTTATCGAATGGGAATTGATGTGTGAAATAGTGTAGGCTGGCACCTGATTCGGAGCCGAATTAAGATATGGTTAAGCGGTATATGTCCAAACTGTCGAGAGCTGCGATCCAACGTGACCGCTATGCCGTGGATATGTGGATAAGCTCCCCCTCAATCAAAAGTGTTGCACTTTCTCTTTAAATCCACCCTATAATGAATTTGGGTTATGATTACGCAATCGTGTTGAATTGTTGGAGATTCTCTAAGAATGCCTATACTAGCTGTGATACCGAGTATTTTTGTAACGGTATACTTTTTATTTTCAGTCCCCTTCTTTTTTTGGCTGATGTCCTCAGTTCGGAATAAATATATTGATAAGCACGCGGTTGGCAGTAATGTTTTGGGCAGTCTAAATACTTTTACCTTGGGTCCATCACTTATTTTTCTAATATTATTCAGTTTGGCTGGTTTCGATGTACTCCTCTTTTTTATTCCAGGAAGCTGGGGTGGGCTTGATGAATACGCCGAATTCATTTCGCGTCGATCTCAATTATCGACGGCATTTGGGTTAGTTACTGGCGTTTTCATGGCATGGACGGTCACCACGCGATGGGAAACAGAGAGAAAAAATCGAATTATCAGGGATGAAATTGAATATACAAAGCAACGTATAGAAAAACGTAAAGCCGGCGAGTGGGCGTGGTAACACACTTAAAATGGAATTACTAACGACGATAGTTTTCCTTGGGATTTTTTCCACCATCTTTTTTTATGTATGGTATTACCTATACTTTGTGTCCAAAAGGCCAGCAGAAATGGCCAATTGGAGCCCAATGAAAATAATCCTGCTGCGCACTACATCATACGCATCTCTGGCAATACTCAATAGCTGTTCGTTTTACGCTATATTAGCATTCCTTCTAGGATCAGATTTCACATCGCACCCAATTGAATACAGGATAACGGTTATTGTAATTTCGATTTCTGTTGGAATCGCAATTACTACTAATATCATATGGGCACTGAAAAACAGATCAGAACTTCAGATTGAGAATAGGGCACTCGAAGAAAAACTTAGTGCATTACGGTTGGAATTGGACAGCATTCCACCCGCCCCTATGCCGCAGGATATAATAGACAAATTACCTGCAGAAGAGCGATTGCAACACACGCTCGATAAATTACATAAAGAAAGAGACGAACAAGGAAGAGAGAAAAATGACTAAACCAACACCATATATCCTAATCGCAGCCCTGCTCCTTTTCGCAAATCCATCCACATCCGAACCGCCCCTGAAAATCACCGGGGCATTCGGCATCAAACTCGGCGAAGTCCACGATCCATCCAAAATTAAAATAGAAAAAACCAATTCAAACCGAGAAACGAACAATCTCAGTTACTCTATCGACCCTCCAAAACCGTCCTTGCCATTCCACTCCTACGACATCAATATCACTGCGAAATCAAGGCGAATTTTCTCAATCTCCGCTACAGCATTTATAGAAAAAAGGGAAACAGCGTTGCAATATTTCAATAATATTGGCGGAATAATCGCCGAATTCTACGACAAGAATGTGGAGCCAGTTTACGAAAGTAATGGCGCTGAGCTTATTGCAAGACAAGGCGAAAAAAGAATTATATTGCTACTGGTGGAGATAGAAGATGGTGATAGATATATGTTGATGATTAATTACTTAGACAATGGCATGGCCAAAGTTAACGAATTCGAAAAAGCCAAAGAACTTGGCATTAACCTGGACAGCTTTTGATGTTCCACATGACGCATAGCACCCCAAATTTTTTATCATCCACACCTACTCAAAACCGCCCAAGAACCCCAACCCCATCGTCACCACATACCGTCACCATCTGCATCCAAAACGACCCTAAGCCGTCATACTCCACCCAAAAACAAATCAAAAAAAACTCATTTAAACCACACAATAATCAATAAATAAGGTCATATTCCAGAACATAGCCAAAAAAACCTAAAGCCCCCAAAATCAGGTGACTATTCTGGGGGTGTAGAAGTCGGAGGTTCTGTACGGTTTATTTTTAACGATGAAGCCCAGGTAGTGCCTGCCGAATAATCTCGGTGATGCGTTGTGAGGCTTGTTGGGCTGTGGCGACTACGTGTTCGTGGGTGAGGTGGATGGGGGCGCAGCAGTTGTTGGTGATGCAGCTGATGGATCCGGCGCGCATCCCTTTTTTGTGGCATCGCAATACTTCTGGCGCGGTGCTCATGCCGACGACGTGACTTTTTCGGGATTGGAGTGCGCGGATCTCGGCTTGGGTTTCGTAGCAGGGACCGTGCATACAGGTGTAGATTCCGGTGAAGTCACAGCCGTCCAGCACGAAATCCATTTTGATCTCGTCCGGCGCATCTGCCCAGTGCGTGTATGGCCATAGCGCAATGGATTCCACTGCCATCAAGTCGCCGCTGCGCATGGTGTCCACCAAGCCACCTGCTGCGTTGGTATAGATCACCGTGCGCACGCCCTGGTCGTGCATGTAGTCCACTGTTTTGACCACGGTTTCGTAGGGGTGGCCTTCGTAGAAATGGAGGCGGCCGGATTGGAGGATGACGGGTTGATCTCCGCATATTCCGTGGGTGAAAGTGCCTGTGTGTCCGGATACGGCAGTGGGGGGGAGGCCCGGTAATTGGGTGAAGGAGACCACGTCGTGGTGGCTGTCCAGGACACCTTCCAGATTGATGCCGGACCCCGCCACGATTCCGATGGGCGCGTTGGCAGTCATACGGGCCAGGACTCAGGGAAGAAAAGCTGCTGATAGAGTTCCAGTGCGTAGTGGTCGGTCATACCGGCGATCACATCTACCACGCGCCGCTCCAGATCGTCTTCATGAGGATAATCCGGTACACGTCCCTCCGGGTGATCCATAAGGTAGCCATAGAGTTCATTTTCTTCAAATAGCTTTTTAGCTTTATCAGTGATTTCTGAAATCTGATTTGATCTATCTTGTTTGTCCCTGGTTGCAAAAGCTTTTGTTAAATCTTCTGTAAAAGTTTCCTCAAGTTTTTGTTTAACTTCAGATAAATCTTTCTTCTCAACAGTCCACTCAGGTTTTCTACATTCTTTTGCAAGTTCCTCAATCATTTCGATTACTGGAACAAATCCTTCGTGACCAAATTTKACYGCWKYTARCATTWCCTCTTCAGATARWCCTKWTGYTTCAGACTCAACCATAAGCACTGCATCTTTAGTACCTGCTACAACTAGATCTAAACTTGAATTTTCCAACTCTTCTWTTGATGGGTTAAGAATATACTTACCRTCAATATAGCCCACTCTAGAGGCACCTACAGGACCCATAAATGGCATTCCTGAAATAGCTAACGCTGCTGAYGAAGCAGTGATTGCTAGAATATCTGGTTGGTTTTCTTTGTCGTAAGAAATTACCGTTGGCAACAACTGTACTTCATTTTTAAATTCATCAGGAAACAAAGGTCTGATTGGTCTATCAATTAATCTAGAGATTAATGTTTCACTTTCMGTYGGTCTTGCTYCTCTTTTAAAATATCCMCCAGGGATYTTTCCACCTGCATAATATTTYTCTTGGTARTTRACTGATAAAGGRAAATAATCCATATCTGGATTTACTTTCTTTGCTCCAACGACTGTTGCTAGAATAACTGTTTCACCACATGTTGCGATGATTGCTCCGTCTGCTTGTCTTGCTACTTTACCTGTTTCTAAACTTATTTTCTTTCCTGCTACTTCTATTTCCYTCTTGTGTACTTTAAACATTTCATTTCCATTTCGTTTCGTTCGTTTCGTTCCA
>NVWG01000038.1:29354-29620 GCA_002746185.1 Candidatus Hydrogenedentota bacterium
TTCTATCTATCTTGACTTCTATTTTCTTAAATTCAATTTCGACAGTACATTYTTGTAAGAATCCATTTTTGTTTTCTTTAAGTATTCTAACAATTTCTTTCTTCTATTGACYGCTCTCAAYAATCCAACAGACGAATGTTTGTCTTTTTTRAATTGCTTAATRTGTTTAGAGAGAGTTTCAATTTTCTCTGTTAACAAAGCAATCTGTATCTCAGAGGATCCAGTATCTTTATCATGCATTGCTAATTCTTGTGCCTTTTTGTTCA
>NVWG01000039.1 GCA_002746185.1 Candidatus Hydrogenedentota bacterium
CCGTTGACCGTCAGCGGCGCGGACTTCGACCGGACCGGGTTCACCATCACCAACGGGACCAATTCAGCGACGATCAGCTTTGCCGGCCTGTCGACCATCGAGGACGTGATCAACCGGATCAACGCGGCGGACGTCTATGTGCATGCGCGGATCAACGCCGCCGGGACCGGGATCGACGTGCACACCAAGCTCTCCGGCGTGCGTCTGTCGATCACCGAAGGCGGCGGCACGACCGCGGCCTCGCTCGGTTTGCTGGTCACGCTGGACGAGGTCCGGCTGGACGACCTCAACCTCGGGCGCGGCGTCACGCCGGTGATCCCGGTCCAGGGCTCTGTAGGTGCCTCGGGCGACCTGGCGCCGCTCCCGCACCTGGCCAGCGTGATGCTGGGCGTAGGCGAAGCCTTCATCGGTGACGAGTAAAGGATGTGCCATACCCAGTTCTCGGCACACGTCCGGCAGTTCAGCGATACGCCCCGCGCCAAAACGAATATTCGTAGGATAATTCCAATTTCCAGTTAATGCACTCACGTTTTACTCCTAATCTATTTTCACACGGTAGTGAAATGATTTGGCTTGCGTCAATTGATCGTACCCCAGTGATGACAACGAGCAGCCGCGACCCGTATCCTTCACACCTGTCCATGCCAATTCCGGATCCAGATAATCGCAGCGATTCATGAAGACCGTGCCTGTTTCGATGCGGTCGCCCAGCGCCAACGCGACTTCCTCATCGCTGCTCCAGATACTCGCCGTCAGCCCCAGGTCGCTGTCGTTCATCAGGGTAATAGCTTCTTCATCCGACGATACTTTCATAATACCTACCACAGGACCAAAGCTCTCTTCCGTCATGATGCGCATAGAATGATCCACATTAACCAGCACTTGCGGGGCAAGATAAGGAGAGTCCGCCTTGTCAGCAGAAAATAAACTTGGGTTAATCAAAGCCTGTGCGCCAGCTTCCACGGCTTCAGCGATCTGTCCACGCACAAAGTCCGCTGCCGACGTGCGCACCATGGGGCCCAGCGTCGTAGCAGGGTCCATGGGATCGCCCAAAACATACTCCCGGGTCAGGTCAGCGAACCCGGCAATAAATTCATCATACACATCGTCATGCACGTAAATGCGTTCAATACCGCAGCAGCTTTGTCCTGAATTAAAAAACGAACCGTCCACCAGATTTTCCACCGCAAAAGCTACATTGGCATCGGCTCTCACATAAGCCGGGTCCTTACCGCCCAACTCCAGACCTACCGGAATAAATCGACCCGCCGCTGCCTGTTCGATATCTACGCCGCCAGCCACGGAGCCCGTGAACGCCACGCCGTTAATTTTCGGGGACTTAATCAACTGAGCGGTCTGGTCCCGCGTAAGGTGGAGGAATTGAAACAAACCTTCGGGAAGCCCGGCAGCCTGACCAGATTCCACCATACGCTCACCACATAAAGGAGTTTGATGCGAATGTTTCAGGATAACCGCGTTACCCGCCATCAACGCCGGGATGATGCTGTTCACTGCTGTGAGAAAAGGATAATTCCATGGAGCCACCGTGAGCCATACGCCCAGGGGATCTCTTCGGATGAAACGCTTGATACCGGGTTTCGCCGGGAGAGGAACATCGCCTAGGGCTTCTTCCGCCAGGTCAATCATGCACCGGGCACGTTCCGCGAACCCATTTACCTCGCCCGCACCGTAGCGTATAGGACGACCCATCTGGCGAGCCAGCTCTTCGGCGTGGCGATCCGGCGTGGATACAAAATCATCGATGAGCGCCGTACACAACGCAGCGCGATCAGCCAACGAGGTTTTTCGCCAAGCCTGCGCGGCGTTAGTTGCACTTTCCAGGGCCTGCGCGATCTGGTCATCCGTCGCATAAGGCCGTTCTACGTAAATCGAGTTGTCGATGGGAGAAACACATTTTAGCATAGAGAGTTCACCTTATATCGGGTTGAATCAGAGTAGTATAGCCAAAAATACAGGTCGGCTGAAAGGATAACGTGATAATTTGTTGATGCAGGGGAATGGCATCCCTTCGTTTCGGATGGTATGATGCCCGTCCACCGGGATGAACTACGAAAGGGACATGGTGAAAGCACTCAGCAGCGAATAYCGMATRTGGCGATACCGGATTTTYGCCCTCACCTGGCTCGTCTATGCCGGATTCTACCTGTGCCGCAAGAATTTCAGTGTGGTCATGCCGCTTCTTACGGAAGAAATCGATTACASCAAGGAAGATCTCGCGTGGATGATCTTTGGGTACAGCATCATTTATATGATAGGGCAGTTTCTGAACGGTTTTTTATCCGACCGATTCGGACCTCGACTCATAGTAGGAATCGGACTGACTGTTGCTGTTCTCTCCAATATAGCCATGGCCTTTTTCGTAAGTCCTCTCCTGTTGTTCGGGTTGCTCTATCTGGTCAACGGATATGGCCAGTCCACGGGGTGGTCCGGGACCATAAAAAATATGTCCGCCTGGTTCACTCACGAAGAGCGGGGCGTGGTCATGGCATGGTGGGCAACGTGTTACGCCCTGGGCGGAGCCATCGCTACCGCCATAGCAACATGGGCAGCCACCAGCGAAACTTTTTTCCCCGAACTGGGCTGGCGACGTGGATTTCTCGTGCCTTCTGTGTTGTTGGCATTCATCGCCGGGGCGTACATCCTGCTGGCGCGAAACCGTCCTTCCGATGTGGGTCTGGAAGATATCCCCGAACCCGTACCTCACTCTAAATCGCCGGAAGCAGCCATGCACCCGGRGACTACATGGGATGTATGGAGGGCAGTGCTTTCTTCGTCAGCTTTGTGGACCAGCGGCTTCATGTATTTCTTTTTGAAGATGWYCMGYTWYSWGTKYMTCWTSKGKMYRMMRWWCYATKKVRTRKWMGANSHYDBNNTWCNGAYGSSMSWTCCGCAGGGTACACCTCCATTGCGTATGAAGTATCAGGCTTCATAGGGGTAATCGTGGCTGGGTACGCATCGGATAAACTAATGGGATCCCGCCGATTCCCTGTGGCGTGTATTATGCTGTTGGGGCTGGCAGGATCCTTCTTTATATACCCCCAATTGGGCGATATAAGCCTCACCGTGAATGTCATAGGTATTTCGCTCATCGGTATTATGACCTTTGGCCCCGATGCACTCATGACCTCTGCCGGAGCCATGGACATCGGGTCGCAGCGCGGTGCAGGATTGGCCGCCGGGTTCATTAACGGTATGGGATCCGCAGGCCAAGTGCTGTCACCGCTTATCGTCGCCTACGGAAGCGAAAGCAAATACGGATGGAACGGCATATTCTACATGTTCGTCGTCTTTTCCCTCRTCGCCGCCGCTCTCATGGCCAGCAAATGGAATTATGGGAAGCAGCCCGCTGTCGGCTAGCACTAACAGCCCGTTATTAAATAGCTTTTCATAAACCTGAGACAAAAAGAGCAATCCCTAGGACGAAGAGATTGCCGCACTTCGCGTTGCTTCGTTCGCAATGACATCGTTTCTGTGTCATTGCGAGAAAGGCGAAGCCTGACGCGGCAATCTGAGTCATCCCTGAGACTGCAAGCCAAGGGAATGTGGCGTAGCAGTATATCGGTGGATCTATGCGACATACTGCACGGCAGCTTCGCGAACAACTTCATCACGAAAATAACGGCTCAGATCGGCGGCGGTGCGTATGTCGGCACGATGCCCCAGTAATTCTGACAGTTCCCGTTCCAATCGGGATAACTGGATGAATCCCGGCACATGATCTTCCTGAAATTCAACAAGTACATCTATGTCGCTTTCGCTGGAAAAATCGTCTCGAAGCACCGAACCAAAAAAGGCCAGCTTTTGAATATAATTGTGCTTACAGAAATTTGATAGAGCTTCTTTATTTATATCAATCTCAATGGACATGACTCGTTCCTTGGTTCTGTTATACATTCTAACACAAGTCGAATTTTCGAGCCGTCGAGATTTTCGCTGTCACCCCAGCGTCCAGGGGCTCCGATATTCATAGTGAAGCAGATCGTTGGCGGCGTTGTCGTTGGTGATACGTWCGTTTTTCGCATCCCATTCCAGGCGGAGTTTCGTAGCCAGCGAAATATTCCCCAGCAAACTGATCGTGGTGGATCGATGCCCAATTTCCACGTCCGCCTTGGGCAGTTCCCGCGACCGGATACAGTCCAGAAAATTCCGAGCATGGGCAGCCGTCAGATCGGCGTTGCTGCCAGCGGCTTTTTCTTTAATGGATTCCATGCGCGGTTCGGGACTCTGGAATTGTCCGCCCCTTTCCGGGAAGATTTCGAAGCTGGTGCCGGATATACATGCCGTGCCTTGCGTGCCGCGAATTTCCACTTCGCCTTTCCGTATCATGGGACCGCCGCTGGCTTCGTAATGGCCGAAGACCGCGATGCGTCCCGACGCGAATTGAAACGTAGCTTCCAGGGTATCGGGAATGGTGCGGTCGTCATCCACAACGAAATGCCCGCCCATGGCGCACACCGACGTAGGCGCTTCTTCGCCCGTGATCCAGCGAATGGCATCCAAATAATGAATCCCGTTGTTCGCAATTTGTGACGAGAAATCATTCCACCATCGGAATTTATACGGACAGATATTATCCTGATAGGGACGCATGGCGCGAGGACCCAGCCACATATCCCAATCCAGATCGGCGGGGGGAGTCGAGGGTTTGKATCGACCCATGCCGTTGGGAAACATGTTGCTCAGATGGTAAGCCCGCGAAACAGTAACGTGGCCTATATCGCCGCTCTGCACCATCTTCGCCAATTTCTCGTAGACCGTTGACGACCGACGGTGCGTCCCCACTTGTACGATACGCTTATTGCGCCGCGCCGCTTCCACCATACGCCGTCCCTCGTGAATCGTAACGGACAAGGGCTTCTCCACGTATACGTCTTTCCCCGCATCGCACGCCATGATGCACTGAATAGCGTGCCAGTGATCCGGCGTGGCGATAACAACAGCATCCACATTTTTGCTTTCGATGAGATCGCGGAAATCTTTGTGGACCTCCACCTCATGGCCGATTTTCTTTTTGGCTTTCGCAATATGGGGCGCATAAATATCGCAGATGGCGGTGATTTCCATATCCCCGTGGCGCAWKWMSSSMTCCAGNAAGCTNCMCWYCSYSMYWSYCSSYGCSKWYKRMWSCMWSSMSMATRYSKTCGKWSRGGCTGGCNNWTTTTGTTCTTGAGCCTGCGTCGAGGCCGCCATCCCCATGGCGGCACCCACACTGCCAGCCACAAACGTACGTCGCGTTACTTCCTGTTCCATCATGCTATCCATCCTTCTGCAATAAGGTAGTCCGTTTAGGGTTGATTTAATCAGRACGGGAAAGTGAATTCAAACGGGTCACTTCCGCTGATCTCCGTAATGCGGTCAGTGGGTATAGTATTCCTTATTGTCAGGCAGCTTCTCTGTATCGTTTCAATAAATAGATGCAATATACCTCGACTACGGCGAAGGAAATAGTATCCAGCCAAACCGCGCTGGCATTCCAATCCAATTCGAACAACGTGCCTGCGATAATATGGTGCATAGCAAAATTGAAATAATAAACCGGAAGTAGAATAATAAGGGCAATGAGACTGTTCTCGCGGAAAGATTTATCAGCGAGGCTGCTACCTATTTTACCTTGCCGGCAGAGCCAGAAAATAGATAGGCCGGTAACGATAATAATTATCTTCACCATGGGAACATCGGATGTATATTCAATTCCTGAACTCGACAACGCTATGCGAATCCCACTTTCCAGACTCTCTGCGAGACCATGCAGAAGCACCCAGTAAAAAGCCACACTGTACAGGATTACTTTTGCAATGGGATTCCAGTTCGGGATGTCCAGGCCAGAGGCAGTATCCGTCTCAGCCAACTCGTCATCCGTAAAACGACCAAAAAACCAAAAAATCAGTGCGCCGAAAATGAAACCAGTAGAATATTCCCATAACCCCCATGCCGTAGAGCTATTGATCTCCAAAAGGGAAGACAGGGGTCGCCAGATATTCGCAATAGTAAGGGAAAAGGCAAAAAAGAGCATGGCGACAATGGCGCGATTAGAAAATTCCTTATCTTTTCTCACAAAACGAATGTAGATCAGCGCAGGAAGTATCGCCATTGCCTTGGACATATTTCCCCGCATCGATCCGTAGCTCCGCTCTGATATTCCCGTAAGATAAATCTCGGCGTAATAGGTGGGAGCCAGATACGGAATGAGAAAATCAGCCAGAAACCCAAAGGCATAACTCGTGGTAATAAATAGGACGAAAATTATTACGATGTCTCTGAAGCCGTATTTTTCGGTGGTGAAAAAATATCCGCCGAAAAGAAGCGCCCCCAGGCCGAACCAGGAAATACCCACATTAAATAACCAGAAATAGCCGGACCACCACGGCACCGCAATATCAAAATCAGCCAGAAGATAGCCCGGCACTACCCACGGTATTCCTGCCTGTGAAATGAAGGTGCCCCATCCGGTTCGCATTATCGTAATAGCAAAAACGACGAAGGCGAATGAGAGTATGTTGAATTTCTTACGGGGACTGTAATGAATCGATAAGAAAAGGAGAAAAAGAAGGGCTACCACAGAAGGGTCCGACGTGCCCGACCCGCGAATCTGCCATCCAAACCCAACCAGCAATGCCGCCATAAGGATGGTTACGACGCGATTCTCTTTCGGGTTAAACGTAGAYTCGWGCATTCAAGAACTCTTTTCTGGAARTWRMTYCAAGTAWCATGRAGTAAGTAATTCTGGCTATTCAAYCAGAATTAAATGTCTATTTCAAATCGATTCCCTCTCATGTACAAGGAATAAGCACGGTTAATTGAAAATATTTTCATGAAAAGCGGGGACGTGCAACCCTGTGTGTAGGCTGGTATGATGCGAGCGACGGAAATATGTATGTGAGTCGAACACAGGARTAACCTTTGCTGACACAGACTATCGACGTGCCGTTGTGGGCACTTGTTGCGTTACTGGCTATCGCGATTTGGGGCGCGGTGGAGCGTGCGCTGGTGCCGGGCGTGCGGTGGTATTTGCGCCGCCGGGTCAATCGCGCCATCGCGGAAGTGAACAGCCGTCTCAAGACCACCATCCGTCCATTTCAATTGACCAAGCGGCAGGTGCTCATCGACCGTCTCGTGTATGACCCGGAAGTCATCAAGGCCATGGAGTCCCACGCCGAGAAAGAAGGGATTCCTCGCGAGGCGGTGCATCTGCAGGTTCAGGAATACGCCAAGGAAATCGTCCCCGCCTTCAATGCGTATATCTATTTCCGTTTCGGCTATTGGGCCTCCAGAAAAATATCCCGTCTGCTTTACCGGGTACGTGTGCGTATGTTTAATGAAAAATTGCTGGATGAGGTGGACCCGGAATCGACCATCGTGTTTGTCATGAACCACCGCAGCAACATGGACTACATGCTCGTGTCGTATCTGGTGATGGATCAGTCCACCATGTCCTACGCCGTGGGGGAGTGGGCGCGGGTATGGCCTCTGAATACCCTCATCAAGGCTATGGGCGCGTTCTTTGTGCGACGCGGCTCCGGCAACCCGCTCTATCGCAAGGTTCTTCAACGCTATGTCCACATGGCTACCCAGGCGGGGGTGTGCCAGGCGGTATTTCTGGAAGGCGGCCTTAGCCACGACGGACGGCTGCGCGATCCGAAAATGGGCTTTCTGAGCTATATGCTCCGGGACTACAACCCGGCCAATGATCGGGATATCGTGTTCGTACCCATCGCCATCAACTACGACCGCATTCTGGAAGACAAGAGTCTGCTGCGTCGTCGCGATCCCGACGCAACAAAGAAAAGTAAATGGTTTGTCTTCTGGACTACGTGGCGGTTTTATCGCAAACAGATGGCGTTATCCCGTCGAAATCGTCACAAGCGATTCGGGTATGCCGGCGTTAATTTCGGTAGACCACTATCCGCGCACAAATTCTGCGAGGATGCGGGAATCCGATTTCGCAAAGTATCCGATGAAGAACGGAGGGATGCTATTGGGCAATTGGCCGACCGACTCATGAACGAGATCGCCTTCGTCATGCCCATTCTTCCGCTGCCTCTGGTGGCCACAGTTTTTCAGCATGCCGGGGATTCCGTACTGACCGCTTTCGAAGTGAAGTCCCGCACCATGGATCTGGTAGAAGCGCTGCAAGGCGTGGGCGCGCCTATCCGGGATAAAGAAAAACCCCGAGAAGATACGCTGGACCGGGCCATCAATATTCTCCGGTACCGTAAAATGATTCTGGAATCCGACGGGCATTTCCGTGCCAACCCCGAGCAAGCCCAGCTGCTGTCCTTCTACGCCGCATCGCTGGAACATTGGGACGAAAAACGGGTCGCCAAGATTAAGACAGAGACGGAATAGACGCCGAACAATAAATCTGAACGTCTTTCTACTGTGAGGTATTGCTCTGACACACAATCACCGAACCCCTTTTCGGGTCATAGGCATCCTGCCCATGAAAAAATTGACCATGGCCCGAAAATGCAGTATTTTTGGTAAACCGAACAACATGATTCATGTAATTTATGTTTCGGTGTTTCTGATCGTTACTCCGTCTTTCTTGTTCCGTGACCCGTTTCGCCTTTGTGTCCATATTCATCCGTGTCCAGGAAATCCTGGTGATCCATGGGAACAAAATTTGCCACGGCTTCCCAATTAAAATCAGCATCAAATGGATCCAGCGCTTTCTGCGGATCAAAAATCTCTTTATTGACCGCCAGTGCTTTGTAAGGCGCGATGTTATCCGGTGTCAGCGTGAACATATCCGCCAGATCCGAAGAAAATCCGTCATACTGATTCAACGGAGGCAGCCCCTGCATAAGGAACATGGTTTTCAAAATACTGCCGAAACTGGAATGAGTATGAGAAATATAATCCCGCTTGGCATACGGACTGATGACCATGCAGATGGAACGATGGGCATCCACCGTGTCGCGATACCCCTGCGCGTCGTCCTCCGTGACCACGATCATCATGTTCTTCCAGTAAGGAGTATTGCTCAGCGTCTCTACCAGACGGCCCAGTGCCAGGTCGTTGTCGCTCATGTACGATCCCCAGAAAGGATACCCGTCGTCCGGGCGTTCGCTGGCGCCGTGGTCGTTGGGCAGCATAATGGTGATTACTTTTGGGAAGGGTTCTTTTCCGGACAGCCATTTTTCTTTCAGTTCCTCCTCGAACATGTCCATGCGGAATTGATCCGGGATGTTGGTGTTGTAGGTAGCGAATTTCCGCGAGGTATTATCATACAAAACTTTGGGCATAGGATAGTTGATGCTTATTTTAACACCAGAATATTTATCRTCCTGTCCTTCTTCCTGGGGTTTGAATTCAAAGCCCAGTCCGAAGTTGAAAAAGGGGATGTTGCCCCGTTCAAAATGCTCCCAGATGGATCCGGCTTCGTTGAAGTCTTCCGGGTAGATAGCACCGGATGATCCAATAAAYATGAAATTACCTGGCCCGCCACCCTTGGCGCTCTCCCCTATTTTAGCTTCCATGAATTCGTTGGGATAGGTTCCCACCAGCCAGCGATGTCCGTCTACACTGTGATCCGAATCGCAATAGAAATTGTCATTGATGGAGAAGCGTTTCGCCAAGGCAATGTGGTTGGGCATGAGAACCACGTCCTTGACCGTTCGGGAGCCATCCTTGTTCGTCACATCAATAGGACGACCCAATCGGCACAGTTCCGCATCGCCGCGTCCCCCCGGCATAGCGCCGAAAATTTCGTCGTAGGTGCGGTTTTCTTTCGTCACGTACACCACATATTTGATGGGACTTTCCCACGCACCGGGAGTGATAGGGACCGGATGTCCTTTCGGACGGTCCACATCCGCTGCATCAACAAAACTCACCAAATTCGATACAACCTGCTCAGTCATTTTCGCCAACACAGCCGGATCTGTCGGAATATCGATAATAGAAACGTACCCGCGCATCAATGCCCCGATGCTTGTAGGATCACCGGGGGTATGTCCCGGACCGTGGTTCGGACCCGATCCGATACCCTTGGCGTTGGATACATACAACGTCTTGCCATCGTGGGATACCGCCAACTTACTGGGAAACCATGCCGTGGGAATATGACCGAGAATGGCATTGTCACTCAACCGGATAACCCCCACCGCGTTGATCCCCGCTTCGGCAACGTACAACGTGGATTCATCCGGGGACAATGCCAGACCAAACGGGATCATGCCGCGCAGGTGGTCGATTCGAGAGTCCAGCGTAATATCGATTTCCTCTAGGCGCTCACCCGATTTCGCGTCAATAACGGTGATGCTGTCGTTGCTGCCATTGGAAACATAGACTCTGTCTTTCGTGGCTACAAGCGAGTTGGGGCTGCTGCCGCCCACCGCCGGAAAGTCTTCCAGCTGTTCGCCCACCAGGTGACCTGTATTTGTTCGACCAACAAKGYGGGGGTTTTTACGCTTGGCTATGTTAATGGTGAACACGGACATCCCCAGCAGATCATTGGGATCGCCCAAACCCTGAGACGTAATACCATCCACAGTCACACCATCGACGGCTTCCTGCGAAGGGACTCCGAATGGCGGAAACGGCTGCTTGGCGCGACGGCCCTCTTCGTTGGTCAGGTACGAATATTCATACATACCCACGTTAGCCACGTACGCTTTTTTACCGTCAGGGGACAACGTAATTCCAAAAGGATAGCGTCCTACAGAAATGGACGTAATCACTTTCTCTTTCGCCACATCAAAAACCAACATGCGGAAGTTAGATTGATCTACTGCATATATCGTTTTGCCGTCCTTGGACAAACGCAAGTCGCCCAGATAGCCATATCGAAACCGTTCACCGTCCGCTTCATGATCGCAGTCGATACGGAACAGCCGCTCCCGTGTTTCCAGATCAAAAGCCGACAGACTCCAGTCGCTCCCGCCGGATACATAAAGGATACGCCCCGTCGAGTCTGTCTGGAGACCCATGAACACTGCATCCAGAACCCCTTCTTCCGGATTCGGCATATCTTTGGGCAAAGAAAACATAGCCGGGCCGTCCGGTGCTTCCAGATCGAGAATGGATAATTTGATCGCGCCGCCGTTGTTGGCCGTCACCACCCAGCGGCCATTCTGACTCAGCGTCAGGCCATACGGATGAGGGTCTACTCGATACATGCGGCCCGTGGGTGTGATGAGGCGACCATTGGGAAGGATCGTGGTACCTTCGGGATCCAATTCCACATATCGTTCACCTGCCGGAGCCTGCATAATCAGCTCCGCCGCAACAGCATGCGTGGCAGTGAGGAGAATGGAGACGGCCAGTACGAAAATGGAGACGATAAAATAATGAATGCGCATGGTTCAGGGCTTTCCTTCAGATGGTATCGGTTTAGAGAGCGAAACAGCTTCCGCTTCCTACCGCTATACCTTAAAAGGGAAAGCCCCCCAATGTAAAGCCCAAACTGCTTACTGAATCATCTTGTGTTTCTCAGCCCGTTTACGTTCTTCCGCATCCAGAATAGCCTTGCGAATCCGAACGCTTTTCGGCGTTACTTCCACCAACTCGTCCGGGGCAATCCATTCCAACGCAATATCCAACGTCATATCACGGGGTACATCTAGCGACGTGGTGTGATCCTTACCGGAAGCACGATGGTTGGTCAGTGCCTTCTTTTTAGTAGGGTTACACGGCATATCGCCGGGACGGGAATGCTCACCAATAACCATTCCGGTGTATACCGAGCTCATGGGAGCAAGAAAGAGGGTGCCGCGCTGCTGGAGATTTTCCAGACTGTATGCCGTTGTTTCGCCTGTATCCATGCTGATGAGGGAGCCGCGTTTTCGAGCGACCACTTCACCGCACCACGGAGCATAGTCGACGAATCGCGATGCCATAACGCCCAGACCACGCGTGTCTGTAAGAAATTCATTGCGATATCCGATAAGACCCCGTGTGGCGATACGGAATATAAGACGAACCATACCCACGCCGTTGGTCTCTACGTTTTCCAGTTGCCCCTTGCGTTCGGAAATCTTCTCAATCACCGTACCCTGGTATTCCTGCGGCACGTCAATGGTCAATTCCTCGAAGGGTTCCATGAGACGACCGTTCTTGTCCCGGTGTGTAATAATCTCCGGTGGCGACACACAAATTTCCGAACCTTCCCGTCGCATTTCCTCAATGAGAATAGCCAAGTGAAGTTCGCCGCGACCCGAAACCTTCATGCTGTCGCCCCGATCCGTGCTCTCGGCGCGCAAGGCTACGTTGGTGCGAAGTTCCCGCTCCAACCGTGCTTGGAGTTGACGCAGCGTGATCGCAGTGCCTTCCTGRTTCGCGAAGGGGCCCGTGTTGACCATGAAAGTCATGGAGACGGTAGGCTCTTCAATATCAAGAGGGGGGAGTGCGCAATTTTCCAGATCCAGATCATTCGAGGCAACTGTATCGCCGATGGTAATATCTTTTGGTCCGGCAATGGTTACAATATCTCCGGCACTCACATACTCGGCTTCTTCCGACTCCAGACCACGGGTCACCCACAGGTACGTAGTGCGTTCTGCCTGGGTATTCACTACATTGAATTTATCGCCGTGTTCGCTGCCCCAATCGTTATTTTCCCATTCCGTAGTAATGCGGGTAAAGGCATCGCCTTTTTTCAATCGCCCCTGCAGCACGCGTCCTGTACCCGTACGGCCAATGTGATCGCGCCACCCCAGCGTACTGATCTGCATAAGAAACGGCGCATCCTGATCACCTACAGGGGCAGGCACATCATCGATAAACGTATCGAAAAGGGCTTGCATGCCTTCATGGGCATCATTTTTCAGGTCACGTACGATCCAGCCGTGAAGACCCGATCCATACAGCACAGGGAAATCGCATTGCTCGTCTGTCGCGCCCAGTTCCACAAAAAGATCAAATGTTTTATTTAATGCGCCGTCCGGATCCGCATTGGGACGGTCAGCCTTGTTCACAATTACGATGGGGCGCAGCCCAAGACGAAGAGCGCGCATCAGTACATACCGTGTCTGCGGCATGGGCCCTTCATTAGCATCCACCAGCAGAAGCACCGAGTCCACCATGGACAAAATGCGTTCCACTTCACCGGAGAAATCCGCGTGACCCGGAGTATCAATAATATTGATCAGGTAATCTTCCCACGCTACCGTGCAGTGTTTCGCACGTATCGTAATGCCYCGTTCTTTTTCCAGTTCGTTGTTRTCCATRACGCGTTCTTCCACGCGGGCATGTTCCTGAAAGGCTTGGGTMGCCTTGAAAATGCTGTCGATRAGCGTAGTCTTRCCATGGTCAATGTGGGCAATAATCGCCACGTTACGTATTTTGTCGATGGGCATCACGGTACTGTATCTTCCTGTCATTGGGTTGCGTTACGAAAAAACGGGGATCAGAACGATCCGAAGAATAGGCGCAATAATACATGATGGATTACAAAATAATCAAATTTTCCCAGTTTCCAGTCGGTTCTAAGCGTATTCGTTCGTGAGGTTTAGTTAAATGTAGCCTCGGGTGAGTACCCTGCCGTAAAGTAACTTGGATTTTGGAATTGGATTTAATGGAGGTGGTGAAAAAGTTCGCGCCGCCAATAAATGAGGGCTGACACAAGCGAAACGAGGAACGAGTGGAGACGTGTCTGTCCCTTTTTATTGGGATTTTCACGATCAACCTCCCGCAAGCAATGGGACTCTCTGTCCTATAAGCCGTACGCATGACTTYTTCACCACCTCCTTAATCCCAAATATGTGCGGAAACTCTTGAAAAGTGGAGATTTTTTCCACAATTTGCTACCTTGAACCAGTTCTTTGCATCTTATTTCAGGAAGTCTCTTTATGATTCGATGGGTACCCTGTTTTTTGGCCATAATGACGGTTCTCACCGCCGGGCAGTCCCCTGCTCAAACCTCGTTTTCTGACGAGGATATYRYCTTTTTYCAGGARGATATCACTGAAATWCTGGAAGAAAACTGTCTGAAATGTCACGGRCGYCCCGGTGAAAAACTCGAAAGCGGGTTGGATATGACCACCCGGGGMCGGMTCCTTCGAGGGGGMTCCCGYGGTYCRGCAGTGGATCTGGAKAAYCCCGAAAACAGTCTSCTCCTTAAAATGATTTCGTATCAGGACAGAGATCACGAGATGCCTCCCACAGGTAAATTGATGCARTTCGWCATCAGTGCACTTGTGGAGTGGATCGAAATGGGYCTGCCGTGGACATCCGGCGAAGAGATGGAGGCCGCCGACGCGCCCAATATGGGCATGCAAGTAACCCAAGAGGACAAAGAATACTGGGCGTATCAACCCGTTACGCGTCCTGATGTGCCGAAGGTTACCAATTCCGCTTGGGGCAACAATCCTATCGATTCGTTTGTGTACGCCGGATTATCCAAAAAAGGATTGTCGCCTTCCGAAACGGCAGACAAGTCCGTACTCATTCGTCGTGCCTATTATGATTTGACCGGACTGCCTCCTGCACCCGAAGCGGTTCGTGCGTTTGTGAACGACTCCGATCCCCATGCATACGAAAAAATAGTGGATGATCTGCTCGCTTCCCCCCACTACGGCGAGCGGTGGGGACGGCATTGGCTGGACCTGGTGCGCTACGCCGATTCCAACGGCTTTGAACGGGACGAAGACAAGCCGTTCATGTGGCGGTATCGCGATTACGTCATTGATTCATTTAACGCGGACAAGCCCTACAGTCAATTTATTAAAGAACAGCTTGCAGGTGACGAAATTCCCAATGCCTCGGGCGACCAAATCACGGCCACCGGATACTATCGGCTCGGCCAGTGGGACGAYGAACCWGCCGATCCCCTRYTGAACACCTACGACACGCTGGACGATATTGTGGATACCACCGCCAAGACCTTTCTCGGCATGACCATGGGGTGTGCCCGGTGTCACGATCACAAAATCGATCCCATTCCCCATACGGACTACTACCGATTCATGGCCTTCTTTCATAATATTTCCGAGATGAAACGCGTTAAAGGCTTCGGCATTCTCAGCAACATTATGGATTCCCAGGAGCAGGCCGATTTCGACCGTGCCGTAGCTGTGAATCGGGAAGAGGAAACCTGGCTGGTCGCGGAGTATTACGAATTTTTCGAGCAATTCAAAACAGCCGCGCGAGATCGGTTGCCGGATTTGATGGTGGACGGGGACTGGGAAGTCTCCGATCTGGAAAATGTGACGTATCGGTTTTATCGGAATGCCTGGGAGACACTCCCCGATTTCGACATGGTGAAACCGGAAGACAAAGGAAAATTAGAGCACAATTACATCTCACTCAGCCCCGCCAGCCGCGATGATGCCATCGGCTTTGTGTTTGAAGGAAAAATCCGCATTCCCGAAAAGGGAGCATACAACTTCATCCTGCAAGCCAGCGATGATGCGCGTCTAAAGCTGGGCCGAAAAGAAGTGGTACGTACCCCCGGCGATGAAAAAGAATATCGGGAAGAAGTGACTCTCAAGAAAGGCATGCAGACGTTCCGCGTRGARTTTATCAACCAGTCCGGCGTGCCCGATTTGAAGTTGTCCTGGTTCGGCCCCTCTTTCGGTARACGCACGTTATCCATCAGTGGCAAGAAAGGCGTGAAGGATTTATCCACCGTCAACGCGGCTATCGAAAAGCACGGCAAGGATCTCTTGGGCGAAGAGGCCTTCGTACGTCATCAGGCGGTCACAAAAGATATCGATTCCGTACGAAACCGCGAAATCCTCGGAAAATTCGCCGTAGCTGTCAGCGAGACGGGTCGTAAAATACCCGAGACCCACCTGCTCCTGCGTGGAAGTCCGTATGCTGAAGGCGAAGTGGTACAGGCAGGTTTTCCCGTGGTGTTGTCACCTCCCCCAGTGACACCCCCCGAGCGAAAAGGAAATGACAAAACCGTCGGGCTGCGTACCATCCTGGCGGACTGGATTGCCAACGAAACCAATCCCCTCACAGCACGGGTCATGGTCAATCGCATCTGGCAGCATCACTTCGGACGAGGCATCGTTCGCTCCACCAGCAATTTCGGCAAGGCAGGTATCGCGCCYACCCATCCCGAACTGTTGGATTGGTTAGCAGCGGAATTCATGGACAACGGATGGCGCATGAAACCACTCCACAAGAAAATTATGATGTCCCAGACTTACCGTCAGGCTTCGTTGGCGCGAGAACCGGAATTGGCAAAGGACCCCAACAACAATCTGTTCTGGCGATACAACATGCGCCGACTTTCCGCAGAGGAAATTCGGGACAGCGTCCTCGCCATGTCTGATACATTGAATCTGAAAATGCACGGCCCCAGTATCTACACCGTGCTGCCGGATGAAGTGATCGCAACGTCATCCAAGAAAAACGATATCGTATCATCCGGCATCTGGGGCATTTCTTCCGAAGAGGAAGCCGCACGTCGCAGCGTATACATTCATTTGAAACGATCTCTCCAGCCGCCAATCCTTACCGACTTTGATTTCGCCGATTTGGACGACACCTGTCCTGTACGATTCACCACCACCCAGCCCGGACAGGCACTGCATCTCCTGAACAGCGATTTTATACACGCCCAGGCTGCCCTGTTTAAGCAGCGTATCTGGGATGGAGCGGGGGATAGCGATACGGACCGCATTGCGTGGGCATTTGAAYACGCCACAGGTCGCGCACCGTCCTCAGAGGAAGTAAAAGCCGCTCTGATGTTCTTGTCGGAGATGAAAACGGAACTGAACGCCGATGAAGATCGGGCTTGGGAGCGRYTGGCTCTGCTATTCTTTAACTTAAACGAATTTATCTTCCTGGATTAGGAGGGATACACCATGACGCATGACATACACGGCAAAGGAAGTTTTTGCGGACGAACCCGTCGCGAATTCCTGCGCACCATAGGCGGCGGCTTCACGTCGGTAGCCTTGGCTGGGCTGATGCAGAAAGATGGGTTCCTCATGAATCAGGCGTTCGCATCTGACGGTAAAACGCCGTACGCAGGTCCCATGGCCGCCAAACCGCCACACTTCACGCCCAAAGCCAAGAGCGTCATCTTCCTGTTCATGTACGGCGGCCCCAGCCACATAGACACCTTCGACTACAAACCCGATCTGTATAAATACGATGGACAGACCATTAAAGTAAAAACCCACGGGCGCGGCGGTCACAAAAATGAAGGCCGCATCGTGGGCCCCGAATGGAGCTTCGATCAATACGGTCAATCCGGACAATATGTATCGGAATTATTCCCGCACCTATCTACGTGCGTGGACGACATCGCCTTCATTAAATCCATGACCGCCGATTCACCCATCCACGGTTCCGCCATGTTTATGATGAATTCGGGACGCATCCAGAGCGGCAATCCCTCCCTGGGCTCCTGGTTGAATTATGGTCTAGGCACGGAAAATGAAGACCTGCCCGGCTACGTGGTGATGCTGGATAAAACAGGCGGTCCCATCAGCGGCGCGAAAAACTGGAGCGCGGGCTACATGCCTGCCCAATATCAGGGCACCATCTTCCGTCCCGAAGGWTCACCYATTCTCCATCTTCAACCCCCCGACACCATGTCCAGCGCAGAACAACGCAAAATAATCGATCACCTGAATCACTTCAACGGCATGCACCTGGCAGCGCGGGTGGATAATTCGGATCTGGCAGCCCGTATTGCCAGCTACGAGTTGGCGTTCAAAATGCAGACCACCGCGCCGGAAGCCGTGGATATCGATGACGAACCGGCCCACGTAAAGGAACTGTACGGTATCGATCAGGAACGGACGGAAGATTTCGGACGGAAATGTCTGCTGGCGCGGCGGCTCGTGGAGCGGGGCGTACGCTTCATACAGATCTACTCCGGCGGCGCACACAACGACGACAACTGSGATGCCCACGCRGACYTRAAATTCAACCACGAYAAACAYKSYGGSAACACSGACAARCCSATCGCCGGWCTCATCAARGATYTMAAACAACGCGGYMTSYTGGATGAAACGCTCATCGTATGGGGCGGTGAATTCGGTCGCCAACCCACGGCAGAATACGCCAAGGGCACAGGGCGCGATCACAATGCCAAAGGGTTCACCATGTGGATGGCTGGTGGCGGTATTAAAGGCGGCGTGAGTGTGGGGGAGACCGACGAATTGGGAAGCGAGGCCGTAGTCAACCCCTATCACGTCAAAAATCTCCACGCCACCATCCTTCACCAGATGGGACTGAACCCGGAATCGCTCACCTATTTCTTTGACGGACTGGATCAATCGCTGGTGGGTGTAGAAGGCGCGGATACCATACGAGAAATTATCGCGTAAGAAAAATTGAGGAGAGGGACTGTGCAAAAGATACTATCAGGGTGTTTGGCAATGACGATGATCGCCATGCTATCGGGATGTGGCGAAAAGGGAGGGAAGACGAACGTGGCATCTTCGGAAAACGAGTTGAGAATTACAGAATCGAATTGGGGTACCTCGCCGGATGGCAAGGAAGTTAAAGCCTTTACGCTCACCAATGCCAACGGTATGAAAGCAGTGATCATCGAATTCGGCGGTATCCTTCACGAGCTTCATGTACCTGATAAAGATGGAAATCTGGCGGACGTGGTGCTGGGGTGCGACACGATTGAGGGCTACGACACGGTGAGCCCCTATTTCAGCGCGCTTACCGGACGCTATGCCAACCGCATTGCCAAGGGCGCRTTCACGCTGGAWGGMAARRACTACACSCTSGCCATYAACAACGATCCCAAYAGTCTYCAYGGCGGCGTATAYGGTTTTCAYCGMAAGGTGTGGRAAGGAACCRCCTYSCAWTCCGACGATKCMGTTTCGGTGRCYCTWACCTAYACMAGTCCCGAYGGCGAAGAGGGTTTTCCCGGCGCATTAACTACCAAGACCACCTACACCCTCACCAACGACAACAAGCTGGACATYCTTTTTGAATCCACCACRGACAARACGACCGTAGTGAACCTAACCCATCACGCCTACTTTAATTTAGCTGGACACGACAGCGGTAAGGACGTGCTGGGTCATGAACTTCAGCTCATGGCGAAAAATTACACCCCCTTCGACGACACACTAATCCCTACCGGAGCCATCGAACCTGTAGCGGGAACACCCCTGAATTTCACCACGTCAACCGGGATAGGCGCGAACATCAACGACGTGCCCGGCGGTTACGACCACAACTACGTGCTGGATAATCAATCCGGCGACTATACTCTGGCGGCGCGGGTAGTGGAACCGGAAAGCGGACGTGTGATGGAAGTCCATTCCGATCAGCCCGGCATTCAATTCTACACGGGTAWCGGTCTGGACGCATCCTTCGAGGGCAAGGGAAAAGTAAAATATGCAACCCAACAGGGCTTCTGTCTGGAACCGCAGAAGCATCCCGATACGCCCAACCAGCCTAACTTTCCAAGCGCGGTTTTGAAACCCGGCGAGACCTATCGTCACCACATGTCCTTTACGTTTTCAAACCAGTAATCGAAACCTCATCAGGAGAACACCCTTGTCAGAAACGAAGCAATTTGATTTAACCKGAAAAGTCGCCTTCATCACCGGAAGCTCCACCGGGCTGGGCAAAGTCATGGCTATGTCCATGGGMGCAGCCGGGGCCAARGTGGTGCTGAAYTACGCSAACAACAMSGAACGAGCCGACGAAACCTTCGCGGAATTTCAGGCGGCAGGGCATGAAGGCATCATGCTCCGGGGCAGYGCCATCGTGGAAGAGGACGTGAACCGCATGATCGCGGAGACCAACGAAAAACTGGGTCCCGTCGACATTCTAGTCCTGAATGCCACTCCCGATCAGCCCCAGAAACCCATCGAACTCTACGACTGGGATTTCTATCAGTCCATGATCGATTTCTTCATCAAGAGTCCCTTTTTATTCGTCCGCGCCGTACTGCCCCACATGAAAAAACGCAACGCCGGACGCATCATCAACATCGGGTCCGAAGTATTTCAGCGCGGTGTACCCAACTTCACCGCCTACGTGGCAGCCAAAGGCGGGCAAAATGGTTTCAATCGAAGTCTCGCTGGCGAAGTGGCACCGTGGGGCATTACGGTAAACATGGTATCCCCCGGATGGATTCCTGTGGAGCGTCATGAAAACGATCCGCAGGAAGTGAAAGACGAATATCTTTCCGGATTGCCCATGCGGCGTTGGGGCACACCAAAAGAAGTAGCGGACACGGTTATTTTTCTSGCGTCCSAYGAAGCATCYTATGTGTCCGGTCAAAATATATGTGTAAACGGCGCCCATACCCTGGCGTAACCWACTTTAAACGGAGAATTTCCCATGAAACGATGGATAACTTTGGCAGTCGTAACGATGATCGCCCTCAATGGCTGCGGCGGCTCCGGCGATCAAACCGCAGGCGGCGATGACCGAGTGAAAATCGCCTACGTGACCAACGGCGTGGACCCCTTCTGGAGTATCGCCGCTGCCGGAGTACGCGCAGCAGCGAAGGATTTTGATGTGGACTGCGAAGTCCTCATGCCGCCCAAGGGACTGGTAGACCAGAAACGCATGATCGAATCTCTGCTGGCAAAAGGTATTCAGGGCATCGCAGTCAGCCCCATTGACGCGGCGAACCAGGTGCAGTTTCTGGATGAAGTAGCCGCCAATACAAATCTCATCACCCAGGATTCCGACGCGCCGGACTCCAACCGTATATGTTTCATCGGCATGAACAATTACGCGGCAGGTCGAGAAGCAGGAAAGATGATGAAAGATGCCCTGCCCGACGGCGGTAACATCATGATTTTTGTGGGCCGTCTTGAACAACTCAACGCCCAGCAGCGTCGTCAGGGTGTCATCGACGAACTATTGGATCGCCCCATACAAAACCTGGACGACCTGCAAGTGGATTCGCCGGGTGCCAGACTGGAAGGGGAGAAGTACACCATAATCGGCACCCTCACCGATAACTTCGACTACGCCAAAGCTAAATCCAATGCCGAAGATACGATTGCTGCCAACGCAGATATCAACGGCATGATAGGTCTGTTCGCCTACAACATGCCCGCCTGCATCGAGGCCGTGAAAGAAGCAGGTAAGCTGGGGCAAATCAAATTGGCCAGCTTTGACGAGGACGAGCGAACGCTCCAGGGAATCATCGACGGCCATGTACAAGGCACCGTAAGCCAGCAGCCCTATCAATATGGATATCAATCGGTGCGCGTTCTTGCCGGACTCGCCCGTGGCGATAAATCCGTCTTACCCGAGGGCGGATTTCTTAATATTCCCGTTACGCTGGTGACCAGTGAAAATGCGGTGGCCTTTCGGGAAGAATTGGCAAAACTGAAAGGCGGCCAGTGACCGTGGCGGAAACAGAACCCCTACTGCGCGTTTCCGGCCTCACCAAGCGTTTTCCCGGCGTGTTGGCGTTGGATTCCGTAGACTTGTGTCTGTACCCCGGCGAAGTGCTGGCGGTTATCGGCGAAAACGGCGCAGGTAAAAGCACCCTCATGAAAATTCTCGCGGGAGTACAGGGTGCCGATGCCGGAAGCATCGAACTGGACGGGCAGGAGGCGAATCTGTCTACCGTACGCAAGGCTACCGATATGGGCGTGTCGCTCATTCACCAGGAATTGAACCTGGCGGACAATCTAGACGTGGCAGCAAATATCTTTCTGGGCCGTGAATCAGCGAAATGGGGATTCATTCCCCGTCGCGCATTAGCCGATAAAGCCCGCGCACTGATGAAAGAGCTGGATGTGCCAATCGAACCGTCCACCCTGGTCTCGCGACTCAGCATTGGCCACCGTCAGCTGGTAGAAATCGCCAAAGCCCTCTCTACCGATGCCCGCATTCTTATCATGGACGAGCCAACCTCCAGCCTGTCGCAAAAAGAAACCGAGACGCTCTACACCATCATCGAAACACTGCAAGCCAGGGGCGTAAGCATCATTTATATTTCCCATCGACTCGCTGAAGTGAAGCAATTGGCGGATCGGGTCGTAGTGCTGCGTGACGGTTGTAACGCAGGTGAATTGCCCCGATCAGAAATCACCCACGATGCCATGGTAAGTCTCATGGTGGGACGCGACCTGGATCGCAGCCGTCATCGCACGGCGTTGGAACCCGGTAAACCCGTACTGGAAATTACCGAATTAGTCACCCCTGCTCATCCGGGAAAATCTATCGATCTAACGATCCGTGCCGGAGAAATTGTCGGTATGGCTGGGCTTGTAGGAGCGGGACGCACCGAATTACTGGAAACATTGTTCGGCGKCACTCCCGCATTGTCAGGAGAGATTAAGGTAGACGGAAAGCCCATTCGYATCAAGTCGCCCAAAGGGGCTATTCGAGCCGGAATGGGCCTGGTACCGGAAGATCGCAAAGAACAAGGACTGGTGGTGGAGATGGCTCTACGGGAAAATATCACCATGGCCAGTATGGACAGACACAGTCGTAAAGGATTTATATCCACCACCCTGGAACGGGCYACCAGTGCCGCCTCCATGAAAAGACTGAATATCAAAGCACCCCATGATCGCATATCCGTCCAACAGTTATCCGGCGGCAACCAGCAAAAAGTGGTTATCGGAAAATGGCTCGCTGTTCAACCCCGCATCCTATTACTGGACGAGCCTACTCGCGGCATCGACGTAGGCGCAAAAGGGGAAATCTATCAGCTCATGGATGAGTTGGCACGTCAAGGCGTGGCGATCCTGTTCGTGTCCAGCGAGATGGAAGAAATCCTCACCCAGTCCGACCGGGTCTACGTCATGCACGAAGGCAGCATCGCCGGAGAACTCAGTCGGGACGAAATCGGCGAAGAAGCCATCATGCAGCTTGCCACCGGAACAACACTGGCGACGAAGGAATAGATCTACGTGAAAAAAATTCTCGGYAWATTTTCRYTGCTCGTTGTTATTTGCGYATTCACCGCCATCAGAGAACCAAATTTCCTGAACGCCTACAACATGCAAAACACCCTGCGCTGGACTTCCCTCTACGGCGTACTCAGTATCGGTGTGGCCTTCGTTATCATATCCGGCGGCATCGATCTTTCCATCGGATCCGTCGTAGGCCTTACAGGAGCGCTGCTGGCATTACTGCTGTCTGAAAAAGGACTGCCTGTACCCGTCGCGCTTGCAGCTTGTGTCGGCATGTCATTGGTTATCGGCCTGATCCACGGACTCCTCATCACCAAACTCAAACTACAGCCTTTCGTGGTGACCCTGTGCGGACTTTTGTTCTATCGCGGCATGGCCCGGTTCATTACCGACGACCAAAGCCTGGGATTCGGGTCGGATTTCGACGGGCTGCGTCAGCTCGCCATCGGATACGTCCAGGTGGGAGACTTCCGCGTACCCTACCCGCTGTTCCTGCTCGCCGGATTAGCCATCATCGCCATGATCCTGCTCAACCGTACCACCTTCGGACGCTACCTGTTCGCCATCGGACGCAACGAAGAAGCCGCCCACTACAGCGGCATCCGCACCGACCGCATCGTCATTTCCGTCTACGTCATCAGCGCATTCATGGCCGGACTGGGCGGTATCCTCTTCTCGCTGGACGTGAATTCCGTACAGCCCTCCGGTCTCGGCGAATTCTATGAACTCTACGCCATCGCCGCCGCCGTGCTGGGCGGATGCAGTCTTCGCGGCGGCGAAGGATCCATCTTGGGAGTCATCATCGGCGCAGCCGTCATACGCGTCCTCTACAACGCCATCAATATCCTAGGCATCCCCACCCACCTGGAGTTCGCCATCATCGGCATCGTCATCCTGGCAGGCGTCACCGTAGATGAACTAGTAAAACGCTGGGCAGGAAAACGACGACTACTAAAGAATGTCCTTTAGTAGTTTGAGGAGTCAAAGAGCAAGTGCAACGCTTTTGAATGAGTGGGAGATTACCTGTGTGCTTACGGTGTAGCCGCTGGAGCCCCTTGCGGGTCGAGCGGGTGTTTCAATTTCCTGAATTCCCTAAATCTGCGGTTAAAAAAATCTGTGCACATCTGTGAAATCTTGTATGTTACTCCTCATGGAGACATGCGCAGCGAATTCATCGTCGCAGTGGTTTTCTTTTTGGTCCTTTTTCTTTTGGAAGATCGTGTGGAAATGTGGATAAGTCTCCTCGGAATTTTAGTCCGACATTTGTGCTGCATGGCCGTGTGGCACAATAGAACAGGAGGTGGAGGCCTAGTGAAATCAGGGACGTTGTAAAGCCCGTACCACAGATGTTCCCCACCTCCTGTTCGCGTGGTCCACCGTGAAGACCGAACACTATCCCGGACACTACTCCGAATCGTGCAAGAAGGGTCAGGTGGCCACATAACCTAACAAGGAGGATATTATCATGAAAGACGCTGCCCGTCGAGACTTGTTCCATTGGGTGGGTATGGATGTGGCGAAGGCCACGTTTGATGCGGCGATGGTTTTGTCGCATCAGCATTACCCGGATACGCCGCTGCGTGATATTCCCGGGGCTACGTTTGCGCGCTCGCGCGAAGGCGTGGCGAAGTTTCTCACCTGGCTCGATGCCTTCGACGTGAACCCTGATGAGGTGCGCGTCGTGATGGAAGCTACGGGGCGGTATTCCAGCGAGTTGGCCGTTTGGCTGTTGGAAATACGCCCGGCTCTATGCCCGGCCATTGCGCCCCCGGCGTATACCGCTGCCTTCATCAAAAGCCTGGGCGTGCGCAACAAAACAGATCGCCTAGAGGCACGCGCATTGGGCTTTTACGGGGTGGAGCGTACTCCCATCCCCTATGAGCCGATGAGTGCGGAACGAGCCGAGCTGCGCGAACTCAATCGCTACCGCGACCAGTTGGTACGCCAACGTACGGCCATGAAAAATCGGCGGCACGAAACCTGTACCTCGGCCTTCATACAGAAAAACCAAACCAAACGATTGCGGTTACTCACCGGGGACATTACCCGCGTCGAACAAGCCATGAAAGAACTCATCGAGGCGCACCCCGAACTCAAGCGCGACATGGAACTGCTCTGCACCATCTACGGCATCGCGTTTCTCACCGCCGCAACCGTCCTCGCCGAGCTGGGCGATCTGCGGCGCTTCACCTACGCCCGACAACTCACCGCCTTCACCGGCATGTCCCCCAGTCATCGACAATCCGGCACCAGCATCCACGGACGCAGTCGCTTATCCAAACAAGGCAACCCACGCATCCGTCAAGCCCTCTACCTCTCCGCCATGATAGCCATCAAAGGCGACACCCCATTTCGCCGCATCTACCGGAAACTCATCGCCCAGGGAAAACCCCGCATGGTCGCCCTCGTCGCCATCATGCGCAAACAACTCATCCTTATGCGCGCCATCCTCATCAGCGGAAAACCCTACCAACCCTTGGGGATAACTCCATCAACCAGAGGAAAACAACATAAAAAAAGGATAAATTTTGCTTGACTTATCTACACACTATCTGTGGTTCAAAAAAAACTGATCTACATCGCCTCGCGACCCCGCTTCCTCCAGTCCATCACCAATCGAATCCCCAATAAACGCAGCCCTTTCCTGTCCGTGTACATTTTCGTGACCTATTGTTTCCCCCACCGCCTCACCGATGACTGACTGATCCCAATCCCTACTCCGATCCGCATCCCTGCAACAGGGTTGTCTGGTATATAGAGACCTCTCATGAGTCTGGGCAACCCATGAGCGTGTATCGTGTCGTACTTGCCAAACGGTTTGGGCGCTGTGGTGGTAAGTACGACGAATATATGTGTTTTCATTTAAAATAAAAAAATAAGCTGCGCGGTAAATTGGGAGATCCGTTCCGGGGTACTGCTGTACGGTAAAGAAGGACATCGTGCCTGGGTCTGGAGACCCCGCCACAACATATCAAGGCGGAAATAACCTCCACAATTATTTCGGGGCATGGGCGTCTCGGGGCTGTTGAAAAAGTCCGCGCCGCCAATAAACAGGGACTGACACAAGCGAAGTGAGGAACGAACGCAGACGTTGTCTGTACCTATTTATTGAACAGCCCCATCTTGCCCATGAAGGTCAATAAAATCACAGGCGGAACGCCTGTGTTCACTCTTTCGAGTGCACGTACTCATCCACAACCAATCGACTTTTTTCAACAGCCCCGTCTCGCCCATGTTCAGATAGATCACAGGAAGAATGCCTGTGTCCAAATTATGAAGTTATTGGTATCAACCGTTTTGCGCGAAGGCTTTGCAGAGAATCAGATTGCCGCGTCGGTCTACGACCTTCTTGCAATGACGATGCGGTAAGTTCATCTGTGAAATCGGTGTCATCAGCGGATAAAAAGGGCAAGAAAGGACTAGTCCTGATCATCGCCGTCCGGGTTGTGAGACTTACCTTCCAGTAAAGTCGCGGCTGCTGGCAGCACGGTCACCGAGGCTACGAAGCACAAGGGTACACCCATCAGCATGAAATACGCGATGCTTTCCATGCCAGGATGATTCGTGAAGAGAAGGCCGATGAAGGAGATGACCGTTGTGGCAGTAGTGAGAAAAATACCGCGCCCCACGCCTTCCACGGCTTCATGTATATTGGCGGAGGTACGATGCTTGTATCGACGCAGACGTTCTACTACATGGATGCCGTCATCCACACCCAGACCGATGATCACCGGGACCACGGCACCCGTGAGCGTGTTGTACATGAGGCCCAGTCGAAAATACAGACCAAAGGCCAGCACCGTGCCCACCACCACAGGAAGCATGGCCAGTATTACATCTTTCACATTGCGAAAAGTGATGGAAAGAATCAGTACGACAACGACTAATATGGCGGGGATGAGAATGGGTATGTAATCGCGACGACCCAGTACAGCCATTTTCACAATAACGGGCATTCCGGTGGCAGTTGGGGCGATGGAACGAATGGCGGCAATTTGATCCTTCAACAGATACGCGTCCAGCAGATTTTCGCTGGGCGTAATACGCAATGCCAATTCCCCATTGGCTCCCACTTGCCCCGCAGCCAACTCCGGCGGTAAATCATCCAGCGAAATAGGGCCTTTCTCCATACCAGATTTCAGCCGAGCGATAAGTGGATTGGTGGAATCGCCATGCGCTGCCAACAATGCGGCAACTTCAGCGGGCCGTACCTCCACACCTTCCAACAGAAAATCGGCAGCAGAACTTACCTGGGCGATATCCGGCAGCTTGCGCAGTTCGCGTGTCCACTCGCGAGCTTGCTCCAATGAATCAGCTGAAGCAGAATAGATCACTGGCGAGATGCCGTATATTTCCTTCAGACGTTCCTCCACCTGCACCGCAGGCATATCCCGGGAGATGAGCCGCTTCAAGTCCCCTTCCAGATGATAGTGACGTATACCTGTTCCCACTACAGCCATGATAAGTACCGTGAACAGCAACATGGTGCGCGGGTATTTAAGGGAGAGTCCCACGCTGGCGTGAAGTCCCGGCAGGTTGAACCGGGGAGGCGGATCGGCCTGTACAGCATGGCGGCGTTCCAGTATCAGCCAGGATGCTGGGAGAAAGGTGAGCATGAGAATCATGGCAGCGAACAATCCAAACACCGCAGCCAGTCCCATGTCCCGGGCGCCAGGTTCAGGGGTAAGCGCCACGACTCCGAAAGCCAAGGCCGTCGTCGTACCGCCCAGGGCAATGGCCARGCCGGTATGCTGCACGCCGTAAGAYAWYGCTTTGTCYGGACTGAGCCCGTGAGACCGYCCRTCGCGSAGRGAAACMARAAGRTGAATACCGAARTCGATRCCCAACCCGATGAGGAGCATGCCGAAGAAAGTAACCAAAATACTGAGTCGTCCCTGAATCAAACCCACCATGCCGAAGGAGATGAGTATGGAGCTGCCCAGAGCCACGCCTGCCAAGAGTATTCGCGTGAAACGGGTTTCCACACTTCGCAGCAGAATGAGTACGACGATAAGGGTTAGCGGGGTCAGTATTTTCACGCGCAGAAACACCGCATGCTGATCCTGAGCGCCCAGTGCTGCCAGTCCGGTAAAATCAGCCGTAACCTGCAAGCCGGAATCGTTCAGCAGCGCGTGCGTTTCCCTCTCGATGATTAGATAATCATCGCCGCCCATGGCCATATCGAGAGGGCCGCCTTGCAGTTCCATGGAAAGCAGCGCGGCCTTATCCGTGGGGCGCAACGTCTTGGTAATGAGCATATCAGCGGCGGCGACGGTTTGGAGGACAGCGGGATCCGGCGATTCTTTCACCGCTTCTGTCATGACTCTTTCGTAAAGCACATCGGGCCAGAGCCAGGGAGCACGGTCCATGAACCACTGGGGATCGGCAGGAGGTGTCATACCCGCTACGGGAGATCGTTTCGGTAGTTCTTCCATCAAAAGATCGATGGCCTGTCCCAACTCCTCCGGTTCGCCTTCCAACAGCAGGACCAGCATGGAGGATGCGCCGAAGGTTTCCAACTGGCTCCGAAACAGTTTCACCTCGGGCTCGGTCTGATTCAGGAGTCCGGTGAACGACAGATCGGCTGGGGTTGTGACGGCCACCATGGCAAGGACCAGGGTGATACTCATGCAAACGGTAATAATAAAGACCGGTCTGCGAATAATCAGACCGGCCAGTGCTTTCAGTTTCGGATGCTCTTCAATAGTCACTGCTGATGTTTCTACTACGTTGTGGAGTTGGAATTAGTCTTTAGCTAATTTCCGATTAGTCGTACCGATATCGCCAAAGAACTGCGTAGGATTGGGGGGACGCAAGCCGGATCGGTATGGGTATTTCATGCCGCAAGCACCCAGCACTTCGATGGCGCAATTCACCGCTACCTGGGCTGGCGCGTCCAGGTGTTCCTTCGTGTCGCGATACGACTGTACCGCCTTCTGACTGTTGGCGTACTGCTCTGCGGTCACGTCCACATGGGTGATGGTCGCCTTGGGGTCTGTTTTATCCGTAGTTTTTTTCGCCACCGCACCGGAGACATCGCCAACAGAAGTGGTATCGCCCTCAGTGTGAAGCCCATAAGCACCATCGAATTTTCCGTCCTTCATAAATGCCACATACGCGGTGCCAGCCATGGTGCTTGCCGAGGTTTGATTGGCCACAAAGACCACCATGTGCCCAGTCGAGGTGCCGCCGCTGGCATCCAGATTCGTAACTTTCGCGCCTTCTTCCGCAGCGGCTGTAAGAGAAACCAGCAAGGCAAGTGTGAGGGTGATATATTTTGTCCATTTATTCATGAAGAATTCCTCCAAAATTTTCTAAATGCAACATACTTTACTCACTATATCAGGAAAAACCTGTGGATTACACCCGAGAATATGCAGGCTTAAAGGTTAAATAACTTTTCATAAACCTTAGTCAAAAAGGGGTGCATGGAGCAGTTTCGTTTTTTTCATGGGGAGTCTCCAGAGTGACGAGATTGTCGCGTCGGCCTCCGGCCATCTCGCAATTGACACACAAGAGAGAGCTCATTAGTAGCGGC